>NZ_JBEEQE010000043.1:0-510 GCF_040137805.1 Pseudarthrobacter sp. B907 | reverse complement strand
TGTTGTCAGGGCTTACCGGGAGTACCTGAGAGCCAACGAAAACGACGCGAAATGGGCGGTGACCATCGCCGATGCCTTTGCCGCCGCCGGCGGTGAGGGCAGCGTCTCGACGCTCTCGGACGCGGCCGTGAACGAGGCCCTCGTGGCCGCGGGGGTGAGTGCGAACCGGTCCGGGTTGGCAATCGATCCGCCGATGGCGGCCGGTGCGATGCCCNACCATCGCCGATGCCTTTGCCGCCGCCGGCGGTGAGGGCAGCGTCTCGACGCTCTCGGACGCGGCCGTGAACGAGGCCCTCGTGGCCGCGGGGGTGAGTGCGAACCGGTCCGGGTTGGCAATCGATCCGCCGATGGCGGCCGGTGCGATGCCCACCAGCGGGTACGCGAATGATCCCGTGAACACTGCCACAGGAAACTTCATCGAGCCGGAAACGGATCTGGGTTTCGCCGGGGCGGCCTCCACCTTGGTGCTGACGCGGATGTACAACTCGCTGGCCTCGGGCCTGCAGACGC
>NZ_JBEEQE010000042.1:0-520 GCF_040137805.1 Pseudarthrobacter sp. B907 | reverse complement strand
TGACACTGGCACCAGAAGGCCGGAAGATGCTGCGCATTGAGCAGCGCAATTCGGCCACCCCGGTGGAACGGAAGCCCGAATGGATTAAAGCCAAGGTCCAGATGGGCCCGGAGTTCGTCCAGCTCAAAAACCTCGTCAAAAAAGAAGGTCTGCACACGGTGTGTGAGGAGGCCGGCTGCCCCAACATCTTCGAGTGCTGGGAAGACAAGGAAGCGACGTTCCTGATCGGCGGCTCCGAGTGCACCCGGCGCTGCGACTTCTGCCAGATCGACACCGGCAAACCCTCCCCCGTGGACATGTTCGAACCCACCAAGGTCGCCCGCTCCGTCCAGTCCATGGCCCTGCGCTACGCCACCGTCACCGGGGTGGCCCGCGACGACCTCGCCGACGAAGGCGTCTGGCTCTACGCCGAAACGGTCCGCAAGATCCACGAACTGAACCCGGGCACCGGCGTCGAACTGCTGATCCCGGACTTCTCCGGCAAACCCGAACACATCGCGGCGATCTGCGACTCCAAACC
>NZ_JBEEQE010000041.1:0-526 GCF_040137805.1 Pseudarthrobacter sp. B907 | reverse complement strand
CAACGACGCCGACATCGCCAAGAAGATCAACTCGGCCGTGTTCCCGGGCCAGCAGGGCGGACCGCTCGAGCACGTCATCGCCGGCAAGGCCGTGGCCTTCAAGATCGCCGCGTCGCCCGAGTTCAAGGAACGCCAGGAACGTGTCCTCGCCGGTGCCCGGATCCTCGCCGAGCGGCTCATCCAGCCGGACGTGACCGCGAAGGGGATCAACGTGATCTCCNCCGCTCGAGCACGTCATCGCCGGCAAGGCCGTGGCCTTCAAGATCGCCGCGTCGCCCGAGTTCAAGGAACGCCAGGAACGTGTCCTCGCCGGTGCCCGGATCCTCGCCGAGCGGCTCATCCAGCCGGACGTGACCGCGAAGGGGATCAACGTGATCTCCGGCGGCACCGACGTGCACCTGGTCCTGGTGGACCTGCGCGAGTGCGAGCTCAACGGCCAGGAAGCCGAGGACCGCCTCGCGGCGATCGACATCACCGTCAACCGCAACGCCGTCCCGTTCGACCCGCGCCCGCCGATGGTCACCTC
>NZ_JBEEQE010000040.1:0-546 GCF_040137805.1 Pseudarthrobacter sp. B907 | reverse complement strand
ACACAACCTCGGCCTGACCTGCGACCCGATCGGCGGGCTCGTGCAAATCCCCTGCATCGAACGCAACGCGATCGCCGCGGCGAAAGCCATCAACGCCGCCAAAATGGCCCTCTGGGGCGACGGCACCCACCGCGGCTCCCTCGACGAAGGCATCGTGACCATGCGCGCAACCGGCAAAGACATGAGCTCCAACTACAAAGAAACCGCCATGGGCGGACTCGCCGTCAACGTCGTGGAGTGCTGAGGGCAATGGCGGACATCAACCGAGCCAATCGGCCCCTGGCCCTCCGGCCGACCCCGGCCGGAACAGCGGCCGCCAAGCGCCGGAGGCGGCGCAGGCGGCAGCAGGCTGAAGCCTGGGCGGTCGGCTTAAGCGGACTGATGGGCTTCGTCCTCATTCTCCACGCCGCAGCCCAGTACACCGGGTGGTGACCAGCTCCGCTACCGCCGACCCTCCCATCCCCAACCCGCCGCCGATACCCGGCCCACTTACGAAGGAAAAACAGATGACACTGGCACCAGAAGGCCGGAAGATGCTGCGCATTG
>NZ_JBEEQE010000039.1:0-1072 GCF_040137805.1 Pseudarthrobacter sp. B907 | reverse complement strand
AGCTCGGTGCGCCCGCCCAGCGGGTCCACGATCACCGAGGGATCCCGCGACACCTCATCGGCGTACTCATACGCCACGACCGCCCCGGACTCCGTCACCAGGGTGGTGATGCGGTCCTGCTCATCCCAGCCGTACGTGAGGTCCGCGCCCTCCGGGGTCACGGTCCGGGTCTTCCGGCCCCGCGCGTCGTAGGCGTGCACCGTCACCGCCCCGTCGCGCTCGGTGAAGGCGACCAGGTTTCCGTGGCCGTCATAGGCCATCGACTGCCGCTGGTCATGGGAATCGAGCACCCCGACCAGGCGGCCCTTGGCGTCGGCGATCCAGGAGTTGGAGCGGGTGCCGTCCTCATCCGAGACCACCGTGACGCGGCCCGGCAGATACGCAAACCGGGTCCGGCGTCCGTGCTGGGTGAGCTGCAGCACGACCCTGCCGTGGTCGTCGTAGCTGTTCTCCGCTTCCAGAACCCCCGCGGCGGAAAAGACCGCCTCAATCAGGCCCTGTTCGTTCCACCGATAGGTGCGCGCCCCCAGCTCCGTCGCCACGCTAATCAACCGGCCGCCGCCGTCGTAGCCGTACTCGACCCGGCGCCCGTCCGAGGCCCGCACCACGGCAACCAGCCCGTCCACATACTCGACGTCGAGGAACCGGCCGCGCACATGCGCCAGCCGGGTCACCGGGCCGGCACTGCCGGCGTTGGCCGGCCCTTCCCGGAGGACGGATACCGTCAGGCCGGGCCCTGACCCGGCGCCGAGCCACACGCCGGCGAGGCTGTAGGCCCACCAGGCGCCCTGGTTGTCCCGGACCACCAGGAGCTCGGCCGTGCCGTCAGGCATCGAGCTCAACTCGGCAAATGCCGCGACGGTGGCCCGCTCGCGGGCGAGCCAGTAATTCTCCCCCACCGCCCGGGCCCACCCGGAGCCCTCGCGGGGGAAGTCCACCGCGCGGCCGTCGGCCAGTACCCACCGGCAGCCCTCGTCCGAAAGAGCGAGGTGTTGATCGAGGACCGAGGCCCACCCCTGACCGAACACCCCCGGCGTCTGCAGGCCCGAGGCCAGCGAGTTGTACATCCGCG
>NZ_JBEEQE010000038.1:472-1137 GCF_040137805.1 Pseudarthrobacter sp. B907 | reverse complement strand
TGGGAGTACGACGCCGACGGGAACCGCACCCGGTTCACCGACGCGCACGGGACCACTACCACGTATGTCCGGGATGCCGCAGGCCGCGTGACCGCTGTGAGCAACCCCCGGCTCGGCGAGGCCCGGTTCACGCACGACGCCTCGGGGCGGATCACCTCCGCCACCGCCGGGGATTTGGTGCAGGAATGGGCCTACCGCTACGGGAGCCTGTCCGAACACAGCCGCACCGACCGCTCTGACCCGCTCACGGCCGATGCCACCCTGATCGGACGCGACGGGGACGGCCGGATCACGGCCCTGACCCACGCCGGTGCCGTGACCCGGTACGGCTACGACGGAGCCGGGCAAATGGTCGCCGCCGCCACCACCCCGAACGGCTCTCTGGAGCCCTCGGTGCGGGCCGCCGTCTCGGACTGGGAATACGACACCGGCGGGCGTCTGACCCGCGAATCCACGCCGGCCGGGTCCCGGGCCTACGAGTACGACGCCGCGGGGCAGCTCCTCGCCGTCACTGACGCGGACGGTACCCGGACGGAATACGTCCACGACGGCCTGGGCCGCCGTACCCGGCTGATCCGCCCGGACGGGTCCTGGACCGAGTACGCATGGGGTCAGAGCGGCCAGCTGAAGAACGTTGCCGACCGCACACCCGACGGCATGGAAAC
>NZ_JBEEQE010000038.1:0-371 GCF_040137805.1 Pseudarthrobacter sp. B907 | reverse complement strand
CATGAGCTGTGGGTGGACGCCTTGGGCGAACTCGCTGCCATCGATGGGTCCGAACTGTGGTGGGACACCACCAACCCCATCCCCACCCTGGCCGGCATCGGCGGTGACCAGGTCCTTTCGTTGCCTGGTGGTGTCACCGGTATCGCGGACGCCTGGATAACGCCGGGCTGGCGCGCCGCCCGGCCCACCGACCAGGCCGACCCCTGGGCCGTCATCGGCGCGCCGGCGGTCCCTGACCCGGGTCCGGGCGGCACTGCCGGTGCCGGTGCCGCTGGTTTGGGTGCTGTTCCCGCGCTGGCCGGTGTGCTGCCGGCCGGTATCACTCTGACCGGCAGCGGCGGCCTGGACATCGCCGGCCTGGAATGGCTCGG
>NZ_JBEEQE010000037.1:0-1397 GCF_040137805.1 Pseudarthrobacter sp. B907 | reverse complement strand
CTGAACTGGTCCCCAAAAGTTGGACTGGGAAATTCAGTTCCGATTCCCGGGGAGCATTTTTATGTATGGACGTAGTCCGTTGTCCGAAGTTCAGCGCGAGGCCGCTGTAGCGTGGTTTGAGAAGGGCATCGCGGATATGGCGGCTGCGCGGCTGCTGGGTGTGCCTCAGTCTCCGGTCAAGGAACTCTATCTGCGGTGGAGGATCCATGGTCGAGGAGTGCTGGTGGCCAGACGTACGAAACAGGTGTATCCGTTCGAATTCAAGCTCGCCTTGGTCGAACGGTTCATCGCGGGTGAGACTGCCCAGGATCTCGCGGCGGAGGCTGGTTTGTCCTCTTCCGGCCTGCTGAAGAATTGGGCAGGTGCCTACCGCCGCGAGGGCGCGGATGCCTTGCGCCCGAAGCCCAGGGGCAGGCTGAGGAAGCCCGGTTCCCCGCAGCCGGCGGAGCTGCCCGAACTCGAACGGCTGCGCCGGGAGAACGAACTGTTGCGGGCGCAGGTGGCCTACCTGGGAAAATTGCGGGCCTTGAGGGCGCAGGAACGACGGTGAAGGTTCAGGCCCTCATCGCCCTCAAGGCTGACTTCCCGCTTCCGGTTCTGCTGCAGGTCGCCGGCCTGGCCCGGTCGACGTTCTTCTATCACCAGTCCCGCCTCCGGGACCCCGACCCGCAGGAGGAACTCAAGGCCGCAGTCACGGAGATCTTCACGACGAACCGTGGCCGCTACGGGCACCGCCGAATCCACACTGAACTGGCCAAGGAAGGGTGGACGGTCGCGAAGAAGACCGTACTGAAGCTCATGCGTGCCCTGCAGCTGGTCTGCAAGGTCCGGCGGAGGAAACGTTACAACTCCTACCAGGGCGGGCAGGACAAGGTCGTCCCGAACGTACTGAACCGCGAGTTCGACGCTGAGGCGCCGAACCAGAAGTGGGTGACGGATGTGACAGAGTTCAGCGTCGGGGACCGGAAGCTCTACCTCTCCCCGGTCATGGATCTCTTCGACCGGCAGATCATCTCCTATACGATCGGCTCGTCCCCGAATCTGGAGCTCACGAACACGTCGCTGCGCCAGGCTTTGGAGATGCTCGAGGACGGGCAGAAACCGCTCGTGCATTCGGACCAGGGATTCCAGTACCGGCATGTCAGCTGGCGCGTACTCCTTGCGGATGCCGGTGCGGTCCAATCGATGTCACGCAAGGGCAACTGCTACGACAACGCGGTCATGGAGAACTTCTTCGGACACCTCAAGGAAGAGCTCTTCCACCGCGTCCGTTTCCTCAGCACCGACGCCCTGGCAGCAGCCCTGCAGGACTACATCCACTGGTACAACACCGAAAGAATCTCAACAAAGCTCAAGGGCCTGAGCCCGGTGCAATACCGTGCTCACGCCCTCGCCGC
>NZ_JBEEQE010000036.1:0-2236 GCF_040137805.1 Pseudarthrobacter sp. B907 | reverse complement strand
TGCAGATGACCGTGGAGCAGCTGGGGGACCTCCGGCGGGAACGCCGGGCGGGAATTCGGGCAGCGCCCCCGCGGGCGTGTGGAAGATCCAGAGCGAGAGGGCACGGTAGGCTGCCCAGTCGCCGTCGGCTGCCCGCAGGGACGCGACTTGTGAACCGTCCGGCTGCTCGGTGGTCCGGATGACCCGCAGCGGAACCGGGGTGCTCTCCGGCAGCCGGAGCCTGACCAGTCCCGACGCCGGCAGGGTTCCGTGCGGGAACCTCACCGCCGCGCCGCCCACCGAAATGTCCAGCAGTTCACCACGGACGCCCTCCGTCTCCACCGGAGCGGTCACCTCCACCCGGTAGGCGTTGCGGCGGGAAGTAGCGAACTCGGCGGCCCGGATCCGCGCGGTGCCAAGGACCAGCACAGCCCCGGCGAGCACCAGCCAGGCCCCCGACGCGACCGTGGATCCGGGGCTGGTGCGCCAGGGCACCAGCCCGGCGAGCCCGGCCGCCGCGTAGAGGATGACCGCTGTGATGAGGACAACCATCACCACCAGGATTCGCGGCGTCCGGCCGCGGAGCCGCGAGTCTGCGGCGCCCTTGGGCGTGACCTGGAACTCGAGGACGTTGCGGGAGATCAGCCACCACAGGCAGGCCAAGCCCACCGGGACGCGGAAGATCCGCAGGGCGAAGGCCGTGGGCCAGTGGATCTCGTTGCGCATGAGCTGCTTGGAGCCCCAGAGCCGCAACGTGAACATAACGAGGAAGACGCCGGTGAAGACGAGCGGACCGGCGGTGGAGGTCTGGGCGCCGGAGAGCATGATCAGCACCGGGATCAGGAAGGCCACGAGCGTGGCGATGCCCTCCAGCCACCACAGCGTGCCGTTGAGGTACTCATGGTAGTTCCGCCACGACATCCAGCTCTTCGCCGCCCACAACTTCTCGTGCACGAGGATCTGCATCGCCCCCATGCCCCAGCGCCGGCGTTGCAGCAGGTACTGGTCCGGCGTCGCCGGCGCGAGCCCGACGGCGAGGGTCTGGTGGTGGTACACGGTCCGCCAGCCGCGCCGGATGAGTTTGAGCGTGGTGTGCATGTCCTCGGTGATGGTCTCGGTGGCCACGCCGCCCACCTCCTCCAGTGCGCTCACCCGCAACAACGACGTCGACCCGCACCAGAACGGCCCGGCGCCGGGCACGTTGCGGGACGCCATCAGCACGTTGAAGAAGGCGCCCTGTTCGCCCGTGATGCCGTCGTCGTCGAACGCGCCGCCGTTGTAGAACGACTGCGGACCCTGGATCAGGGCAATCTCGGTGTCCTCGAACCAGCCCAGGGTCGCGGTGAGGAAGGTGGGCAGCGGGACGTGGTCGCAGTCCAGGACGGCAATGATGTCGATGCCCTCGCCGCCGGCGGCCTTCTCCGCGGACATGAGGTCCAGGGCGTGGTTCATGTTGCCGGCTTTGGCGTGGTCGTGGAACTCGCGGCTGACGTACCGGGCGCCATAGGCGGCGCACATTTCTTCGACCCAGGGCCGGTCGCCGTCGTCGAGGACCCAGGTCTCATGCGCCGGGGCAAGCTCGCAGGCCGCGGCGACAGTCGGGGTCAGGACCTCGAGGGGCTCGTTATAGGTGGGGATCAGCACCGCCACCCGCATACCGTGCGGCGCCTCGGTGACGCGCGCCGGGGGATGGCTGTCGATGTTCCACACAGACCACGCCTTCAGCACGAGGCCCGCCAGCGGCAGGGCCTCGAAGGTGATCAGGATCCAGGCGATGGTCAAGTTCCACTCGCCGGCCGGCAGGGTGAACAGCACACGCCAGCTCAGGTACAGGACCAGGACGGCGATGGCCGCGACGCCCCCTACATGGGCGAGGCGCCGGGACCGGCGGGCTTCCGGCCCGGGGTGCCCCAGCCGTGCGGCCCACCCGGCTATGCCGGAGCGCGTCAAGGCGGTGGCGTCGAGTCGTGCGGGCGGCGTCGTGGCTGGTGCTGCGGCGGCCGGTTCTTCGGCCGGCGCGCTCTCGGCACGCAGCCGCAGGGCTTCACGGGGCACCTGATCTCCCTCAGCTAGATCGGTTGCTTAACGTCTGATTTTAGGGCTGGGGTGGAACGCGGAGCCGGCGGCACGGACAAACCTTACACAAAACTGCGGCAATGGACACGAAGCGCGGAACCGGCCCGGGCCCGAGGTGCACGGGCCTTTCGGTGCTGGCCGGTCGTTGCGCATACTGGAAGGCAAACCCGGGATCCAGGGA
>NZ_JBEEQE010000035.1:0-2386 GCF_040137805.1 Pseudarthrobacter sp. B907 | reverse complement strand
CCGCCGTAATAGCGCTTGCCCGGGTAGCCCTCGGCGTACTTGTTCGTCAGCACCGAACCCTGCGCCTGCATCACGGCCACCGCGGTGTGGTTCTCCGAGGCGATCATCTCCAGGCCGTCGCGCTGGCGGCCCAGCTCCGCATCGATCTGCACGGCGATCTCCGGATCCAGCGCGGACAGCTCCGCATCCAGCGACGGGGACACAACCTGCTCGAAGGCGGTCAGGGTGCCCGCCGCCGCAGCCCCGCTCACAGTTCGCCGCCGTTGGCTGCAGCGTACTCTTCGGCCGACATCAGCGGCCCTTCTTCGATCACGGCGACCTTGAACAGCCAGCCGGCACCGTACGGGTCACTGTTGATCAGCGCCGGATCGGACACAACAGCGTCATTGACCTCGGTGACCTCGCCGGTGACCGGCGCGTACAGGTCCGAGACCGACTTGGTTGACTCGACCTCGCCGCACGTCTCGCCCGCGGTCACCGTGGCGCCCACGTCGGGCAGGTCCACGTAAACGATGTCGCCGAGGGCGTCCGCGGCCACGGCTGAAATGCCGATCCCGGCCGGGCCCGACCCGTCAGCGGCGACCCATTCGTGTTCCGCGGAGTACTTCAGTTCGGCTACTACTTTGCTCATGCTTCTCAATCCTTAAGTTCGTAGGTTGTATCGACGGGCCCAGCCGGCGGCCGGGCTATTTTTCGCGCTTGTAGAACGGCAGCGCCACGACTTCGAACGGCTCGGCCTTGCCGCGCAAATCGATGTCCAGGGCGGTGCCCGGTTCGGTGAACTCGACGTCGACGTACGCCATCGCGACGGGGTACCCCAGGGTGGGACTCGGCTGCCCGGAGGTCACTTCGCCGACAACATTGCCGTCCTTCAGGACAGGGTAGTGGCCGCGGCCGGCCCGGCGGCCCAGGCCCTTGAGGCCCACAAGTCTGCGGCCGGTGGTGGAACCTGCGCCGGCTGCCTTGAGTTCGGCCAGGGCCGCCTTGCCGACGAAATCCGACTCCTTGGCGAGCGAGACGACCGGTCCCAGGCCCGCCGCGTACGGGTTGCCTTCGCGGGAGAGCTCGTTGCCGTAGAGCGGCATGCCGGCTTCGAGCCGGAGCGAGTCGCGGCAGGCCAGGCCGGCGGGGATAAGCCCCTGGCTGGCACCGGTTTCCAGCAGTGCTTCCCAGAGGCCGGCGGCGTCCTCGTTGGGAACGTAGATTTCAAAGCCGTCCTCACCGGTGTAGCCGGTGCGGGCCAAGAGCAGGTCCTGCCCGTTGAGCTGCACCTCAACCGCGGCGTAGTACTTCAGCTCGGTGACCAGCGCGTGCTGCCCGGCCGGGACCAGGGCCAGCAGGATCGCTTCGGCGTTGGGGCCCTGGACGGCGATCAGCGAAGTCTCGGCGGAGACGTTCTCCACCGTGACGTCAAAGCCTGCAGCCCGCTCGACCAGTTCCGCGGCCACTACCGTAGCGTTTCCGGCGTTGGGGACCACCATGTACCTGTCCTCGGCGCGGCGGTAGGAGATGAGGTCATCGATGATGCCGCCGTCTTCCTGGCAGATCAGCGAGTACTTGGCCTTGCCCACGGCCACAGCCGAGAGCTTCCCGGCCAGGGCATAGTCGAGGAACGCGGCGGCGTCCGGGCCGCTGACCCAGACCTCACCCATGTGGGAGAGGTCGAACAAGCCCGCGGCGTTGCGGACGGCGTGGTGCTCGGCCAGTTCCGATTCGTACTTAAGGGGCATCTGCCAGCCGCCGAAGTCCGTGAAGGAGGCGCCGGCTTTTTTGTGCTGCTCGAAGAGGGCGGTGTAGTTCTCACTCATCAGGGGATCCTTAGTTCTCGAATTCGGAAAGCGGAGGGCAGGAGCAGACCAGGTTCCGGTCGCCGGCTGCACCGTCGATCCGGCCGACCGGCGGGAAGTACTTGTCCTGCCTAAGCGTGTGGACCGGGAAGGCGGCCTGCTCTCGCGGGTACGCCCGCTCCCAGCCGGACGAGACGACGGAGGCCGCCGTGTGGGGTGCGTTGCGCAGCGGGGAGTTCTCCACCGTGAACTCGCCGCTGGCCACCTGGTCGATCTCCTGCCGGATCGTGATCATCGCCGCGATGAAGCGGTCGATCTCCGCGAGGTCCTCGGACTCCGTGGGCTCCACCATCAGGGTGCCCGCCACGGGGAATGACAGCGTGGGGGCGTGGAAGCCGAAGTCGATCAGGCGCTTGGCGACGTCCTCCGCGGTGACACCGGTCCTGGCCGTGAGTTCACGCAGGTCCAGGATGCACTCGTGCGCCACCAGTCCGCTCTCGCCGGTGTAGAGCACCGGGAAGTGCTCATCCAGCCGTGCGGCGATGTAGTTCGCGGCGAGGAGGGCGGACTTGGTGGCCTCGGTCAGGCCCTGGCCGCCC
>NZ_JBEEQE010000034.1:0-2849 GCF_040137805.1 Pseudarthrobacter sp. B907 | reverse complement strand
GGGCGGCCAGGGCCTGACCGAGGCCACCAAGTCCGCCCTGCTCGCGGCCAACTACATCGCAGCCCGGCTCAACGACTCCTTCCCGGTGCTCTACACCGGCGAAGGCGGCCTGGTGGCCCACGAATGCATCCTGGACCTGCGCGAGCTCACGGCCAAGACCGGCGTCACCGCCGAGGACGTCGCCAAGCGCCTGATCGACTACGGCTTCCACGCCCCCACCCTGGCGTTCCCCGTGGCGGGCACCCTGATGGTCGAACCCACCGAATCCGAGGACCTCGGCGAGATCGACCGGTTCATCACGGCAATGATCGCCATCCGCGCCGAGATCGACCAGGTGGCGCACGGCGAGTTCAGTGTGGAGCACAGCCCGCTGCGCAACGCCCCGCACACCGCCGCTGCGGTCATCAGCACCGAGTGGACCCGCGAGTACCCGCGCGAGCAGGCAGTCTTCCCGGTCCACACGCTCAAGCAGGACAAGTACTTCCCGCCGGTCGGCCGGATCGACGGCGCCGCCGGCGACCGCAACCTGATCTGCTCCTGCCCGCCGCTGTCCGAATTCGAAAACTAAGGATTGTTGATGACTGAGAACTACACGGCCCTTTACGAAGAGCACAAGAAGCTCGGCGCCTCCTTCACCGACTTCGGCGGCTGGCAAATGCCGCTCAAGTACAGCTCCGAACTCGCCGAACACCACGCCGTCCGCAAGTCCGCGGGCCTGTTCGACCTCTCCCACATGGGCGAAGTCTGGGTCACCGGCACCGATGCCGCCGCATTCCTGGACTACGCCCTCGTGGGCAAGATCTCCGCGATGGCCATTGGCAAGGCCAAGTACTCGCTGATCTGCAACGAGGACGGCGGCATCATCGATGACCTCATCACCTACCGGCGCGGCGACCAGAAGTTCCTGGTGGTTCCCAACGCCGGCAACGCCAAAGTCGTCGCCGAGGCCCTGGCCGAGCGCGCTGCAGGCTTTGACGTCACGGTCGAGGATGCCTCCGCGGCAACCTCGCTGATCGCCGTCCAGGGCCCCAAGGCGGAGGCCATCCTGCTCCGTCTGGTCCCCGCGGCCCAGCACGATCTCGTCACCGGACTGAAGTACTACGCCGCCGTCGAGGTCCCGTTCATGTTCGGCGGGGCCAGCCAGGACCTCCTGCTGGCCCGCACCGGCTACACCGGCGAGGACGGCTTCGAAATCTTCGTCGCCAACGACGACGCCGCCACCCTCTGGCAGGCGCTGGTCGCCATCGCCGAAGACGGCGAACTGACCCCTGCGGGCCTCGCCTCCCGCGACTCGCTCCGGCTCGAGGCCGGCATGCCGCTCTACGGCAACGAGCTCTCCCTGGACGGCGACCCGTTCGCAGCCGGCCTTGGCCCCGTCGTCGCGCTGTCCAAGGAAGGCGACTTCGTTGGCAAGGCAGCCCTGGCCGCCAAGAAGGAAGCCGGCGCCGGGGCCACCACGGGCCGGAAGCTCGTTGGCCTCAAGGGCCTCGGACGCCGGGCCGGCCGCGGCCACTACTCGGTCCTGAAGGACGGCACCGTCGTCGGCGAGGTCACCTCCGGCCAGCCGAGCCCGACGCTGGGCTACCCGGTCGCAATGGCCTACGTCGACGTCGAGTTCACCGAACCCGGCACCGCCCTGGACATCGACCTGCGCGGCAAGAACGAGCCGTTCGAAGTTGTCGCGCTGCCTTTCTACAAGCGCCAAAAGTAGCCCTTCCGGTCCCGGAGCCGTGGCTGGCTCCGGGACCGGCCGACCGTCCCCGACTCCGGGACCGGCAGGCCTCGGTTTTCACGCGTGCTCGCTCGTTCCTCGCTTAGACGCACGCTTTCGAAAACCCAGACCGGCCGGCCCCTTGTGGACAGCTCACCTTTTGGGACAACCGACCGCCCCAAACCATCGGGAGCCAGCGCTTTCGAAATCCAAAGGTGCTGGGGCCATTACCGCCTACCGCGGCTCGGCTCTCGAAGATTATCGAAGGCCACTGTTTCTTTCCGGAGAACGGACAGGTGGTTCGAAAACTGTTGGCCCCGGGAACTGGACTGCGCGATAGCGGCAGGGGAGCGGATNGCTCGGCTCTCGAAGATTATCGAAGGCCACTGTTTCTTTCCGGAGAACGGACAGGTGGTTCGAAAACTGTTGGCCCCGGGAACTGGACTGCGCGATAGCGGCAGGGGAGCGGATTCCGGAAGCGTGCGTCTAAGCGAGGAACGAGCGAGCACGCGGAGGAATTCGGTTTCCGGCCGCGTAACCCGACCGAGGTCGGTACATAACCCGGCCACAATTGATTTAGTACCAACGACCACTCCAAGAATTAGGAAAAACACATGGCAAAAGTTGCCCCTGAACTGCAGTACTCCGACGAGCACGAGTGGGTTGCGCGGGAGGCCGGGAACGTTGTGTCTATCGGCATCTCCGCCGTCGCCACAGATGCTCTCGGCGACATCGTCTACGTGGACCTGCCCGAGGTGGGCGCCACGGTGACCGCGGGGGAGACCTGCGGCGAGGTCGAGTCAACCAAGTCGGTCTCCGACCTGTACGCACCGGTCACCGGCGAGGTCACCGAAACCAACCCCGCCGTCGTCGACGATCCCTCGCTGATCAACAGCGACCCGTACGGTGCCGGCTGGCTGTTCAAGGTCGCCGCCGAATCGGACGGTCCGCTGCTCTCCGCCCAGGAATACGCGTCCAAGAACGGCGGCGAACTGTGAGCACCCCCGCAACTGAAACGAGCTTCGAGCAGGTTGTGTCCCCGTCGCTGGATGCGGAGCTGTCCGCGCTGGATCCGGAGATCGCCGCGCGGATCGACGCCGAGCTGGGCCGCCAGCGCGACGGCCTGGAGATGATCGCC
>NZ_JBEEQE010000033.1:0-2898 GCF_040137805.1 Pseudarthrobacter sp. B907 | reverse complement strand
TGCCGGCCGCGAACAGTTCGGCAATGACGACGTCGCCGCAGTCAGTACCGGCCGCTGCCAGGACCTTGCCCTTGGCGTCAACGACGTCCACGGCCAGGGTGCGGGCGTAGGCGCTGTTCTCGACATTCTCGTCCAGGACCAGCTCGCCGTTGGCGTCAGCCACAGCGATCGGGGTGACGAGGCCACGTTCGGTGCCGCAGTCCTCTTCACGGACGATGACGTCCTGCGACACGTCCACCAGACGACGGGTCAGGTAACCCGAGTTGGCGGTACGCAGCGCGGTATCGGCCAGCCCCTTACGGGCACCGTGCGTGGCGATGAAGTATTCCAGCACCGACAGGCCCTCGCGGTAGGAGGACTTGATCGGACGCGGGATGATCTCACCCTTCGGGTTGGCCACCAGGCCACGGATACCCGCGATCTGACGGACCTGCATCCAGTTACCACGGGCACCGGAGGACACCATGCGGTTGATGGTGTTCATCGGCGACAGGCTGTCACGCATCGCCTGGGCGATCTCGTTGGTTGCCTTGTTCCAGATCTCGATCAGTTCCTGGCGACGCTCGTCGTCGTCGATCAGGCCCTTGTCGTACTGGCCCTGGATCTTCGCGGCCATGGTCTCGTAGCCGGCAAGGAGCTCCGGCTTGGAGGCCGGGACCTCGATGTCGGAGATGGCGACCGTGACGCCCGAGCGGGTTGCCCAGTAGAAACCGGCATCCTTCAGGTTGTCCAGCGTTGCCGCCGTGACGACCTTCGGGTAACGCTCGGCGAGGTCGTTGACGATCCGGGAGAGCTCACCCTTGTCGGCAACAGCCTCCACCCACGGGTAGTCCGCGGGCAGCGTCTGGTTGAAGATGACCTGGCCCAGGGAGGTTTCGACCAGCGTGGTCTGACCCGGCTCCCAGCCTTCGGGAGCTTCCCAGCCGGCGTAGGGGACGAAGTCCTCGAGCCGGATCTTGACCTTGGAGTTCAGGTGCAGCTCGTGCAGGTCGAACGCCATGATGGCTTCCGAGACGGAGGAGAAGATCCGGCCTTCGCCAGCTGAACCGACACGCTTGGTGGTCAGGTGGTAGAGGCCGATGATCATATCCTGCGAGGGCAGCGTCACCGGGCGTCCGTCGGACGGCTTCAGGATGTTGTTCGAGGACAGCATCAGGATCCGGGCCTCGGCCTGGGCTTCGGGGCTCAGCGGCAGGTGGACTGCCATCTGGTCGCCGTCGAAGTCGGCGTTGAAGGCGCCACAGACCAGCGGGTGGAGCTGGATTGCCTTGCCTTCGACCAGCTGCGGCTCGAACGCCTGGATGCCGAGACGGTGCAGGGTAGGTGCACGGTTCAGCAGCACCGGGTGCTCGGTGATGATCTCTTCGAGCACGTCCCAGACCTGCGGGCGGTAACGCTCGACCATGCGCTTGGCCGACTTGATGTTCTGCGCGTGGTTGAGGTCAACCAGGCGCTTCATCACGAACGGCTTGAAGAGCTCCAGGGCCATCTGCTTGGGCAGACCACACTGGTGCAGCTTCAGCTGCGGGCCGACGACGATGACCGAACGGCCGGAGTAGTCAACGCGCTTACCAAGGAGGTTCTGGCGGAAACGACCCTGCTTGCCCTTGAGCATGTCGGACAGGGACTTCAGCGGGCGGTTGCCCGGTCCGGTGACCGGACGGCCGCGGCGGCCATTGTCGAACAGGCTGTCAACGGCTTCCTGAAGCATGCGCTTCTCGTTGTTGACGATGATCTCCGGGGCACCGAGGTCAAGCAGGCGCTTGAGGCGGTTGTTGCGGTTGATCACGCGGCGGTACAGGTCGTTGAGGTCGGAGGTCGCGAAGCGGCCGCCGTCCAGCTGGACCATCGGGCGCAGTTCCGGCGGGATCACCGGGACGGCGTCCAGCACCATGCCGAGCGGGCTGTTGTTGGTCGTCAGGAACGCGTTGACCACCTTGAGCCGCTTCAGGGCGCGCGTCTTGCGCTGGCCCTTGCCGTTGGCGATGATGTCGCGCAGCAGGTCGGACTCGGCCTGCATGTCGAAGCCCTCAAGACGCTTCTTGATGGCCTCGGCGCCCATGGAGCCTTCGAAGTACATGCCGTAGCGGTCACGCAGCTCGCGGTACAGGCCCTCGTCACCCTCGAGGTCGGCGACCTTGAGGTTCTTGAAGCGGTCCCAGACCTGCTCGAGGCGCTCGATCTCGGCGTCCGCGCGCTTGCGGACGTTGGCCATCTGGCGGTCGGCGGAGTCGCGGGCCTTCTTCTTGTCGGCAGCCTTGGCGCCTTCACCCTCGAGGCGCGCGATCTCGTTTTCGAGGTCGCGGGCGATCGTGGCGATGTCGGAGTCGCGGTTGTCGATCAGCTGCTTCTTCTCGATGTCGTGCTCAACCTGGAGGTTGGGCAGTTCCTCGTGGCGGGCATCGGCGTCGACGCTGGTGATCATGTAGGCGGCGAAGTAGATGACCTTTTCAAGGTCCTTCGGAGCCAGGTCAAGGAGGTAGCCCAGGCGGGACGGGACACCCTTGAAGTACCAGATGTGCGTGACCGGGGCGGCCAGCTCGATGTGGCCCATGCGCTCACGGCGGACCTTGGCGCGGGTGACCTCAACGCCACACCGCTCGCAGATGATGCCCTTGAAGCGCACGCGCTTGTACTTGCCGCAGTAGCATTCCCAGTCGCGGGACGGGCCGAAGATCTTCTCGCAGAAGAGGCCGTCCTTCTCGGGCTTGAGCGTGCGGTAGTTGATGGTTTCCGGCTTCTTAACCTCGCCGTAAGACCAGCCACGGATGTCTTCCGCGGTGGCGAGGCCGATCTGCATGAGGCCGAAGGAGGATTCGCTGGACATATGGTCCCTGTTCTCTCTTGTTCTCTAAATTCTGAAGTCTTGGGTTACGGGAAGAGGGAGGTGGCGTGGGA
>NZ_JBEEQE010000032.1:0-3026 GCF_040137805.1 Pseudarthrobacter sp. B907 | reverse complement strand
GTCGAGGATCGCTCCGGAGCAACTTTTCAAACTTACCCGGTCCCAGCCTGCGAAGCAAATCAGCGTTTCCGCGACCTACATCAGCAGACGAACCAGCCCCACCAGAATTCTCCTGGCGCCTGAGGCGACGGAAGACCTTGGTTTTGAATTATTTTGGGGGGTTGGCCGCCTCCGGTACTCCAGCATTTCCGCTGGTCTCCCTCGTGGCGACTTAGAAAACAATACACCCAGCCGGCGGCAATCGCAAACCCGCCCCGGAGCCGTCCCTCCAGCTGCCCAATGGCCGTGAAATCCCGCGCCGGTCCGCCCAACACGGGGCCGCGCCGGGCTCCGCGCACCCGCCCGTCCCTGGCCGGCGTCGTCGATTTCCGGTGGATCCGGGCCGTAAGCTCCATCGCTTCCGTCCCCCGGGCCGGTTACCATCGGGGGGTGAGGGCACAACCCCGGCGCCAGAACCCCGCTCTGCTCCATCGGCGTGTCTCCGGTCCCGCCGTGAACGGACTTTCGCACCATGAGGTCGCTGCCCGCATTGAAAGTGGCCTGGACAACCGTGTGCCCGACAAGACCAGCCGGAGCCTGTGGCAGATTTTTCGGGCCAACGTCCTGACGCTGTTCAACGCGATCGTCGGCACGAGTTTTCTGGTGCTGCTGCTCTTGGGTCGCTGGCAGGACGCGCTGTTTGGGCTGGCAGCCGCGGGCAATGCGGTGATCGGCGTGGTCCAGGAGTTCAGGGCGAAGAGATCCCTGGACCGCCTCGCCGTGTTGGACGCCCCGCGGGCGAGGGTGCTGCGCGACGGCCAGATCCTCGAGATCGCCACGGCCGAGGTCGTACGGGATGACGTCCTGGTCCTGCGCGCCGGGGACCAGGTCACCGCGGACGCTTCGGTGCTCGACGCGGCCGGGCTGGAGGCCGACGAATCCCTCCTTACCGGCGAATCGGATCCGATCGACAAGGATGCCGGCTCGGAAGTGCTTTCGGGATCCATCATCGTGGCAGGCCACGGCAAAGCCCGGGTAGTCCGGGTGGGAGCCGAGTCCTTCGCCAGCCGGCTCACGGCAGATGCGCGCCGGTTCTCGCTGGTGGACTCGGAGATCCGTAACAGCCTCAACCGTGTCCTGCGCTGGATCGCCTGGGGAATCCTGCCCGTCGCCGTCGTGGTGATCAACGGCGAACTGCAGTCACGGGGCGGCTGGCAAGACGCCCTTGCCACCGGCGCCTGGACCGGGGCCATGGTGGGCGTCATCGCCAGTGTGATTGCCATGGTTCCGCTGGGTCTCGTGCTGCTGACCAGCGTGGCGTTTGCCGTCGGCGGACTCCGGCTGGCCGGCCACAAGGTGCTCATTCAGGAGCTCGCAGCTGTGGAAGGACTCGCCCGGGTGGACATCCTGTGCATGGACAAGACCGGCACCCTGACCGAGGGGGGTCTCAAATTCGACGCCGTCCACCAGTTGACTCCCTCGCCCGACGCCGGCTGGCAGCAGGCCCTCGGTTGGTTTGCCACCGAACCCGAGGCGAACGCGACGGCCCGGAGCCTTGCCACCGCTTTTGAGGACGACGGCGGCTTCCAGTCGGTCTCCTATGTTCCGTTTTCCTCCTCGCGGAAGTGGAGCGGGGTCTCTTTCGGCAGCAGCAACGGCACAACGCCCACTTGGATTCTTGGGGCACCGGAAATGGTCCTTGCACCAGCGGGCCACGCCGGCGTCCTGGGACAGGCCGGCGAGCTGGCACGGGCGGGTCTGCGGACGCTGCTCCTGGCCGGAGCTGACGGGCTGCCGGCAGCGGGCAAGGTGGCGACGCTGCCCGCCGGACTCCGGCCCGTAGCGCTCCTGACGTTCCGGGAGCAACCCCGTTCAGACGCCCGGGAAACCCTGGAATTCTTCCGCGCCGAGGGCGTCGAGGTGAAAATCATTTCGGGCGACGATCCGCGGACCGTCGCCGCCATCGCCCGCCGGGTTGGCGTCGACGTGACGGATGGCTTCGACGCCCGCGAGCTGCCGGAGGACCCTCAGCTGCTCGAGGAGGTCATGGGCCGCAACACGGTGTTCGGCCGGGTTAGCCCCGACCAGAAGAAGGACATGGTCACCGCTCTTCAACGGCTAGGACACACCGTGGCCATGACCGGGGACGGAGTAAACGACGCGCTCGCCCTCAAGACGGCGGACCTTGGCATAGCCATGGATTCGGCCGCGCCCGCCACCAAAGCGGTGTCGCGTTTGGTCCTGCTCGACGGGCGCTTCGACCGGCTCCCGGAGGTGCTGGCGGAAGGCCGCCGGGTCATCGCAAACATCGAACGGGTCTCGAGCCTTTTTCTCAGCAAGACCGCCTATTCGATTGCCATTGCGGTCACTTTCGGGCTGATGCAGTGGCCCTTCCCGTTCCTCCCCCGCCAACTGTCCTTCACCGACGGCCTGACTATCGGCATCCCCGCCTTCTTCCTGGCGCTCATGCCCAACGCCCGCCGGTACAAGCCAGGTTTCCTGCGCCGTTCCCTCTGGTTCTCCGTGCCGGCGGGGCTGATCGTCGCGGCCGCCCTGCTGGCGCTGAACGGGATCGCGCTCTCAGGAGAGACGACGCCGGAGACCTTGGGATCCGCTTCGGTCCTCACCCTCTCGGTGGTGGGACTCTGGATCCTTGCGGTCGTGTCCCGGCCGCTCAACACAGGCCGGGTGGGGGTGCTGGCGGCGATGTGCGCTGCGCTCGTGATCCTGCTCAACCTCCCCCTGGCACAGGAGTTCTTCATCCTGTCCTGGCCGCCCGCCAGCCTGTTGCTGGCCGCTCTGGCCGCCGGCCTTGGCGGCGGTCTCGCGATTGAACTCCTGGCATGGCTACACAGACGGAAGTTCCCCCGCTGACGAGTCCGACGCCGATCTTCGCGGCCCACTCCCGACGCTCCCGCAGCTCTGGCCGCTTCCCACCCGACGCTCCCGCAGGTCTGGCGGCTTCCCACCCAACGCTGCTCCAGGTCTGGAGGGGTGCGGCCAACGGCGCTGGGACGTTTTGTGGTTAAAGGGGGAGAGCCTCCAAC
>NZ_JBEEQE010000031.1:0-3335 GCF_040137805.1 Pseudarthrobacter sp. B907 | reverse complement strand
CGGTCTCAGTTCGGATTGGGGTCTGCAACTCGACCCCATGAAGTCGGAGTCGCTAGTAATCGCAGATCAGCAACGCTGCGGTGAATACGTTCCCGGGCCTTGTACACACCGCCCGTCAAGTCACGAAAGTTGGTAACACCCGAAGCCGGTGGCCTAACCCCTTGTGGGAGGGAGCTGTCGAAGGTGGGACTGGCGATTGGGACTAAGTCGTAACAAGGTAGCCGTACCGGAAGGTGCGGCTGGATCACCTCCTTTCTAAGGAGCACCTACAACGTTCATCACCGGACGCATGTCCTGTGGTGGTGTTGTCAGGAGTACGCCCGTTGCGCAGACGCAAGTTCTGCGGCGGGTGCTCGCGGGTGGAATATCAACAAATAGCNTGGGAGGGAGCTGTCGAAGGTGGGACTGGCGATTGGGACTAAGTCGTAACAAGGTAGCCGTACCGGAAGGTGCGGCTGGATCACCTCCTTTCTAAGGAGCACCTACAACGTTCATCACCGGACGCATGTCCTGGTGGTGGTGTTGTCAGGAGTACGCCCGTTGCGCAGACGCAAGTTCTGCGGCGGGTGCTCACGGGTGGAATATCAACAAATAGGTGCCTGGCGGCACAGGCCGGCAGCAAGTACGGATCCTCTCTCGGGAAGGTCCTGGAACGCACGCCGGAATGATTCTGCTGGGTAGTGTTTGGCACACTGTTGGGTCCTGAGACAACAGGACCGGGGGTGACCCCGGGACTTGTGTTTCTGGTTTCCCGGCTGCGACGAACACGCACTGTATGGGTCCTTTTGGGGGTCTGANCTTGTGTTTCTGGTTTCCCGGCTGCGACGAACATGCACTGTTTAGGTGTGTGGGGTGTGTGGTACGGGGTTGTTGTTTGAGAACTACATAGTGGACGCGAGCATCTTTTATAAGAAGCAATTTCCAAGAATATGGACCTGGATCTGGCTGCGCGTGATGGTGCCACCCCTTTTGGGGTGGTGGTGTTGGGTGTGGTTGGTTTCGTGATTCTCTCGAAATTACTCCTTGATCTGTTGTGGTCAAGTTTTTAAGAGCATACGGGGGATGCCTTGGCATGAGGAGCCGAAGAAGGACGTAGGAATCTGCGAGAAGCCTGGGGGAGTCGATAACCGGACTGGGATCCCAGGGTGTCCGAATGGGGCAACCCCGCCAGACGCGCGAGTGATCTGGTGACCCGCATCTGAACACATAGGGTGCGTGGAGGGAACGCGGGGAAGTGAAACATCTCAGTACCCGCAGGAAGAGAAAACAATAGTGATTCCGTTAGTAGTGGCGAGCGAACGCGGATCAGGCTAAACCGTTCCATGTGTGAATAGCCGGCGGGCGTTGCATGGTCGGGGTTGTGGGACTTTCCGTTCTGTCTCTGCCGGGACAGTGGGGTGAGAGCATGTGCATAGGTGAACGGTCTTGAAAGGCCGGCCAGAGAGGGTGTGAGCCCCGTAACCGAAATGTTGTGTGCCGCCTGGGAAGTATCCCAAGTAGCACGGGGCCCGAGAAATCCCGTGCGAATCTGTCAGGACCACCTGATAAGCCTAAATACTCCCTAATGACCGATAGCGGACCAGTACCGTGAGGGAAAGGTGAAAAGTACCCCGGGAGGGGAGTGAAACAGTACCTGAAACCGTGTGCTTACAATCCGTCGGAGCAGCCTTGTAGTTGTGACGGCGTGCCTTTTGAAGAATGAGCCTGCGAGTTAGTGTTACGTCGCGAGGTTAACCCGTGTGGGGAAGCCGTAGCGAAAGCGAGTCTGAACAGGGCGTTGCAGTGGCGTGATCTAGACCCGAAGCGAAGTGATCTACCCATGGCCAGGTTGAAGCGACGGTAAGACGTCGTGGAGGACCGAACCCACTTCAGTTGAAAATGGAGGGGATGAGCTGTGGGTAGGGGTGAAAGGCCAATCAAACTTCGTGATAGCTGGTTCTCCCCGAAATGCATTTAGGTGCAGCGTTGCGTGTTTCTTACCGGAGGTAGAGCTACTGGATGGCTAATGGGCCCTACCAGGTTACTGACGTCAGCCAACCTCCGAATGCCGGTAAGTGAGCGCGCAGCAGTGAGACTGTGGGGGCTAAGCTTCATAGTCGAGAGGGCAACAGCCCAGACCACCAACTAATGCCCTTAAGCGTGTGCTAAGTGGGAACGGATGTGGAGTTGCGAAGACAATCAGGAGGTTGGCTTAGAAGCAGCCATCCTTAAAAGAGTGCGTAATAGCTCACTGGTCAAGTGATTCCGCGCCGACAATGTAGCGGGGCTCAAGTGCACCGCCGAAGTTGTGGCATGCAGATATTAGCTAAGCCCTTGCGGTTCAGGCGTCTGGATAGGTAGGGGAGCGTCGTGTGGGCAGTGAAGTCGCGGTGGGAAC
Source organism: Pseudarthrobacter sp. B907 (assembly GCF_040137805.1). Lineage (NCBI taxonomy): Bacteria > Bacillati > Actinomycetota > Actinomycetes > Micrococcales > Micrococcaceae > Pseudarthrobacter > Pseudarthrobacter sp. B907. The sequence goes on along the minus strand of NZ_JBEEQE010000031.1, from coordinate 958 downwards.
CAGCGGTGGAGCCTCCACGAGTGAGAATGCAGGCCTGAGTAGCGAAAGACGGGGGAGAAACCCGTCCGCCGAATGATCAAGGGTTCCAGGGTCAAGCTAATCTGCCCTGGGTAAGTCGGGACCTAAGGCGAGGCCGACAGGCGTAGTCGATGGACAACGGGTTGATATTCCCGTACCGGCGAAAAACCGCCCATGCTGAACAGGGGATACTAACCGCCCGAGACCTGCCCGATCACCCTTGTGGTGTGAGGGTTTTGGTGGAGCGCGGGACCTGATCCTGGGAGGCAAGCGTATTAACAGGTGTGACGCAGGAAGGTAGCCGAGCCGGGCGATGGTTGTCCCGGTCTAAGGATGTAGGGCGAACGGTAGGCAAATCCGCCGTTCATGATGCCTGAGACCCGACGGGACCCCCGTATGGGGGGATTCGGTGATCCTATGCTGCCTAGAAAAGCATCGACGCGAGGTTTTAGCCGCCCGTACCCCAAACCGACACAGGTGATCAGGTAGAGAATACTAAGGCGATCGAGAGAATTATGGTTAAGGAACTCGGCAAAATGCCCCCGTAACTTCGGGAGAAGGGGGGCCCCTATCGTGATGGACACATGCTGTCCGGAGCGTGCAGGGGCCGCAGAGACCAGGGGGAAGCGACTGTTTACTAAAAACACAGGTCCGTGCGAAGTCGCAAGACGATGTATACGGACTGACTCCTGCCCGGTGCTGGAAGGTTAAGAGGACCGGTTAGCCGCAAGGCGAAGCTGAGAATTTAAGCCCCAGTAAACGGCGGTGGTAACTATAACCATCCTAAGGTAGCGAAATTCCTTGTCGGGTAAGTTCCGACCTGCACGAATGGAGTAACGACTTCCCCGCTGTCTCAACCATAAACTCGGCGAAATTGCAGTACGAGTAAAGATGCTCGTTACGCGCAGCAGGACGGAAAGACCCCGAGACCTTTACTATA
>NZ_JBEEQE010000030.1:0-11715 GCF_040137805.1 Pseudarthrobacter sp. B907 | reverse complement strand
CCATTACAGCCAGGCCCCGACACACCGTGTCGGGGCCTGAGCCATTTAATAACCACAAACAAGGCCACCACCATTCAAGGTCGGCGGTTTGAGCTGCCGGTGCGCAGCGAAGGTGGAACAGCCCTGTGAGACTTGACACCGCGGGGCCGGAATGGCCCGCTGCCGTTAGCCGGGCGGAGACGACTCGCCTAGAATTGATTGAGATGTACGGACTTCGAAGCGCTTGATTTCGGGTTGCGTAGCGAACGAAACACGGAAACAGAGCGGCTGCGATTGCGCCAGTGGTCAGCTCATAACAGGAGGAATCCACCATGGCTGAGCACAACGACGGCAACCGAGGCGGCAACGACCGCGGTAACTTCGGCGGCGGACGCAACTCCGGCGGCGGGGGATTCCGCGGGACCAACAACTCCGGCGGAAACCCCCGCGGCTTCCGTGGAAGGGACGATCGTTCGGAGGGATCGCGCCCGTCATTCAATGACCGCGATCGTAAGCCATCTGGTGATCGTCCGTCGCGTGATGGAGATCGTAANGGACGCAACTCCGGCGGCGGGGGATTCCGCGGGACCAACAACTCCGGCGGAAACCCCCGCGGCTTCCGTGGAAGGGACGATCGTTCGGAGGGATCGCGCCCGTCATTCAATGACCGCGATCGTAAGCCATCTGGTGATCGTCCGTCGCGTGATGGAGATCGTAAGCCGTTCAGCGGTGGTGGCGACCGTGATCGTAAGCCGTTCAGTGGTGCTGGCGACCGTGATCGTAAGCCGTTTGGTGATCGTCCGGCGCGTGAGGGCGGTGAGCGTCGCAGTTTCGGTGGGGACCGTGATCGTAAGCCGTTCAGCGGCGGTGGCGACCGTGATCGTAAGCCGTTCCGTGTTGCTGGTGACCGTGCTCGTAAGCCGTTTGGTGATCGTCCGTCACGTGAGGGTGGTGAGCGTCGCAGCTGCGGTGGAGATCGTGATCGTAAGCCAGTCAGTGGTGTTGGCGATTGTGATCGTAAGCCGGGTGGTGATCGTCCGTCGCGTGAGGGTGGTGAGCGTCGCAGCTTCGGTGGAGATCGTGATCGTAAGCCATTCAGTGGTGGTGGCGATCGTGATCGTAAGCCGTTTGGTGATCGTCCGTCGCGTGAGGGTGGTGAGCGTCGCAGCTTCGGTGGAGATCGTGATCGTAAGCCGTTCAGTGGTGGTGGCGACCGTGATCGTAAGCCGTTCAGTGGTGCTGGCGACCGTGATCGTAAGCCGTGTGGTGATCGTCCTGCGCGTGAGGGTGGTGAGCGTCGCAGCTTCGGTGGAGATCGTGATCATAAGCCATTCAGTGGTGGTGGCGATCGTGATCGTAAGCCGGTTGGTGATCGTCCGTCGCGTGAGGGCGGTGAGCGTCGCAGTTTTGGTGGGGACCGTGATCGTAAGCCGTTCAGCGGCGGTGGCGACCGTGATCGTAAGCCGTTTGGTGATCGTCCGTCGCGTGAGAGCGGTGAGCGTCGCAGTTTTGGTGGGGACCGTGATCGGAAGCCGTTCAGCGGCGGTGGCGACCGTGATCGTCAGCCGTTTGGTGATCGTCCGTCGCGTGAGGGCGGTGAGCGTCGCAGCTTCGGTGGCGACCGTGATCGCAAGCCGTTTAGCGGCGGCGACAACCGCAAGCCCTTCGGCAACCGCGAAGACCGTCCGGCCCGCAGCTTCGACCGCGAGGACCGTCCGGCCCGCAGTTTCGACCGCGGCGACTCCGGCCCCCGCCAATTCGGCCGCGACCGCGCCGAAGACCGTCCCGTGCGCGAACCCAACGCCAAGGACCTGCGCAGCGCCAACCGCCCGGACCGTGAGCGTTCACCGCAGATCGACGAGGACGTCACCGGCAAAGAACTGGACCGCGCCACGCAGCACCAGATCAAGACCCTGGAGGACAACAGCGCCGAATGGGTGGCCCGTCACCTCGTGATGGCCGGCCGCCTCATCGATGACGAGCCGGAACTTGCCTTCCAGCACGCCCTTGCCGCCAGCCGCCGTGGTGGTCGCCTGGCAGCCGTCCGCGAAGCTGTCGGCCTGACCGCCTACGCCGCCGGGCACTACGGCGAAGCGTTGCGTGAGTTCCGCACCTACCGCCGGATCAGCGGGTCCAACATGCACCTGCCGGTCATGGCCGATTGCGAACGTGGCCTGGGCCGCCCGGACCGGGCACTGGACATGGCCCGCTCCGAAGAAGCCAAGGACCTTGACGCTCCGGGCAAGGTGGAGCTGGCCATCGTCGCTGCCGGCGCCCGCACCGACCTGGGCCAGCTCGAGGCCGCCGTTTCCGAGCTGGAAATCGCGCAGCTGGACATCAACCGCGCCTTCTCCTACAGCCCGCGGCTCTTCCGCGCCTACGCCGATGCCTTGACGGCAGCAGGCCGCGACGCCGAAGCCGGGAAGTGGCAGCGCCAGGCGGTCGTCGCCGAGAACGCTCTTGGCCTCGGCGTCGACGAGGACCCGGACATCATTGACCTCGGCTGGGACGAGGAGGAGGAAGCGCGCGAGGAGGAGCAGCGCCGTCGGATCCTGCGGGAGCAGGCTGCCCAGCAGTCCGCCGCCGCTGCCGGCGAGCCCGCACCCAAGTCAGCAAGCGCCGAAGCCGTCGCCGGTCTCCCGGAAACCGGAGCGCCGGCGTCCGCGGCACAGGATCTTGAGGCCGGCTCCGACGACGAAGAGCCGGACTTCTTTGAGTCCGACGACGCCGAATCCGATGACGATTCGGTTGAAGCCGACGAACTTGAGGCGGACGGGCTGGAAACCGGGGATGCCCACAGCCACGACTCCCGCGTTCCGGAACGCGCCGAGGACTAAGCGACCATGGCCGAAGCTGAACTCATTTCCAGGTTCGATGCGCTGCTGGCCGATCTGGACGGCGTTGTGTATGCCGGCCCGCAGGCCATCCCCGGCGCCGTGGAGTCGCTGCAGCGGCTTAATGGCATCGGCGTCGGGCTGGGCTATGTGACGAACAACGCCTCCCGGTCGCCCGCCGAAGTGGCGCAGCACCTGCGCGAGCTCGGCGCCCCGGCCGAGGACCAGCAGGTGGTGAGCTCCTCCCAGGCAGCTGCCGAGCTGCTCGCGTCCATGCTGCCGGCCGGCGCCCGCGTCCTGATCACCGGCGGCGAGGCACTGGCCCGCGAAATCGAACTCGCGGGCCTCGTCCCGGTCCGCAGTGAGGCCGAAGACCCGGTCGCGGTTGTGCAGGGCTTCCACCCCGACCTGGGCTGGAAGGACCTCGCGGAGGCGGCCTACGTGGTCGCGGCCGGCGCACTCTGGGTGGCCACCAATACGGACATGTCCATTCCGCAGGCCCGCGGCATGGCGCCCGGCAACGGCACGCTGGTTGCCGCCGTCGCGGCCGCCACCGGCCGCCGGCCGCTGGTGGCGGGCAAGCCCGAGGCGCCGCTGTTCCACGCCGCGGCCAAACGGCTGGCCGCCGACCGTCCCCTGGTGGTCGGCGACCGGCTGGACACCGACATCCTCGGCGGCAACAACGCCGGCTTCGCCACCGTTGCCGTGCTGACGGGCGTCGACACGCGGGAATCCATCCTCGCCGCCCGCACCCTGGAACGCCCCAGCTTCCTGATCAATGACCTCACCGACCTGTACCGTCCCTACCCGGCCATCGAGCACGACGGCGACGGGCGCTACCGCTGCGGCGGCGCTTCGGCGGAGAGACTCGGCACCAGCCTGCGGGTCAGCGGTAACCCGGCCGATCTTGATTCCTGGCGCGCTGCCTGCGCCGCCTGGTGGGCCGCGAACCCGGAGACACCCACGGCCAAGGCGCCCAGCCTGGAGTGGTTGGATCACTAGACTGGACAGCATGACCGAGCTGAACCCCTCCACCGAGGCCCGGATCGACTGGCCGGAGCCCGCAGGCGAGTCCGCCGTCGGCGATCCGGCCGTCGACGCCCTGCTGCTGCGCCTCGGTGACCTGCCCGAACTTTCCGTCGCGTCCCACGGCGAGGTCTACGCCGGCCTGCACGACGAGCTGGCCGCGGCCCTCAACGAGGATGTCGCCGGGCAGGCCGCGGGGGAAACCCCACGATGACCAGGCTCGACCAGGCCCTCGTCAGCCGCGGGCTGGCGAGGTCCCGCACCCACGCCGCACGGCTGATTAGCGAAGGAAAGGTCAGCTCGGGCGGCGAGGTGCTCGCCAAGGCCTCCCTGCAGGTCCAGGACGACCTGGCCCTGGATGTCGCTACCAAGAGCGAAGACGACTACGTCAGCCGCGCAGCCCACAAGCTCGCCGGCGCCCTGGACGCTTTCCCCGCCGTCGAAGTGGCCGGCAAACGCTGCCTCGACGCCGGCGCCTCCACCGGCGGCTTCACCGAGGTCCTGCTCCGGCGCGGCGCCGCGCACGTGGTTGCCGTCGACGTCGGTCATGACCAGCTGGTCCCGCAGCTCCGCGGCGACGCCCGGGTCTCGGTCCACGAAGGCCTCAATGTCCGCTACATGACCCCGGAAGCGATCGGCGGTCCGGCCTCTCTCACCGTGGCTGACCTGTCCTTCATCTCGCTGGCTCTTGTCGTGGCGCCGCTCGCTGCGTGCACTGAGCCGGGCGGAGACCTAGTCCTGATGGTCAAACCGCAGTTCGAGATCGGCAAAGACCGGCTGGGCCGCACCGGGGTGGTCACCTCCGAGCGGGAACGCCGCATGGCCGTCGCCAAAGTCGCGGCCGCGGCGATGGATGCTGGCCTGGATCTGGAGGGCCTCGCGCAGAGCCCGCTGCCCGGGCAGGACGGAAACGTCGAGTACTTCCTGTGGATAAAACGCGGGAACCGGACAGACCTGCCTAAGATCGAAGAGCGGGACGCAGCCGTCGCTGCGTTACTGGGAACGATCTGGCCGAAGTACTGAAAGCACAAGCAGCACAAGACGCACTAGAAGGGGAACCCGATGAGCAGGCGTGTCCTCATCCTTGCCCACACCGGCCGCGAGGAATCCCTCAAGGCCGCCTGGGAAGCGTGCGCCCAGCTGCATGCCTCCGGCATCGTGCCCGTGATGCAGAAATCCGAACTCGGCGACATGGTCCGGTTCTACGGGCGGCTGGACCAGCCCGTTGAGGTGCTGCACGACCATGTAAAACTTCCGGACGTCGAGCTCGTGATGGTGCTCGGCGGTGACGGCACCATCCTGCGCGCGGCGGAGCTGGTGCGCGAGGTTGACGTGCCGCTGCTCGGCGTCAACCTCGGCCACGTCGGCTTCCTCGCCGAAAGCGAACGGGCGGACCTGGCCCAGACCGTCGACTGGATCGCCAGCCGCCAGTACACGGTGGAAGAGCGGATGACCATCGACGTGCAGGTCTGGGTCCGCGGCCAGAAGATCTGGCACACCTGGGCGCTGAACGAGGCCGCCATCGAGAAGGGCAACCGGGAACGGATGCTCGAGGTGGTCACCGAGGTCGACGAACGCCCGCTGACATCCTTCGGCTGCGACGGTGTGGTCCTCGCCACCCCCACCGGATCCACCGCCTACGCGTTCTCCGCTGGCGGCCCGGTGGTTTGGCCGGAGGTCGAGGCGCTGCTGATCGTGCCCATCAGCGCGCACGCGCTCTTCGCCAAACCCCTTGTGGTCTCGCCCAGGTCCCGGCTCGCCGTCGAGATCCTGAACCGCACCGACGCCCAGGGTGTGCTCTGGTGCGACGGCCGGCGCTCCGTGGACCTGCCCCCGGGCGCCCGCGTGGAAGTCACCCGCTCCGCCACCCCGGTCCGGCTCGCCCGCACCCACCAGACCCCGTTCTCCGGCCGCCTGGTCCGCAAGTTCGAACTCCCCATCCAGGGCTGGCGCGGCCCGGTCCCGCAGCCCGACTCCATCCACACCGGGCCCCTGCCGGTGGTACGCACCCCGCGGCCGATGCCGCCCCTGCCCACGCCGCCGCAGGCAGGGCCGCAGCTGCCCGAACCGCAGCCCGCGGACCCCGGCGCCCCCACCGATCCCTCGACCGCGAAGTGACCCATGCTTGAAGAACTGAGAATCCGCGACCTCGGCGTCATCACCGACGCGACGCTCCCGCTCGGCCCCGGCCTGAGCGTTGTGACCGGCGAGACCGGCGCCGGCAAGACCATGGTGGTCACCGCCGTCGGACTCCTCCTCGGCGCCCGGTCCGACGCCGGTGCCGTCCGCAGCGGCGCCAAGAGCGCCTCCGCCGAAGCCGTGCTCAAGCTCGACGCCGGCCATGCCGCGGTCAACCGCGCGCGTGAGGCCGGGGCAGAGGTCGAGGAGTTCGACGGCGGAGCCGAGCTGATGCTGGCGCGCAGCGTCGGAGCCGACGGCCGCAGCCGCGCCTACCTCGGCGGCCGCACCGCGCCGGTCGGCGTCCTCGCCGAGATCGGCGGGACGCTCGTGGTGGTCCACGGACAGTCCGACCAGATCCGGCTCAAGAGCCCGGTGGCCCAGCGCGAGGCCCTGGACAAATTTGCGGGGGAGTCCCTCGCCGGTTCTCTGGCCGCCTACCAGCAGCTGCACGGGCACTGGAAGGCCAGCCAGGCCGAGCTGGACGAACTCCGCAGCGCCGCCCGCGAACGGCTGCGCGAGGCGGAGTCCCTCGAGGCCGCCCTGGCCGAGATCGACGCCGTCGATCCGCAGCCGGGCGAAGACGAATCGCTCAAGGCCGAGGCCGTCAAGCTTGCCAACGTCGAAGAGCTGCGGATCGCCGCCAGCACCGCGCACCAGGCCCTGATCTCCGAAGACTTCGGCGAGGAAGCCGACGCCACCACGCTGGTGGACGCCGCGAAGCGCGCCCTGGAGCACGTCGCCGAACACGACGGGGAACTCGGCTCCGCCGCCGCCCGGCTGGCCGAAGTTGGATTCCTGCTCAACGACATCGCCACCGAGCTGGCCAGTTACCAGGCCTCCCTCGACACCGAAGGCCCGGAACGGCTCGCCGAAATCGAAGACCGCCGCGCCGCGCTGGCCAAGCTGGTGCGCAAGTATGCGCCCAGCATCGACGAGGTGCTGGCCTGGGCGGAGCAGGCGAGAGCGCGGTTCGAGGAGCTCCAGGACGACTCCACCCGGATCGAGGCGCTGGACGCCGAGGTGGCCCGCTCCGAAGCCGATCTCCGGAAGCAGGCCGGGGCCATCAGCAAGGCCCGGAAGAAGGCCGCCAAGGACCTCTCCGCCCGGGTTAGCGCTGAACTGACCGCCCTGGCAATGGCCGACGCCACCCTTGTCATCAACGTCGACCCGGGCGAGCAGCTGGGCCCGTTCGGCGTCGACGAGATCTCCTTCCTGTTGCAGCCGCACTCGGGTGCGCCGGGCCGGCCGCTTGGCAAGGGCGCCTCCGGCGGTGAACTCTCCCGCGTGATGCTCGCCATCGAGGTCGTGCTGGCCGCCGTCGACCCCGTCCCGACCTTCGTCTTCGACGAGGTCGACGCCGGCGTCGGCGGCCGCGCCGCCGTCGAAATCGGCCGCCGGCTGGCCATGCTCGCCCGGCATGTCCAGGTCCTGGTAGTCACCCACCTGCCGCAGGTGGCGGCCTTCGCCGACCAACACATCCGGGTCACCAAGACTTCCGTGCGCGGCGCCGACGGCGCCACGGCCACGGGCTTCACCTCCAGCGACGTCCAGCTCCTCGACGAGGCGGAGCGGGTCCGTGAGCTTGCCCGCATGCTCGCGGGCCAGGAAGATTCGGAATCGGCCCGGGCGCACGCCCAGGAGTTGCTGGACGACGCCAAGCTGCTGCCGCAGCGGGCCTGACCGTCCCGGTCGGTTCTTTGGGACTGGGATGACCATCACAACGGCGTTTTGCCGACCCAAGAAAGAACGAATTGATGATAGGCTCGAACTCCGTGGTGCAGCGATCAAATTCCCGTGTAAATTCCCGGTTCCCGGGCTCGTCCAAGACGACCAAACACATCTTCGTAACCGGTGGTGTGGCGTCCTCGCTCGGTAAGGGACTGACGGCTTCGAGCCTCGGTCACCTCCTGCGGGCACGCGGCCTGTCTGTAACAATGCAAAAGCTCGATCCCTATCTGAACGTGGATCCGGGCACGATGAACCCCTTCCAGCACGGCGAAGTCTTCGTCACCGACGACGGCGCCGAGACGGACCTCGACATCGGCCACTACGAGCGCTTCCTCGACGAAAACCTTGAGGGTTCGGCCAACGTCACGACCGGCCAGGTCTACTCCACGGTCATCGCCAAGGAGCGCCGCGGCGAGTACCTCGGGGACACCGTCCAGGTCATCCCGCACATCACCGATGAAATTAAGCGCCGGATGCGGCTGCCCGCCGAGGGCAAAAACGCCCCGGACGTCATCATCACCGAAATCGGCGGCACGGTCGGCGACATCGAATCCCAGCCGTTCCTCGAGTCCGCCCGCCAGGTCCGCCAGGACGTCGGCCGGAACAACGTTTTCTTCCTGCACGTCTCGCTGGTGCCGTACATCGGACCGTCGCAGGAGCTCAAAACCAAGCCGACGCAGCACTCCGTTGCCGCGCTGCGCTCCATCGGCATCCAGCCCGAGGCGATCGTGATCCGTTCGGACCGCGACGTGCCGCAGGCCATGCGCGAGAAGATCGGGCGGATGTGCGACGTCGACATCGACGCCGTGATCGGCTGCCCGGACGCGCCGAGCATCTACGACATTCCCAAGACGCTGCACTCGCAGGGCCTGGACTCCTACATCGTCCGTGCCCTCGACCTGCCGTTCAAGGACGTCGACTGGACCAGCTGGGACAAGCTCCTCGACGCCGTGCACAACCCCAAGCACGAGGTGGAGATCGCCCTCGTCGGTAAGTACATCGACCTGCCGGACGCCTACCTGTCCGTGACCGAGGCGCTGCGCGCCGGCGGCTTCGCGAACAACACCAAGGTCAAGATCCGCTGGGTCCCCTCGGACGAATGCGAAACCCACGAGGGCGCGGTCAAGTCCCTGGACGGTGTGGACGCGATCTGCGTCCCCGGCGGCTTCGGCATCCGCGGTCTCGAGGGCAAGCTCGGCGCCCTGAAGTACGCCCGCGAATCCAAGCTCCCGGTCCTGGGCCTGTGCCTGGGCCTGCAGTGCATGGTGATCGAGTACGCCCGAAACGTGGTCGGCCTCGAAGGCGCATCCTCCTCCGAGTTCGAGCCGGACTCCAAGTACCCGGTCATCGCCACGATGGAAGAGCAGCTCGACATTGTCGACGGCAAGGGCGACCTGGGCGGCACCATGCGCCTGGGCCTCTACGAAGCCAAGCTGGACGAGGGCTCCGTCATCGCCGAGACCTACGGCACCACGACGGTCAGCGAACGCCACCGGCACCGCTACGAGGTCAACAACAAGTACCGCGAGCAGATCGCCGCCGAGGGCCTGGTGTTCTCCGGAACCTCCCCGGACGGCAAGCTGGTGGAGTACGTTGAGCTTCCCCGTGAAGTCCACCCGTACTACGTGGCCACGCAGGCGCACCCGGAGCTCAGCTCCCGGCCCACCCGCCCGCACCCGCTGTTCGCCGGACTGGTCAAGGCTGCGCTGGACCACCAGCACGGCGCGGGCCAGCCTGCCGCCACGGCCGCCAAGGCCGCTGCCAAGACCACCCCGGCAGCGTCGAAGTAACTCCCAACTGAATCAAAGGACGGCGCGATGCCCGGTAAGTCTGAGACCCCCAATGCTGCACGGCAGGTTTCGGACGAGCCGAGCCCGCGCCGTCTTTTGTCTTCAGAGAAGGTCTACCAGGGCCGGATCTGGGATGTCGTCAGCGACAGCTTCCGGCTGAGCGAGGACGGTGAGCCCCTGGTCCGCGACTACATCGACCACCCCGGGGCCGTGGCCGTGCTCCCGATGAACGACGACGGCGAGATCCTGCTGATCAAGCAGTACCGCCACCCGGTGGGCATGGCCCTCTGGGAGATTCCGGCCGGATTGCTCGACGTCGAGGGCGAGGAGTTCGTGGCCGGCGCGGCCCGGGAACTCGCGGAGGAAGCCGACCTGGTGGCTGAGCGCTGGAACGTGCTGGCCGACTTCTTCAACTCGCCCGGCTCCTCCAGTGAGGCCATCCGCATCTACCTGGCCCGCGGCCTGAGCGACGTCCCCGGCCACGAGCTGCACGTCCGCACCGACGAGGAAGCGGAAATCGAGCTGCACTGGATCCCGCTCGAGGACGCGGTCCGGGCCGTGCTGGAGGGCCGCCTGCACAACCCGTCCGCCGTCGTCGGGATCCTCGCCGCCGCGGCGGCCAGGGCCGACGGCTTCGAAAGCCTCCGCCCGGCCAGCGCGCCGTGGCCCGCCCACCCCAGCCAGCGCTGATGACCGGGCTGCTGGCGGCCGGGCCCGACGTTGCGGAGCCGGCTGCGTCCGAAGCTGGTGTTCCCGCGCCTGCCGCGCTTGCTGCGTCTGCTCCGGTGCCGGCCGTCCGGCCGCTGACCGCCGTCGACCGGGCCATCACGGACTACCTGCAGCACATGGGGGTGGAACGCGGGCTGGCCGCCAACACCCTGTCCGCTTACCGCCGCGACCTGGCCCGCTACGCCCGGCACCTCGCCGCGGCCGGGCCCCGGCGTCCGGAGGAAATCACCCGGAAAGACGTCACCGGCTTCGTGCAGGCACTCTCCGACGGCTCCGACGGCGGTTCGGCCCTGGGCGTGCGTTCGGCCGCCCGGACAGTAGTCGCGGTCCGCGGACTGCACAAGTTCTGGGCGCTGGAGGGCGTCACTCCCACCGATCCCGCCAGCGACGTGCACCCGCCGATGCCCGGGAAGCGGCTGCCCAAGGCCATCACGGTGGACGAGGTCACCCGCATCCTGGAAGCGGCCGGCACGGACACGGCCACCGGCCTGCGCGACCGGGCGCTGCTCGAATTCCTCTACTCCACCGGGGCGCGCATCAGCGAGGCCGTTGGCTTGGACGTGGACGACATCTCGCTGCAGGGCGACGACGAACCGGGCCCCGCTATCGTCCGGCTTTTCGGCAAGGGTTCCAAGGAGCGGTTGGTGCCGCTGGGGTCCTTCGGCGCCCGCGCCCTGGACGCCTACCTGGTCCGGGGCCGGCCGCTGCTGGCCGCCAAGGGAAAGGGAACGCCGGCACTGTTCCTGAACGCCCGGGGCGGGCGGATCAGCCGGCAAAGCGCCTGGACCATCCTCAAAGCGGCCGCCGACAAGGCCAACATCACCAAGGATGTCTCGCCCCACACTCTGCGGCACTCTTTCGCCACTCACCTGCTCGAAGGCGGGGCGGACGTGAGGGTCGTGCAGGAGCTGCTCGGCCACGCATCGGTGACCACCACGCAGGTCTACACCCTGGTTACGGCGGACACGCTCCGCGAAATCTACGCCGCCGCGCACCCGAGGGCGCTGGGCTGACGCTCCTAAAGGGACGGCCCGCGGCTGCCGGCGGTTTGTCGCTTGCTCGTGGCCATCGGCCCGATTTCGCCTTGTCCCCGGCGTAATTTTCTTCCGGCGACGGCTTGTCTGAACGCTGCCGCGGTTGCTTCGTTAATAGTCGGTGCCTGCTTTTAGTGTGGGGTTATGGAAAGCGGAGCGGCTCGGAGTATGGACACCAGTGCGGAGACCGGTGCGGCGCTGGCGGCTCTTGCCGCGTCCGTTGCTGCGCTGGCTGCCGTCATTGACGACCGCGGCGGCCCCGCCGATCCGCTGCGGAGCCTGGCCGATAACTGCCTGGACGGGCTGGCCGAGGTGGCCCGGTGCAAGGCCCGGTTCGCCGCGTTGAAGGTCCGGCTGACCGCGGAGTACCTGGGCGCGGCCGAGGCCCTGGCGCCGCCGGCGGCGACGCCGCAG
>NZ_JBEEQE010000029.1:0-12681 GCF_040137805.1 Pseudarthrobacter sp. B907 | reverse complement strand
GGGCATCCTCCTCGTGCGCGGCCCCGATCATCTGACCCACGTAACCGGCCACCGTCCGCAGCGCCGCCGCCAATGCCTCCGCGTCGCCCCTCGCCGTGGCAGCGTTGGCCGCGAAAACCTCCGAAAAGTGCCCCTTGAAGTCCTCCTTCGCCGAGGCGACGAACGACGTCCGCGACCCGGAATGCTCCTCAAGCCTTGAGGCCGCCGACTCAAATCCCGCCCTGACGGAATCCGCAACGGCATAACTGAACCGCCCACCGTCAGTTGCATCCGAAGCCGGCAACAACGGCACCTCAACGAACTCGGTCACAGCCAAAGCCCCCCATTGAACAAGAACCGGAATAAAGAAAAGCCACCATCACACTGACCCACAGCCGCCCGGGAAAGGTCACCAGCGGCAGGAACAGCACGACACCAGGCATAAAAACCGGACCTGGATAGAACCCGGGGCCGGCTAAGAATGTAGGACCGCGCAAGGCCGGGCAACCGCCCGCTCACAGAAAGCGGAGTGGCTGCCCGGCCTTCACTCGCGAGAAAACCAGTTCAGGCGCCGCCGCCAGCCGAGAAAATATCCTGCGAGATCTTCTGCAACTGTCCCCGCAACTGCTCCAGCTCATCCTTGGCCTTATCCAGGGCCGCCTTCGTCTCCGGCCAGGTCGAACCGCGGAACTCCGCCGCCAGGGGACCATCCCAGACATTCGGATCCGACAGCACCTTGCCCTGCGAGTCCAGCGCAGAGATCTGGTCGGTGAAACCGCCATTGATGATCGACTGCACCTGCGCGATCGCAGCCTTCGCTTGCTCAGTAGACAACACACGCGACATAAGAAGTTCCTCCCCAAAAGACAACCATTTACGGCCGGCCAAATGCAGGCCGGGGCCCAGACCACGCTGACGCTACCAAGTCTCGGCAATAAATCCAACAAAAGAAGAAACATGCCGGGCCAGCAGGGGCCTTTCCGCGGCACCACTCCTGAATGCCAGGCGGCGTCGAGGAACTCAAAACGGTAGTTAGTCAATTTGCCGGACCAACCCCGTATATCCTATTCGAGGCACCATGAACGCAACAGGGGGACGATCATGCCCGTATCAACGTATTCTCACCCGCACAAACGGAAACGACGCACGGCCACGGGCCGCGCGCTGGGCGCCGTCATTGTCGCCGTGGGGCTGGTCGCAACGACGACGTCGTGCACCAAAGTTCCCGAGTCCGAAGCGGTGTCCAACCCGGTCAAGCTCCTGCAAAGCGTGCGTGTGGGCCTGTCCTCTGCCGCCGGTGTCCGGACGATCAACGGCACCACCATTTCCGTCTCCGCGGCCGGAGCCTCCTCTGCACAGGATGCAAAGTACGACGCCGCCCAGGCGGTCGGTGAGCTGCCGGTCCGGGTGAGCCTGCAGTACCGGGCCGGTGACAAGTCCGGCTCCGACCTCACCGAGCTTAAGGGGCACTCCGGGCCGGTCGAGATCGACCTGACGCTGGAAAACCTCACGGTTAAGCCGCGGGTCATCGCATATGACGCGGCCGGCCAATCCCGCTCCGCCACCGCCTTGGTAGGGGCACCGCTGACCATCGCGGCGGCAACCAAACTTGCCGGGGTCCGGGCCGATGACGTGACCGCGGGTTCCGCGGACGGCAGGACGGGTACCAACGGTGTCCTCAGCAGAGCCGAGGACGGTGCCACCGTGGTGCAATGGGCCACCGTGCTGGCCCCGCCGCGGTCCGGCGCGAGCACTACCCTGCGCCTGGTCGCTGATGTCAAAAACTTCCAAGTCCCCGCTTTCGACGTGGCGGTCCAGCCCGGCCTCAACACCGACCTCAGCGCCGACGGCGTCCTCGCAGGCGCGTTCTCCTCGGGCGCGGGCTCCGAGATGGAGTTGCAGCGCCGCACAATCTCGCTGGTTTCAGACGTCAACACGGTGCTGACTAAGGCCGGTTCCACGATCACCGACATCCGGCGGAACCTGCAGGCGACCTCACAGACCCTGGGCGTCAAGACCGCGAGCGAGCTGCGCGATAACTCCGCGGCGCTGGGCGCCACCATGGTGGACCTGAAAGAACAGTTGAAGACCCTCGGCGCCGACCTGGAGTCCGCGACGAAGTCGACGCAGTCCACCACCGCGTCCCAGCTGAAGCTGACCGTGTCGACTGTGGACACGATGCTCGGCGACACTACGGCTGTGCCCGCAACGGCTCCCATCAGCGGCAACGGCTGCACGGCCGAGGTAGCGAAGTCGGGCAAGGCGGCCACGGTTTTCTCCAGCATCCAGACCATGGCTTCGCAGCTCGACGCCTACGCAAAGGTAAGCGCCGGCTGCCGGGATACCGTGGCAGGCGCCATCAAAGCCACCATGGGCCCCGAGAACCCCACCGCCAAAGACTGCGCAGAGCAGGCCTCGATGACCTGCTCGCTCTACGGCTCCGCTGTGACCGTCACCGGCGCTTTGCTGGGCCTGGTCAAGAAAGGCGACGACCTGGTGGCGGACCTGCAGCCACAACTGGTCGAGGGCGCGATCAAGGATCAGGCCTCCTCCGCCGCGACGCTGGAGACAGTGCGCGCCGATCTCGCTGCTGTGCTCGCCGGCGCCCAGACCACCGATGACTACAAGACTGCGCTCGCCAACGTGAACGCGGCGATCAAGTCCGCCAAGGCATCCGTCGCCGCCAGCCGGGACGCGGCTGCCGCGGTCAGCAGCAGCATCGACGGCCTGCGGCAAAAGCTGGTCGACATCAAGAAGACCGCCCAGACCGCCCGGACCGAGCTCGGCGACGGCTCGCTGCTGAACGGCTCCATGACGCAGCAAGCCCAACAGCTTGCCGATGAGCTGTGCAAAATGGCCGACGGCACTTCCCCCCGTGCGGGCCGGCTTTCCGCCAGCCAGGCGGACCAGCTGCGCTCCTACCTGACGTCCACTCCGTGCGTGGCCACAGACGTAAACGGAAACCCGGCTCCGGGGCTGACCCCGCCGCCGGGGTTCAAAGCCCCGCTGGGCGACCGGCTCGTGGCCCAGTCGGCGGCCTGGGACGCGGTCCTGGCGGCCACCGACACCGCCGCCCCCGACGCGGTGATCGGCCAGGCACTGACCACCCTGGGCGCGACGGTGGATGACCTCGACGCCAAGCTGGACGCGATCATCACGGCGACGAAGGCGCTCGACGGCGCCGCAACCGGAGGCGTCAACAACACCAAGGGCGAACTTGTTGCCTTGAACACGGCGCTTGGCGGCGCGATCGACTCCTCCGGCGCGGTCGGTTTGACGCTGGGGAAGTTGAAGGAGCAACAGGACGGCCTCGGCGACAAGATCAAGGAATCCCTCCGCCAAGTCTCGGCCGACACCGCCGCTGAGGTCTACAAGGCCGTCGGCGACCAAGTACGCCAGGTCGCCGAAATCGGTGGCGCAGGTTCCGACTCCGTCGTCACGGCCTTCAACCGCTCCATCTCCGGGTTGAAGTCCACCTCGGACGAGGTAGTAGAGGACGCCAAGGGCACGGTGAACAAGCAACGGGACGAACTGCACCAACAGAGCGATGCGCTGGCCGCGTCCCTGGACAAGAGCACGCAGACCTCGCTTGCGAGCATCGCCTCCAGCACATCCGGCTCGACACGCGATGTCGAAGGCGCCAGGGCCCTCCTGTCCTCCAGCCTGAACAAGGTAATGCTTGATCTGGGCGACCGCTCGGTGAACGGCTCTGGCCTGCTGGGCTCGATGGCGACAAGCGCCGCCAAAGCCGACACCGCTGACTATCAGCTGGCACTGGCATCGCAGAACGCTGAGGGCTACGCCAACATCCGCTCCAGGGACGTGGCGGGTTTGCTGCTGCGCCAAGCCCAGTTCAAAGCCTCCCTCACCGCAGTCGACGAATTGCCGCCGTTCCACCTCGAGGTGCCAGCCGGCGCCAGGTCGCAGACCCTGTACATCTTCAAGATCGGCGGCGAAGCATGAGCCCCCGTGCCAGGCTCACGACCCTGCTCGCCGCCGGTGCCGCCGTCGTCCTCATGGCTGCGCTCGCCCTCACCATGACTCTGAGCCGCCCCGGGGAGGCACCACGGCCGGATCCGGTGGCCGCGGCGGTTCCCGTGATGCTGACGGCGGAGGGCCTGCCGAGAGACTTCTCCCTCGGCGTCGTCCTCACGCTGGGCCGATCCGGCGAGCAGGGCTCCGCGTATAACCAAGCGGCACAGGGCGCTGTCGTCGCCGCACAGCGCTTTGCCCGGGGCGGCGCCGCAGTCGCCTTGGCGGCCCAGAACGACCGAGGCACAGACGACGGCGCGCGCGCCGCCGTCCAAACCCTCGCCAAACAGGGAGTATCCGGGGTTATCGTGGCGACCACGGGTTCCCAGGCGCAGGCTGCGGCCAAGGCCGCCCAGGAGCTGGGCCTCCCTGCGATCCTGCCCTACGACGAACCGGCGAATCCCGGGCAGGCCACCTGGACGACGGGGCCCTCGGGTTCATCCCGCCAAGCCGCCCTTCGAAAGGCGCTGAGCGGCAAGAACAGGGTGCTGCTGGTTAGCGACGGCGGCGGGAGGCCGACCTCGGTCGGGATCTCGCAGACCCTGAACCTCGTCGACTTCAACGATGTGCGCGAGCTAGCCCAGGAAGCCGCCATCCGGACCGGTGACCAGCTGCGCCCGCCGGCCGGCGATGCCCCCGCAGGCGCCGAATCCACCCGGGTGGCCGAGCCCGCGGACGCCGTGATCGTCTCGGCCGCCACCCCGCAGCGGTTGGCCCGGCTGGTCCAGGCCCTGCAGGCGCGCGACGTGTCCGTACCTGTAGTCCTGCCCGACGGTGCCACAGCCCCGGCGTTTGCTTCGACGCTCGCCGAACTCGACGGCGCGGCCTCCGGGCAACTGGTCAGCATAGCCCAGGCCGGAGGCGACGCCACCGCGCTCCAGCAGGACGCCCAGGGGCGCGGGATGTCCGCGTTCCTGTCCGCCGTGCGGCTGGCGTCCGGCGACCCGAAGGTCAGGAACTTGACTCACGACGCCGCGTTCTCCGTCGACGCCTGGGCCGCGGACGCACGCAGCCACGACGCCGTCGTCGCTTTCGTGCGGGCGGCCGCATCGGCCCGAAGCGGCGATCCCGCCAAGGTCGGACCGGCACTGCGCGCCATGTCGTTCGGCCCTGCCGACGGCCTTGCCGGCCCCGCGCTGGACTTCTCCCGCTCCACAGCGCTGACCGCGGAGGCCATCCCGGTCCACGCTTCCCCGCAGGATCTGGGGCTCCGCCCGCGAGACGAGGCCGCTCCCCGGCTCGTCTGGGTGCCGACGCCGGCGAATCCCTGACCACGCTGCCCCCGCCCACCACGGGCGAACGGGTCATTATTTCACCACAGAAGGAGCGCCCCGGTGCGAGTGCTGATCGACCTGGACGAACGCCGCTTCGAGTGCGAAGTGGCTCAGGCCGCGCCCGCAACCACACTGGCGGACTTCGTGGCGGCCGCGGGCGGCCCGCGGCTCGCCTCTGAGGAGACCGTGTTCCTCAACGAGGCCGAGGTGCGTGGATCCACCCCTTTCTCCGAGCTGGTCATCCTGGAGGGCAGCCGCATCTCGCGGGCGCCCTGGCAGACCCCGGGGAGGGTGCGCGACTGGAGCCTGACGCTCGCCGGTGGCGAGCAAGCCGGCGCCGTGGTCGACGTGCCGCACGGCCGTGAGATGCTCATCGGCCGGTCGCCGCACGCCGATTTGAGCCTTCCCACCGAGAGCGCGTCCTGGGACCACTGCCGCCTGCGCCGCGAGGAAGACGGGGTGCGGGTAATTGATGGCGGGTCCACCAACGGCACCCTCGTTAACGGCCAGCAAGTTGGCGAGGACGGGGTTCTGGTCACCGAAACCGCCACGATCACGGCCGGCGGCACGGTGCTTCTCCTGCGCCGGTCCCTGGAGGAGCCGCCGGCTCCGGCGCCCGGCAGCTTGCACAACCTCACACCGGCGGGGACCGCACCCTTCAACCGGCCGCCCCGCCCCGGACGGGCGCCGGCGGGCGAGCCTCTCGTTCCGCCGAGCCGGAAGGAAGTCCCGCCGGCCAGCAAATTCAGCTACATCTCGGTGGTGGCGCCCCTGGTGATGGCGGCGGCGATGGTCCTGATCCTGCGGGATCTGCGCTTCGCGATGTTCGCCCTGCTGAGCCCGGTCATGGCCGTGGGCATGTGGTTCGAGCAAAAGCGCCGACATGCCCGCGGGCTTAAAGAAGAAGACGAACGCTTCGCCGGCGCACTCGAGGAGTTCGAGCAGCAGGTCCGTGCCGCTGCCGCGGCGGAGACCGCCCGTCGGCACCGAATGATCCCGGATCCGGCGACGGTTGTACGACGCCCGGCTTTGCCTGCCACGTCCTTGTGGCAGCGCCGCGCGGACGCGGATGACTTTCTGGCCCTGCACGCCGGCACAGGTGATGTCCCCTGGAAGCCTGAGGTGGACCGAGCGGCCGGGGCCCGGATGGACGAGAAGGTAAAGGACTCGCTTGCCGCAGCGCGGTTGCAGGCTTCCCCCGTGCTTGTGGACCTGACCGACGCCGGGGTGGTGGGCATTGTGGGCCCGAGGAAGGGGGCGCTGGCGCTGGCGCGGTCCCTCCTGACCCAGGCCGCGGTGCATGTGGGTCCCGCGGATCTGACCGTCGGGGTATTCTGCGACGCAGGGCGCGCCGACGAGTGGGAGTGGGCCTCGTGGCTGCCGCACACCCGCCAGGCGGGCAGCAGTACCGGCGAGCGCTGGATGTCGGCGCACCGTGAGACCAGCGTTGCAATGTTGCGTGCGCTCAAAGACGACGTGCAGGAACTCCCCACACCCGCGCTGTTCGTCGTTCTGGATTCCGAGGTGCTCACGGAGGGCCGGGACGCACCGGCCCGCGCGCTGCTAGGGACGGGCCGCTCGATGCCCGGGGTCCACACCAGTGCGCAGCGACCCCCCTCCCGGGTGGCCGGCATCGTCATTGCAACCTCCGAGGAGCAGTTGCCGGCGGCTTGCACGTCGATCGTCACGGTGGGTATGGATGCCGCGGCCACGGTCTACCAGCCCGAGGACCTGACCCGTGTTGAGGACGTCATCCTGGCGGGCCTGGACCGTGAGGAGGCCCTGCGCTGCGCCATGCGGGTTGCACATTTCGAGGATCCGGAGCTGAGCGTTCCCGGCGCCTCGCTGCCCTCGCTGGTGCGGCTGCCCGGGCTCCTTGGTTTCGACCGCCCCGATCTGGCCACAATCCGCCGCCTGTGGCAGTCCCCCACCGGCGTGTCCACGCCGATCGGCACCGGCGAGGCCGGCACCCTGACCTTGGACCTGGTCAAGGATGGACCGCACGGCCTGGTCGGCGGCACCACCGGTTCCGGCAAGTCCGAGTTCCTCCGCTCGCTCGTGGCCGGCCTCGCGGCACGCAACGATCCGACCCGGCTGAACTTCATCCTGGTCGACTTCAAGGGCGGCGCAGCCTTCAAGGCCTGCGAACGCCTGCCGCACACGATCGGCACCATTTCCAATCTGGACGAACAACTCGCGGACCGGGCCCTCCGTGCGCTGGAGGCGGAGATGGAGCGGCGCCAGAGGATCTTCGCCGCGGCCGGCGAGGGCATCGACAACCTGGACGCTTACCTGGCGACGAACCCGGCTGAGCCCATGCCGCGGCTGCTCCTAGTGATCGACGAGTTCGCCATGCTGGCCAAGGACTTCCCGGACGTACTCAAGGCACTCGTGAGCGTAGGCGCCGTCGGCCGGACCTTGGGAGTGCACATGATCCTGGCAACACAGCGCCCGGCGGGAGTGGTCAGTGACGACATCCTCGCGAATACGAACCTCCGGGTGGCCTTGCGCGTGCAAAGCCGCGACGACTCGAACAACGTCATCGGTGTACCCACCGCGTCGGCGATTGGCCGGGCCCAGATGGGCCGCGCCTTCGTGAAACTGGGCCAGGACGAGATCACTCCGGTGCAGACTGCCCTCGTGACCGGGCAGGCCCAGCTCGGCGGCGGGCCAGCCGTGGACGTGCGGGAGATACGCCAGTTCGGCGTCCCTGCGCCCGCACCGCGGCCGAGTGCTGCGGCGGCGGACGGGAACGACCTGGACCTGCTCATCGATGCGATTGTCGTGGCCAATGCCGAGGCAGGCTATGCCCCGCCACGGCAGGTCTGGCCCGAGGCCTTGGGCGAGCGGGTCGAGCTGGATGGTTTCCTTGCGCCAAAGGACGCCGCCCACCCCGGAGCGCAGGCCGTTTCACCCCTGCCACATGCACTCCCTCCCCTGCCGACGGCAGGTGCCGTCCAAGGCTCCTCTGTTCTGGTGGCCGTCGTGGACGAGCCGGAACTGCAGCGCCAGTCTGCGGCTGGGTGGGACCTATCCGTCGGGAACCTGATGCTCATGGGCGTGGCCGGCTCCGGCACAAGCACAGCGCTGGCATCGATCGCGCTGACCCTCGCGAAGGACACCGATCCGTCCGAGCTGGACCTGATGATCCTCGACATGGGCTCCCGCGAGCTGGAACCGCTGGCAGCGCTGCCGCACACGGTGGCCTATGTGGGAACCGGCGCCGGCGCCAAGGAACAGCAGGCCCGGTTCCTGCGCCACCTGAATACCGAGTTGGAGAGCCGCCGCGCGGATCCGGGCCGGCACCGCCGCACCGTGGTGCTGGTGGACGGGCTGGCCTCGCTGCGCGATGAGTTCCAGGACTTTGAGGGCCAGCAGCTGCTGGCGCTGTTGTATCGCGCCTATGCGGACGGTCCGGCGTTAGGGCTGTCCTTTGCGGTCACCACCACACGCGCCAAGGCGGTGCCCTCGGCCATGAACGAGGTGACACTGCAGCGGTGGCTCTTCCGGCTGGCGGACGCCTACGACTACTCTTCGCTGGGTGTCCGCGGCAAGGAAATCCCCGCTCCGCTTCCCGGCCGCTGCGTGGATCCGCGCACCTCGCTGCAGATGCACGTGGCGACGCCGGGCATCGGGATCGAGTTCGCAGTGGATCTCGTACAGCGGAGCTGGCCCGCTGCGCCGGCTAAGTCGCAGGCCATCCGGCGCCTGCCCGCCAGCGTCACGTTGCCGGAGCTGGGCGTGAAACCCCGACTGGACGCCGAGCCGTGGCTCGTCCCGGTGGGGATGCAGGAGGCGGACCTCTCCCCGGCGTTCCTCGAAATCTACGAGGGTGAGCATGCCTTACTCGCCGGACCCGCCCGTTCGGGCAAATCTACCCTCCTGCTCGCCATTGCGGCAGCCGTCCGCGGCACCGCCACACCCCATGGCCCGGCCCAGGTGTGGGCCATCTGCGACCGCCGCTCGCCCCTGGCCTCTTCGGACTTCGACCGGGTCGCTGTGGGCGCTGACGAGGTACCTGCACTGGTGGCTTCGCTCCGGCTGGAGCGGGGCGCGGTATTCCTGCTGATTGACGACGCCGAGCGCTTCGAGGACGCTGATCAATCCATCGCGGGCATTGTGTCTTCCGGGCAGCCAGGCCTGTGCGTCATTGCCTCCGGACGGGCAGCGGACCTGCGCGGGCTGTACAGCCACTGGACCAAGACGGTCCGCAAGTCCCGGCTGGGCGTCCTTCTGCAACCGGACGTGAATTACGACGGCGAACTGCTGGGTGCGACGCTCCCGCGGCGGTCCCCCGTGGCGATGACCGCTGGGCGCGGCTATCTGGGGGTAGGCGGCCAGCTGTCCCTGATCCAGTCCATCAGCACCGGGGATTGACCCGGCGGGCGGCAGCCCGTGAACATGAGCCAGCCGCCCGGAGCGGGGAACCAGATCGACAGCGTTGGAGAATACGGAATGCAACTCGCACAGAGGGGTCAGGCGCTCGGAGCGTCCTACCGATTCGGCGAACGGGTGGGCTCGGGTGCCGTCGGCGAAGTCTGGACGGTCACTTCGGCCGACGGCGCCACCTTTGCCGCAAAGGTCCTGCGTCCCGAGCATGCCGACGATCCCTCGCTCGTGGAACGCTTCGTCCGTGAGCGGTCCGTGCTCCTCGGGCTGCAGGACTCCCACATCGTCACGGTCAGGGACATGGTGGTTGAAGGCTCCCGCTTGGCCATCGTGATGGACTATGTAGCCGGCGGCTCGCTCCGGGACGTGGTGCGGGCAACCGGGCCGCTCCGCCCGGCGGACGCGCTCACGGTGGCGGCCGAGGTTTACGATGCACTTGCCCTGGCACACTCCCGCGGCGTCACCCACCGGGATATCAAACCGGACAACGTGCTCCTCGCCCGCCCCTGGGCCGAGTGGGGCCCGGGCGACGTGCGGGTCTCGGACTTCGGCATAGCCGACGTGGTGAGCGAGAGGATCCGGCAGACCACAGGCCTGATCGGCACACCGCAGTACATGCCGCCCGAACTCATCAGCCAGGGCCGCTCCGGCCCGCCAGGCGATGTGTACTCCACCGGCGTTCTGCTCTACGAGCTCCTGGCCGGGCGCACCCCCTTCGCCGGGCCCGGGCCAGACTTCAGCGTCGCCTACCGCCATGTGTCCTCACGCCCGCCTCGAATTCCCGTGCCCGACCCGCTCTGGCAAGTACTCGACGCGCTGCTCTCCAAGGAGCCGGACCAACGCCCGACGGCGCGCGAGGCCGCCGCTACCCTTCGGCGGCACCTCCGCGCACTAGCAGGTGTAGAAGCATTGACCCGCACCGAGGCACCGGAGGACTTCGTCGAGGTCGAACGCCCCGCCACTGTCGTTCGCGGGGCCTTTTCCGATTCGGAGCTCGCAGCCTTCGCCACGGCACCGGTGGCGGACGCCGGCCACGAAGTGCCGGAACTCGGCGAGGCGGACAACGCAACGATCGTCCGTTCCATTCCGCGCCGGGAACTCCAGCAGACACCGGACGTCCGGTCCAAGGACAGCACGGAGAGCGTTCCGTTCTGGCGGACCCGTAAGGCGCTGCTCCTTGCCGGTTCCGCTGCGCTCCTGCTAGTGGCCATGGTGGGAGGCTTCGCTGTCCTCGCCCCCTCCGACCAGCCGCAGGCGACGACCGGGGCCGGCGGGCAGTTGTCCACGCAGCTTCAGGGCACGACCCTGCCGACCGGCCTGACGATCTCGCGGGCCGCAGCCTACACGCCGTCATCCGGTCAAGTGCGCCTGACCATCGCGTACTCGGCACAGAAGGCGCCGCTATCCGGCGAGTTCCTTGAAGTAATCCCTGGCCTGACCGACGGCGAAGCGTGTCCCGCAGTCACCTGGAGCGGCGCCCCGGCGAGCCGGAACCAGGCCTCGCTGACCGGTCTCGACGTCGGCTGCGGCTGGAGGCTTTCGGGGCTGAAGGTCCCGGCGGGAGGACGAGTCGAGGTGACCGCCACGGTGTCGGTGACCCCTGGGGACCAGAAGTCCCTCGATGCGTGGCTGAGAGCCGGCTCCGAGGCGACAACGGCCGCGACTCAAGACTCGGAAGTCAAGGGCACCGCCTATCCGGTCCAGCGCCTGAAGGGTGTAGAAGTGCGCACTCCGGCGCGCATCGTGACGTCCAGCCCACTTCGCATCACCTTGGTGCCGGTATGGGCCAGCGGGGCCGACGAGCTCAACCCGCTCTACGTCAGTCCCGCTTCCGGGAAGCCGTCTCAGATGCTCGATGCGGTGACCGACGGCGAGAAGGGTCTGCGGTTCTCCGACGGCTGCGGCGGGGCACTGGCGGTGGAAAGCTCCGGGCTCACCGTGACAGCCCTTCAGATCACGCCCCAGTGCACCGTGCGCGCCAGCGTTGGGAACTTCACCGAGCTCCAGTCGCCGAGCTTCGGAATCACCTCCCGCGAGAACTCGTAGCGTCTTTAGCCGGAAGTCACGAAGCCGCCCAGTCCTCCGGCCATGCGGGGGCCGGCTGCTACTCGCCGGAGCCGCCCATGAATCGGACGAACCTCTGCAGCACGCCGGGCCAGCCCGCCTGGTACTCCGCACGCGTCGCAGCCGGGTCCTGGGCGCCCTCCCAGCCGCTCTGTACCAACCGCAGCTCCGTGCCGCCTTCCACCGCCCTGAAGGCGACGCGCAGCTCGGTGGACCACAGGGCCTTCGTGCCGGGGTGCCAGCTGGCGTGGAAGGACAGTGGGGGTTGCCAGTCGTCGATTGTGCCCCAGATGGCGGTCCGGCCGTCGTCCGCCGTTTCGAGAATCAGGTTTTCCTCGAACTCCACATAGGAGCCCGCACCGTACACACTGTGGTCCTCGAGCGGCCACCAGAGATGGGTGTGCTCGGTAAATCCGACAAAAGCCCTCGCGACCGCGCCGGGGACGACGACGGTAAACACCACCGGCTCGAGACCCCCTGCCGGCTCGGGTTCCGGAGAGGCCGCAGCGTGGCTGAAGAGGTTATCCATGGGCACCAACTCTACTGGTTGCCGCTCCGCCCTGCCCGGTCCGGTGTAGCCGGGATGGGTGGTTTTGTGGTTAAAGGGGGAGAGCCTCCAACCTGGTGGTTGGAGGCTCTCGACCTAATAGATGTCCGGCGGTGACCTACTCTCCCACACCCTCCCGGGTGCAGTACCATCGGCGCTGTGGGTCTTAGCTTCCGGGTTCGGAATGGGACCGGGCGTTTCCCCCACGCTATGACCGCCGTAACCCTGTGTCCGCGCCCCTGGCCGGGGGCCTGGGGTGGGAAATCTGGTGGTTACAACATGTTCGCTGCACTTGGTGCAGTTGTGGTGTTGTTATTCAGTTATTGGTTCCTGTGCAACGTTTCGTCTGGCGACGGCTTTGTTGTTTGGGAACCACATAGTGGACGCAAGCAGTCT
>NZ_JBEEQE010000028.1:0-16846 GCF_040137805.1 Pseudarthrobacter sp. B907 | reverse complement strand
GGCTCGGCGTTCCGGCGCCGGGTGGAACGGGCGGCAGAGTTGCGCTCCATCCGGGCCAGCGGCAGCACGGTGCAGGAGAACGACGAGCTCAGCGCGGCCGAGGAGGAACTCCGGCAGAAGCGGGCCGCGGTGGACGACGCCGCCAAGGCCGACTACCTGATCCGCGACGCCATGGCGCAGGGGAAGTTCGACAACCTCAAGTACGCCGGCAAACCCATCCCCGGACTCGGCGAGGTGTACGACCCGGACTGGTGGGTCAAGGGGCTGCTCCAGCGCGAGAACATCACGGGACTGGGTCCGACGGCCATCCTGCTCCGCACCGAGGACGCCGCCCTCGATGCCCGACTTGATGAGCAGTTCTCCGAAAAGCAGGTGCGGGACATCCTTGCCGACTTCAACGCCCGTGTGATCGACGCCCGGCGCCAGCTCCAGGGCGGACCCCCGGTGGTCACGAGGACCCGCGACGTCGACGCCGAGCTCGCGCGGTGGCGCGAACGCCGGGCGGCGGCGGCTGCCGCGGCTGCCGCCGCCGCGCCCGCACCGGAACCGAAGCGGTCCTGGTGGCGGCGGTCCTGGAGCCGCGGCTAGGCACACTACGGCTGGGTGCGCCGCGGCTGGATGCGGCTACGGCCCGGATCATTCGGCGGGCGGCCGCCGTCGCTGCTGCTTCGTCGCTGCCCGCTGTTCCTTCGCCGCGAGGCGCCGCCGGTTCGAGGCGCGGGTGGGCTTGGTGGCCCGGCGGCGGGCGGCGTCGGGAGCGAGGCCCTCCGCGACCAGGGCGGAGAGCTTGGCCAGGGCCATCTCGCGGTTCCGCAGCTGGGAGCGCCGCTCGGAGGCGGACACGGTGATGACGCCGTCGATGAGGCGTTGGCCCAGCAGCGAGATGAGCCGCAGCCGCTGGCCGTCCGAGAGCACCGCGGACTCGGCCACATTCCAGGAGAGCTCGACCCGGCTGTCCGAGGTGTTGACGTGCTGGCCGCCCGGCCCGGACGAGCGGGAGAACCGCCAGCCGAGTTCCGACGCCGGGATAGTAAGCGCGGGTGACACCTCCAGGTCCATGCCACTAGCGTCGCACGTTATCCGTGGGGGGTGTCCCGCCATTTGCTTGCAAGCGCCGCCGCCGCCGCCGTCGTGACGGATCCTAGTGGGCGCGGACGGTGCGGGGTGCCTTGGCCAGGTTGTCCCGGAGTTCGGCGGCGTTTTGGCGGACCACGTACGCCGGGCGGTCCCGTTCCACACGCCAGCTCTCGGACAGCGGGCCGATGTTGACGGTGTCGAAACCGAATTCGTCGTAGAGCCGGGTCACGAGCTCGGCGGCCTCCGGGAAGTCGCTCGCGGTGGCCAGCGCACGCCGGTTCTCCGTGCCGGCGGGAGTGCCGTCGGTGGCGATCTGGGTGGCCATGATGTGGTTGAACCCCTTGACCACCTTGGAGGCGGGAAGGTGCTCCTGCAGCAGTCCCGACGTCGTGGTCTCGCCGTTGTCCAGGGCCGGGAACCGTCCGTCGCGCTCCCAGTAGTAGTTGTTGGTGTCGATCACGATCTTGCCGGCGAGGGGCTCGGCCGGAATGTCCAAGATGCTCTTCAGCGGGACGGTAACGACGGCGAAATCGCCGGCCGCGGCGGCCTCCGCCGCGGTCGCTGCGCGGGCCTTGGGCCCGAGTTCAGCGACTAGGTTCGCGAGCGTTTCGGGCCCGCGGGAATTGCTGATCACGACGTCGTAGCCGAGCTTGACCGCCTTGCGTGCGAGCTGGCTGCCAATGTGTCCTGCACCGATGATTCCGATTGTTGTCATATCCGGGCCAACGGCGTCCCGGCCGGGGATATTTCACGCGCCGCCAATCCGAGCGCGGTTTCAGCTCAGGGGCGAAGCCAGTCCTGTTCGAAGTCCGGATGGTCGAAATAGGGCAGCGCCAGGGCCTGCAGCGAGCGCTCCATCCAGTCCAGCGACCGCGGGGCCCAGTGCGACTCCTGCAGGGAATCGCTGACCATCGCGGCGAGCGCCGACTGCCGTGCCGCCTCGACGACGCCGATCAGCCGCCGCTTCGCCTCGCATTCGAGGAGCAGGCGCTGTTCGTACCATTCGCCGGACTTGGAGACGGTCCGGTCGCTGAGCAGGGTCCGGGCCGCGGCTTCGTCCTCGGAAATTCGGTCGGACAGAAACTCGACAATGTCCACAAACCGAGGGTACGCGCGGCGGGCGGCCTTGGCATCACCCCAGCAAGTCGTCCTCATAGCACCAGCGCCAGTCTTCGCCCGGTTCGATGCTCCGCATGACCGGGTGGCCGGTGGCCTCGAAGTGTTTTGAGGCGTGGGTGCCGGGGGAGGAATCGCAGCAGCCCACGGTCCCGCACGCCAGGCACATCCGGAGGTGGACCGGCGTCGTGCCCTCCCGGCGGCAGTCCGCACAGAAGGGATCGCGCGGAACCTGCGGGTCCGGCGCGGCTTCGAGGTGTCCGCAGACCCCGCCCGGCCGCGCGATTCCTTCCCCGCCGCCGTCGCCGGCGGTGTCCAGCTCCTCCAGCGCGACGTCCAGCATGGATTCCTCCACGTCCAGCCGGTCCAGGACTTCGCTGAGCACCTCGTGGGCATACTCGCCGCCGCGGCGCAACTCGAGCACCTTGGCCCGTTCCGCGTCCAGCATGGCGAGGCGCAGCTGGGCGTAGCGCTGGCTGGGGGTCGCGGCCTCCGCAGCCGGCCGGCCCAGCCGTTCCCAGGCCGCCAGGCCGCGCTCCTGGGTCCGCCGCTTCAGCATGGCCACGACCTCCGGGGGATCGTTGTCCGTGCGCAGTTCCTGCAGCCGCGCCACCCCGGCCGCGGTGGCCAGCTGCATCAGGGACGCCTGGTTCAGGGCGTCCTCGCGCTGGTCCGGGCCCTGCACCCGGAGCAGCCGGACCAGCGCCGGCAAGCTGAAGCCCTGCAGGGCCAGCGTGCCGCCGACCACCACCAGGGCGGCCAGGACCAGCACCGGCCGGTGTTCCAGGTCCGAGGGCAGCACCAGCACCGCCGCCAGCGTCACCACCCCGCGCATCCCCGCCCAGGACACAATCGCGGCGAACTGCCACGGCGGCGCCGGGTCCTTGCGCCGGATGGACGGTATCAGCCGGGGCAGGTACGTTGCAGGGAACACCCACACCGGCCGGAGCACCAGCACCGCCAGCAGGATCACCGCGCAGCCGACCCAGATCCGCCCGGCGCCCAGCGAGTCGTCCTGAACACCCTCGATGATGGTGCTGACCTGCAGGCCGATCAGCAGGAACACGGAGTTTTCCAGCAGGAACTGCACGGTGTTCCAGTTACTGCGCTGGCTCAGCCGGGCGGCCCCGTTGGGCATCGACGGCGCCTTGGTGCCCATCACCAGCCCGGCGACGACGACGGCGAGGACCCCGGAGGCGTGGATCGCCTCAGCGGGGAGGTAGGCGACGAACGGGGCCATCAACGACGTCGAGGTGTTGATGGCGACGTTCCGGATCCGCTTGCGGAGCTCGGTCAGGACGTAGGCGGCGGCCAGGCCCACCACCAGCCCGCCGCCGGCCGCGAGCAGGAATCCGCCGGCGATCCCGGCCGCGGACACCGTTCCGGCAATGGCCGCGATGGCGGCGCGGAGGCAGACCAGCGCGGTGGCGTCGTTGACCAGGGATTCGCCCTCGAGGATGGTCACAATCCGGCGGGGCATGCCCACCTTCCGGGCGATGGAGGTCGCGGCCACGGCGTCCGGCGGCGCCACCACGGCACCCAGGGCGATCGCAGCGGCCAGCGGAATTTCCGGGAACAGCCACCAGACCACCAAGCCCACGGCGAGGGTTCCGAAAATGACATAACCCACCGAGAGCAGCCCGATGGCGCGGCGGTTGGAGCCGAAGTCGAAGAGCGAGGTCCGCAGCGCCGCGGCGTAGAGCAGAGGCGGCAACAGCCCGATCAGGACCAGCTCCGGATTCAGCTCGATCGGCGGGACAAAGGGGAGGAAGGAACCCGCGACGCCGGCCAGCACCAGCAGCAGGGGGACGGAGACGTTGAGCTTGCGGCCCAGTGCGCTGCCGGCACAGACAACGGCCACGAGCACCAGGAGTCCGAGGGCGAGTTCCATCAGGCCATTCTGTCAGGCGGGTCTTTCGGCGGATGCCGATCGGCTCCCGGCCGGCCCCGCGGTGTTACGCAAAGCTGTCTTCCCGCAGGCGCTGCTCCTGGCCGTTCCGGGCAGCTGCAGCAGCAGTGGCCGCCGCGTGGGCGTTCACGTGGTGGGCCTGGAGGTGGTGGCCGAACGGGTTGAAGCGGCTGTGTGCCAGTCCGTCGAATTCGTAGGCGGTCTCGGCGTGCTCCGAGCGGTCGACGCCGGCCACCTCGTCCTCGTGGCTGACGCGGAAGCCGATGCTCTTGTGCAGCGCGAGCCCGATGACCGCCGTGCCCAGCCCGGACAGCGTGACCGTGATCAGCACGGCCACGGTCTGCGCAACCAGCTGGTGCAGGCCGCCGCCGTAGAAGAGTCCGCCGCCCTGGCCGTCCACCGGGAGGGCGATGAAGCCGAGCGCCAGGGTCCCGATGAGCCCGCCGCCCAGGTGCACGCCGACGACGTCGAGCGAGTCATCGAAGCCGAACTTGTATTTCAGGTCTACGAAGACGCAGCAGGCGGCGCCAGCCACCAGGCCCAGGCCGATAGCGGCGAGCGGGCTGACGTTGGCGCAAGAGGGCGTGATCGCGACCAGGCCGGCCACCACGCCGGACGCGGCGCCGAGCGAGGTGGGGTGGCCGTGGCGGACCTTTTCGGCCACCAGCCAGCTGAGCATGGCTGCGGCGGGGGCCGCGAGGGTGTTGACCCAGATCAGGCCGGCCTGTTCCGCCGTCGTCGCCGCACCGGCGTTGAAGCCGAACCAGCCGAACCAGAGGATGCCGGCGCCGAGCATGATGAAGGGGATGTTGTGCGGCCTGTGGGCCGGGTCCTTGCCGAAGCCGTGCCGGTTGCCCAGGATCATGACCAGCACCAGGGCGGCGGTGCCGGAGCTGATTTCGACCACGGTGCCACCGGCGAAGTCGATCACCTGGCCGAAAACGGAGCTGACAGCCCCGCCGGCGCTCATCAGGCCGCCGCCCCAGACCATAAAGGCCAGCGGGCAGTACACCAGGGTGATCCAGACGGGAACGAAGAGCGCCCAGGCGGTGAACTTGGCGCGGTCGGCGATGGCGCCGCTGATCAGGGCGACGGTGATGATGGCGAAGGTTGCGCTGAAGCCGGCCTTGAGGAGCTCGGGGGAGCCCATCAGTCCGTTCAGGCCGAAGCTGGCGAACGGGTCCCCGAAGATGCCCAGGACGCCCTTGCCGCCGGTCATGGAGTAGCCCCAGAGCACCCAGACCACGCCGACGATGCCGGCCGAGACGAAGCTCATCATGATCATGTTCAGGGAGGCCTTGGCCCGAGTCATGCCGCCGTAAAAGAGGCCCAGAGCCGGGGTCATGAGCAGCGCGAGGGCCGCCGAGACCATGATCCAGATGTTTCCCGCAGTGAGTTCCACCTGCGTGTCCCTTCTCAACAAATCGCCATACCGGGGCACCTCGCCGCCGGCCCCCAACCGGGTTTAATCCTCGCGGGCCGGTGTTTCAGGCAGTCGGGAACTACGTTGCAGGGAAGTTACAGGAATCGGTGTTGTGTGAAGATGGCGTCACGGCCATGTTTCGGGCATGTTAACGACGGCTCTCCTGCGCCGTTTCGACGGTTCCCTGCCCGCTCGACGTTTCCAAGCGTCGAGCGGGCAGGGAACCGTCGAAGCGGGCCCCGGAATGAAACTCGATACTTGAATGTTCAATAAAACATGGACTTTGGCATCTTTACCTTTGGCGAGCTTTCCCGCAACATCAGCACCGGCAGTTCCCCGTCGCCGCAGCGGCGGTTGAAGGAGATCATCGAGCTGGCGAAGTTGGCCGACCAGGCCGGTTTGGGATTCCTCGGCCTCGGGGAACACCACCGCCACGACTTTGCGCTCTCGGCGCCGGAAATCGTGCTCGCCGCGATCGCCCGGGAAACCACGAACCTGCGGCTCGGCACCGCCGTCACGGTGCTCTCCACCCAGGACCCGGTGCGCCTCTTCGAGCAGTTTTCAACCCTGGACCTGATCTCCGACGGCCGCGCCGAGATCATCGTGGGCCGGGGCGCCTTTGTGGAGTCCTACCCGCTGTTCGGGCACAGGCTGGAGGACTACGACGACCTCTTCGACGAGAAGCTGCGGATGCTGCTGGAACTGCGGGACAACGCCGTCGTTGACTGGCAGGGGCGCCTGACGCAGAACCTGGCCGGAATGGACGTGGCGCCGAGGCCGGTGCAGGACAAACTGCCCGTCTGGGTGGGTGTGGGCGGGACGCCGGCGAGCTTTGCCCGTGCCGGACGAAACGGCCTGCCGCTGTTCGTTGCGCTGCTGTCCGGTCCCGCCCGGTTCCGCCGGCTCGTGGAGCTCTACCGGCAGAGCGCGGCCGACGCCGGCCACGATGCCGCCGGGCTTCAGGTGGGCGCGGGCGGCCACTTCTACGTCGCGCGCACGTCGCAGCAGGCCCGCGACACCTTCTACCCGCACTACCGCGCCTACTTCGAGCAGAACATGCCGCGCCCGGTGGACCACTTCCCGCGCGCCACCTTTGACGAGTGGACCGAGCCCGGCGGCGGCCTCCTGGTGGGAAGTCCGCAGCAGGTCATCGAGAAGCTGCTGGAAATCCACGCCACCCTCGGCAACAGCCGCTACCTGGCCCAGATCGGACTCGGCAGCCTGCCCTTTGCCGAGACCGCGCGCTCAATCGAGCTGCTGGCCACCGAGATCATGCCCGCGGTGAACCGCGAGATCGGCACCGCCGGCGCGGGCGCTTCAAGGCGCGGCTGAGCAGCCATCCGATCCCCGAAAGACCCCTGGCCCTAGAACCGGATGATCTGGGTCAGGTAGCCGTAGTACTTCGGTCCCGCCGGGCGCAGCGGGTCGCCGGCGAACCCGAAGTCGTGATGCCGCTTGTTGTACGACTCGGCGAGGTCGAGGAACTGCTCGCTGATGTCGGCGCCCGACCCTCGGCAGGCCTTCTGCTTGATGCACTGGGCCATCGCACCGGCCACCGCTGGGCTGGCGAAGCTGGTGCCGTGGTTGACGCTGTAGCCGCCCGGGGCCGTGGACAAGATGCACACGCCCGGCGCCGCGACGGTGTGCCGCTGGTCCTTGATGTTGACCGCGTAGTTCGAGAAGAACGCCGGCTGGTCGTCCCGCTGGCCGATCGCGCTCCAGTCGTCCCGGCCACAGATGCTGGGGGCGAGCCCGTCAGGGCGCCCGTCGAAGTCCGCCATGGCCGTGGCCGTGACGACCTCGTGGTAGGCCGCGGGGATCGTTCCGGCGACGTCCGAGGCGGCGTTTCCGGCCGCGACCGCGTACGCCACCCCGGCCCGGACCGAGCGGCAGATCGCGTAGTGGATGGGGTCCGTTCCCTTGCCGCAGTT
This sequence comes from Pseudarthrobacter sp. B907, assembly GCF_040137805.1. NCBI lineage: Bacteria > Bacillati > Actinomycetota > Actinomycetes > Micrococcales > Micrococcaceae > Pseudarthrobacter > Pseudarthrobacter sp. B907. Next base: position 9,390 of record NZ_JBEEQE010000028.1, on the reverse strand, counting down.
GGGCGTGTTGGAACCGGGGCCGGCGATGCTGATGTTGGCGACGTCGATGTCGTTGTTCCGGTCCTTGTCCCGGCGGGTCGAGGTCACCCAGTCAATGGCGCAGATCAGGCTGGCCTCGGTGATGGATCCTTGGTCGGACACCACCCGGACAGACCAGAGCGGGGTTCCCGGCGCCGTACCGATGATGCCGGCGCCGTTGTTGCGGGCCCCGATGACGCCTGCCACTGCCGTTCCGTGGCCCATCACGTCAACGGGCGTCACTTTGACCGGCTCGCCGCTGGTGCAGTCCACTCCGCCGCGCACATTGAGGTCCGGGTGGCTGCCGTCGATGCCGCTGTCGATGACCGCCACATTGACGCCCGAACCGCCGTCGTCCTTGCTGGCCCGCTGGTTGGCGCCTTCCCTGGCGTCTTCCAGGCTGCCGCCGATCCGCAGCCACCAGAACGGCGCCACCTCGGTGTTGGGCGCCTTGGGCTCCAGCGGCTTGTCGAAGTGCCGGCCGAGGGTGACGAAGTCGACGCTCGGGTCGGCGGCGAGGCTGCCGGCCTGGGCCGCCGTCATGGTGCCGGAGTACCCGCTTACCGCGTCCCGGTAGACCTTTGAGGCCGTGAAACCGAACTTCCCCTGGTGGGCGGCGGCCACGGCCCCCGGGTCTCCGGCGGTGTCCTTGAGCACCACGATGTAGCTCTGGGCCGAGGCGGCGGCCGCGGGTGCGGCGGCGGCGACCCCGCCTCCGGCGGCCAACGCGAGGGCGGCCGCGCCGGCCAGGAAGCGCCGCGGCCGTGCGGCGTCCGGCGGGGGAGAGGCGGCGCCGGGCCGGGGGCGGTGCCAGCCCGTAGCCACGAATGTTTTCTGCATGCGCGGGAAGATTTTGCGGACAGTGGTGAACATCGTGGCCTCCAGTAAGCGTTGTCGCTTTCGAGTGCCCCCCGTCCCTCATGGTAGGCCTGCGGCGCGGAAAAATCAGGGGGTAAATGGTTGCCGCGGCACGGTGACGGACCGGCGGGCGGTTACGCCAGCGGCATTTCCAGGCAGCCGCCGGCCTCATCCCAGCTGCCCGCGGCGCCCAGGTCCGCGCACAGCCGCTTCATCCGGCCGGTGATGCTCCGGGCACTGCGCCCCGCAAGTCGGGCCTGAAAGTCAGCGATGACCGTGGGAACCATCCGGAGCCGCCGCGGCGTCCCGCCGTCGGTCTCCAGCAGGAAGACAAAGGACCGGTCGTTGCGTTCCTCCGGGTCCACGGCGTAGTCATCGACGAAGTCCCCCGCGCCGTAAATAACCGGCCGGCCCCGGTACACCTCGACGCCGCGGACGATATGCGGCGAATGCCCAAAGACGACGCCGGCACCCGCGTCGACCAGCCGCCGCGCCAGGGCCCGGTGGGCGGCCGGGGCCTCGGAGCCCCAGTTCCCGCCCCAGTGCGCCGAGACGATGAGGAGCCGGACGCGTGATGCGGTCCGCCGGACCAGTTCCAGGAGCTCCTCGACGCGTTCCCCGGTGGCCTCCGCCGGAACGTAGTAAACGCCGGGGGAGCCGGGCGCCGCCTCCCAGTCCGGCTGGTTGTCCGTGAACGCCACGAATCCGACGGCGTCGGCCCCCACCCTGCGCACCGCGGGCCGCCGGGCCGAGTCCCGGTCCGGGCCGGCCCCGGAGTGGAGGATCCCGTGCCGATCCAGCACCGGCAGCATCTCCCGCAGCGCGTCCGGCCCGTAGTCGAGGACGTGGTTGTTGGCCAGGGAGACGACGTCGATCTGCGCGGCGACGAGGCTGCGCACGTTTTCGGCATCGGAGCGGAAGGTAAAGACCTTGCCCGGTTCCGGGACGCCGCCATCGGCCAGCACACACTCGAGGTTGGCGATCCTCAGGTCCGCCTGCCGGAGGACGGGCAGGGTGTCACCCCAGGGGTACGCCGGGCCGGCGGTCTTCAGCCGCTCGTTCACCAGCCGGCCGAGCATTACGTCGCCGACGAACGCGATCTGCATGGCACCAGCATGGACCGCCCTTCAGGGGGAGGGGAAGCTACGGCGGTCAGCGTGCGGCGGCCCCGCGCGACCGGCCGGCCTTGGGCGGGGCCGCGGCGGTGTGCTGCCCCAGAGCAACTGAGGCGGCCCTGGCCGCCTCCGACACTGCCGGACCCAGGCGTCCGACGTCGGCAATGGTCACCCGTTGCGTGGGGAAGCCCAGTCCGAGGACCCCGGCGAGCTCGCCGGTGTGATCAAAGACCGGCGCGCTGATCGAGCCCACGTCGCTGTTCCGCTCACCGAACGCCGCGAAGAACCCCTGACCGCGCGCCTGCTCGACCTGCTCGTCCAGCACGTCCCAGCTGGCGGGGGTGTTCGGCGTGAAGCGCGTCAGCTCCATACCGGCGAGCGCCTCCCGCGCTCCGGGGTCGAATGCGAGGAAGATCTTGCCCGGCGCCCCGGCGTGGATCGGCATCACCTGCCCCACCCGGAACGGGCGCATCACCACGTGGCGGGTCTCCGCGACGGCGACGACGGTGCGAAAGGCTCCGTCCCGGATATAGAGGCAGGCTGTTTCCCCGGTGTCGTCACGCAACTGCTGCAGGATCGGACGCACGATGCGCACGATGTCCAGCCCGAAGGTGCCAGGGCTGGCCCATTGGACCAGGCGCAGGCCGATCCGGTAACGGTCACCGTCGCGGTCCAGGAAGCCCTCGCGGACCATGTTCTGCACGAGCCGCTGGCAGGTGCTGGTGGGCAGGCCGGTCTGGCGCGCGATCTGCGCCAGGGTCGGGTCCGGCTCCTCGAGCGAAAAGCAGTTAAGGATTTCCGTCACCTTGCCCAGCACGAGCAGCGGGGTCGATCCGGTGCCCTGTTCTCTTGCCAACGCGCGGTTTTCCTTTGTTCGGGGCGGACCCTGCCGTGCTACGTGCGCTTGGGCGAAAGGGTCCTTTGAGGGTATTGACATCAGACTAACATTTCCCGCAGGATGGGTCACGGCCTCACAATGTGGGATTTGATACGTTCGGACAACGACTTGGAGACAGACTGTGAGCACACCGCGGGGCGTGGAGCAATCAAGTACGGCGCGACCGGCCGCCGGCCCAACCAGGATCGGGCTGATCGTTCCCAGCTCGAACAGCACGATGGAAACAGAGCTTCCGGAACTCTTCCGCCGGCAGAGCGAAGCGACAGGCCACCGGTACACCTTCCACTCGGCCCGGGCGGCCCTGAAGAACGTGACGGCGGCCGAGCTCGCCGCCATGGTGGCCAAGGCGGCGGACTGCGCCACGTCCGTCTCCGACGCCGACGTCGACGTCATCGCCTATGCCTGCCTGGTCGCGGTGATGGCCCAGGGCCCGGGGGCCCACGCCGGCTCCGAGGAGATCATTGCGCAGGCCGCCGAGGCCAACGGCCATCCGGCGGCGGTCACCAGCAGCGCCGGCGCCCTGGTGCGCACCCTGCAGCACCTGGGCGCGCGCCGGGTGGCAATGGTCACGCCCTACCTGCCTGAGCTGACCAAAACCGTCAGCGACTACATCGAGGGCGCGGGCATCACCGTGCAGGACGTGATCGGCCTCTCGGTAGCCGACAACCTTGAAGTGGGTCGGCTCGATCCGCTTGCCCTGCCGGGCATCGCGGACCGGCTCAACACGGAGGGCGTGGACGCCGTCGTCCTGTCCGCCTGCGTTCAGATGCCGTCGCTGGCCGCCGTGCAGACCGTCGAGGACGCACTCGGCGTGCCGGTCATCACGGCAGCGACAGCCACCACTTTCGAGATCCTCAACGCACTCGGACACACGCCGGCGATGCACGGCGCCGGACTCCTGCTGGCCGGCGGCGTGCGCACCGGTGCCCCGGTTCCTGCCTGACCTTCAACCGCGCCACCACGGCGCCATCCATAAGGGCGCGAGCCCTCAACATCAATACAACGGAGTGATGATGACAACCCAAGCAGTGACCCGGGAGCAGGCGGCACGCCGCGCGACCATTGCCAGCGTCGTAGGCACCACCATCGAGTGGTACGACTTCTTCCTCTACGGCACCGCTGCCGCCCTGGTTTTCCCGCAGCTGTTCTTCCCCGGCCAGAACGCCTTCGCCGGCGTTCTCTTCGCCTTCGGCACCCAGTTCGTGGGCTTCGTGGCCCGCCCTGTCGGCGCGGCAATCTTCGGCCATTACGGGGACCGCATCGGCCGCAAGACCACCCTGATGGCCACCCTCTTCCTGATGGCCTTCGGCACCGTGCTGATCGGCTTCCTGCCCACCTACCAGGCAATCGGCGTCGCGGCTCCGATCCTGCTGACGCTGCTGCGGATCATCCAGGGCATCGGCGTCGGCGGCGAGTGGGGCGGCTCGGTGCTACTGAGCATGGAGTGGGGGCGCCGGGGACGCCGCGGCTTCTCCGCCAGCTGGCCGCAGATCGGCGTGCCGCTTGGCCTGGTCCTCTCGACCGGCGTTGTCCGCATCACCTCCGGGATCACGGGCACGGAAGGCTTTGCCTCCTTCGGCTGGCGTATTCCGTTCATCATCAGCATTCTGCTGATCGGCGTCGGCCTCTTCGTCCGCCTGCGTGTGATCGAGAGCCCGGACTTCGAGGCCGTCCGCAAGTCCAACAAGATTGTCCGGAACCCCCTGATCGAGGTCATCAAGCGACAGCCCAAGGAAATCCTGCTCTCTGCGCTGGTCCGCATGTCCGAACAGGCGCCGTTCTACCTCTTCATCACCTTCGTGATCACCTACGCCGTCAAGCACCTGCAGCTCAACAGCAACTCGATCCTGGATGACACGTTGATCGCGGCCGCCCTCGGCTTGGTGAGCGTGCCGCTCTTCGGCTGGCTCTCCGATAAGTTCGGCCGGCGCAAGGTGTATGGCGTGGGCATCGTGCTGACGGCCCTCTTCGCGTTCCCGTACTTCGCGATGCTGGACACCCGCGAGCCATTCATCGTGGGGGTGGCGATCGTCGTGAGCCTGATCCTGCACGACATCCAGTACGGACCGCAGGCGGCGCTCATTGCGGAGAGCTTCGACGCGGACATCCGTTACACCGGCGCCGGCCTGGGGTACCAGCTGGCCAGCGTCGTGGCCGGCGGCCCCGCGCCGCTGATCGCCGCCGCGCTGCTGGCCCAGTACGGCAATTCGACCGCGATCTCGCTGTACATAATCGCCTGCTGTGCCATCGCCATGGTGGCCCTGATCTTCCTGCCGAAGGCAGCCCACCGCTTCGAAGAAAGCCCTGAAATCAAGACGGAAGCAACTGTATGAGCCTGACGCATGCGGGCATCGCGCCTGACGAAACGGCAGGCGCCGACCCACTGACGGCGCCGCAGCCGGCGGACCCGGCCGGCGTGGCCGGACCGCTCAGGGACCTGCTGGTCCTCGACCTGAGCCGGATCCTCTCCGGACCCTTCGCCACCATGACCCTGGCAGACCTAGGGGCCGACGTCATCAAGATCGAACAGCCCGGACAAGGCGACGACACGCGGCAGTGGGGGCCGCCGTTCCAGGGCGAGGAAGCCGCCTACTTCCTCTCCGTGAACCGGAACAAGCGCAGCCTGGCGGTCAACCTCAAGTCACCCGAGGGCCTGGCCGCGGTTAGGCGCCTGGCCCTGAAGGCGGATGTGCTGGTCGAGAACTTCCGGCCTGGCACGGCGGCGAGGCTCGGTCTTGGGTACGAAGAGCTCTCGCGGGACAACCCCGGACTGGTCTACGCCTCGATCAGCGGCTACGGGCAGACGGGGCCGGACGCCCTCCGGCCGGGGTACGACGCGATCGCCCAGGCGCGCAGCGGCATCATGAGCGTCACCGGTGAGGCAGACGGGCCGCCGGTACGGGTAGGAGTCAGCAGTGCCGACCTTGTTGCCGGAATGTGGGCGACCATCGGTGTGCTTGCCGCGCTGCATGAGAAGCAGCGCACGGGGAACGGACAGTGGGTGGACATCAGCCTGCTCGACGGATCCGTCTCCTGGCTGACCTACGTCTCCAGCGGCTACTTCGCAAGCGGCGATATCCCCACGCGCTACGGCTCGGCCCATCCGACGATCGCCCCCTACCAGGCGTTCCCCACCTCGGACGGCTTCGTCATGGTCGCCGTAGGCAACGACGGGCTGTGGCGGCGCTTCGCCGCGGCCCTCGGCGACCAGGGACTCGCGGACGACCCGAACTACGCCACCAACCCCTCCCGGGTGGCGCACCGGGACACCCTGATTCCCAGGATTGAGGCGGTCCTGCGCACGCGCAGCGCCGAGGATTGGGTGCGGATCCTGGACCAGGCCGGCGTCCCGGTGGGCCCGATCCAGACCGTCGACCAGGCCCTGGCCGACCCGCAGGTCCGGGCCCGGGGCATGGTGGCCGAACTGGACCACCCCACAGTAGGGCCAATGAAGGTGGTGGGCTGCCCGGTGCGCCTCACGCGCACCCCGGCGTCCGTGCGCACGGCGCCACCGCTTCTGGGCCAGCACACCGACGAAGTCCTGGCCAGTCTTGGCCTCGATGAGCCTTCGATCGCCGGGCTCCGGCGCGCGGGTGCTGTCCAGTGATGGCGGGGCAGCAGACCATGGAAGCCGTGTCCGTCGAGCACTCGGGGCCGGTGGCCACCATCACGGTGGGAAGCGGGGAGCGCTTCAACGCGATGGGGGCGGCCGAATGGCGCTCGCTCGGGGAAGCCGCCCGGTCACTGGCTGCCCAGGAGGTGCACGCCGTCGTTATCCGTGGCCGCGGCGGCACCTTCTGCTCGGGCTCGGACCTGCGGGAATGGGAACACTCCGCCGCCGTGGACGTGCAAGAGATCTTCGCGACGATCGAGTGGGCCTTGCAGGCGGTCGAGGCCCTGCCCATGCCGACCGTTGCAGTCGTCGAGGGTGCCGCGACCGGGGCGGGCTGCCAGTTGGCCTTGGCCTGCGACTTGCAGCTGATGGCCGAATCGGCCCGGATCGGCATGCCGATCGCCCGCCTCGGAATCCTGGTCCCGCCCTCATTTGCGAACAGGATCAGCCTGCGGATCGGGCCCTCCCGCACCAAGGACCTGTTCTACCGGGGCACCCTGCTGCGGGCGCCGGAAGCACACACCATGGGCCTGGTCAGCTCCTGCGTGGCGGACCACAAGGCCGAGCCTGAGCTTGCTGAGCTGCTCGCGCTCTGGGAGAGCCTCTCCGCGGCCTCGCTCCGGGCCGCCAAAGCCGCGGTAGACACCGGCCTCGGACCGCTGTCCCAGCCCGCGCGCGACTTGCCAGTGGGCCCGGCAACGGACCCGGCCGAGTTTGGCTGGCGGGTCGGGGCGTTCCTGCACCGCAAGAGCCACCCGGCTCAGCCGTTGTAGCCCTCTACCTGCGTGACGGGACGTGCCTCCGCGTCGTCCGGGTTTTCGCCATATTGTTTCTTGGCCCTCCGCTGCCGCAGCAGGTCCCAGCACTGGTCCAGGTCCTCCTCGAGCTGCCGGAGCCGGAGCCGGTCCGGGACGTGGTCATGGCCGGCACTTGCGGACTCTGCCCGTTCCCGGAGCTCTCGTTCCTCCTCCACCAGCGAGGTGATGCGCTCGAGGATGTCCTGTTCGTCCATGGTGTCCTACTTCCTGCATTCCTGAAGCAACGGGTACCGCCAGCGTAATCACGGCCGCCACGGCTGACCAGAGGCCGGCAGGAGGGCCCGCCCCGCGGCGGTCCCGCCTGCCGGCCTCCTGGCCGCCCGGGCCTAGGCGGACCGGCGCCGCAGCTTCAGCAAGGCACCTCCGCACAGGAGAGCCAAGGCAGCAAGATTAGCCCCGTTATTCGCGCCCAAGATGGCGGTGCCTGTTCCGGCGGCATTGAGCTGTGCGGCCTGACCGGTGGAGGCGAACCCCACGGTCTGGGCAGTGCACTGCGCGGCGGCGGCCGTGCCGGGGCCTGACGCGCCACCCCAGGCGTGGCCGCCGGAGTGGTTGCCCGGCGGGGTGGCCGTTTCGTCAGCCCCGGCCGCCGGGGCTCCGGTGCCGGCCGCGGAACCACCAAGCAACCAGGCCGACGTCGCACCAGTCACCGGGGCGGTGACTGGTGCGGTGACCTGGGTGCCGGACGCGGTTCCTTGTCCGCCGGTGCCGTGTCCTTCGGTGCCGACCGACGGCGCCCAAGCGCCGGATCCGCCGGTCGTTCCCGGGCTGGTCCCGCCGGTGGTGGCGGTTGAGTCGCCGAGCAGCCCGATCGACGTCGCCCCGAGGGTTACCGGTGCGGTGACTGGTGCGGTGGCCGGGGTGCCGGAGGCGGCACCGTCGTTGCCGGAGGTGTTGTTCCCGCCGGTGCTGTTGGCCTGCGTCGCGGGGTTGGTCCCGCCGGTGGTGCTCCCGCGGGTGGTGGCTGTTGCGTCGCCGAGCAGCCCGATCGACGTCGCCCCGAGGGTTACCGGTGCGGTGACTGGTGCGGTGGCCGGGGTGCCGGAGGCGGCACCGTCGTTGCCGGAGGTGGGGTTCCCGCCGGTGCTGTTGGCCGGCGCCGCGGGGTTGGTCCCGCCGGTGGTGCTCCCGCGGGTGGTGGCTGTTGAGTCGCCGAGCAGCCCGATCGACGTCGCCCCGAGGGTTACCGGAGCGGTGACGGGTGCGGTGGCCTGGGTGCCGGAGGCGGCACCGTCGTTGCCGTAGGTGGTGTTCCCGCCGGTGCGGTTGGCCGGCGCCGCGGGGTTGGTCCCGCCGGTGGTGCTCCCGCGGGTGGTGGCTGTTGCGTCGCCGAGCAGCCCGATCGACGTCGCCCCGAGGGTTACCGGAGCAGTGACGGGGGCGGTGGCCTGGGTGCCGGAGGCGAGGCCGTCGCTGCCGGAGGTGTTGTTCCCGCCGGTGCTGCTGGCCGGCGCCGCGGCGGTGCTCCCGCCGGTGGTGGCGGCGGAGTCGCCGAGCAGCCCGCTCGACGTCGCCCCGAGGGTCACCGGAGCAGTGACGGGGGCGGTGGCCTGGGTGCCGGAGGCGAGGCCGTCGTTGCCGGAGGTGGTGTTCCCACCGGTGCTGTTGCCCGCTGCCGGCGTGGTGGCCGCGGTGCTCCCACCGGTGGTAGCGGTGGAGTCGCCGAGCAGCCCGCTCGACGTCGCCCCGAGGGTTACCGGCGCAGTGACTGGTGCGGTGACCTGGGTGCCGGAGACGGTGCCGTCGCTGCCGGAGGTGGTGTTCCCACCGGTGCTGTTGGCCGCTGCCGGGGTGGTGGCCGCGGCGCCCCCACAGTTGGTAGAGGTAGAGTCTCCACGCCGGCCGATCGCCGTGGCCCCTAGGGTTACCGGTGCGGTGGCGGGGGCGGTGGCCTGGGTGCCGGAGACGGCGCCGTCGCTGCCGGAGGTGGTGTTCCCACCGGTGCTGTTGGCCGCTGTCGGCGTGGTGGCCGCGGTGCTCCCACCGTTGGTAGCGGTGGAGTCGCCGAGCAGGCCGATCGACGTGGCCCCTAGGGTTACCGGTGCGGTGACGGGGGCGGTGGCCTGGGTG
>NZ_JBEEQE010000027.1:0-22116 GCF_040137805.1 Pseudarthrobacter sp. B907 | reverse complement strand
GCGGTGGCCTGGGTGCCGGAGGCGGCACCGTCGTTGCCAGAGGTGGTGCTCCCGCCGGTGCTGCTGGCCGGCGCCGCGGGGTTGGTCCCGCCGTTGGTGGCGGCGGAGTCGCCGAGCAGCCCGATCGACGTCGCCCCGAGCGTCACCGGTGCGGTGACTGGTGCGATGACCTGGGTGCCGGAGGCGAGGCCGTCGCTGCCGGAAGTCGTGTCCGCCGCACTGGCGACTGAGGTTCCGAGTGCCAGCAGTCCGCCGGCAAAGAGGGTGCCGAGCAGCCCTCTGCGCAAGTTGGTATGCATGATGTTTTCTCCTGAAGCTGTTGGTGTTGCGGGCTGCCAGGACGGCAGTCCGATTCGGCCGTGGCCCGCCCGTTGCAGGGCAGGCAGGCGCCAACTAGTCGGGAGAGGATCCGGGGTCGAAGGACACCGGTTCGGGAGCGGCCTGGAGCGGGTGGCGGGTCTCGCACATGCCCGGGGGCGGCCGGAGCTCGAAGGCTGTGGTCTCAGCGGCGGCATACGATCCCGGACCGGACCCAGGCTGGCTGCTTGCCGCGCCGGAACCCGGGATGGCGGGGACTGCGCCGGGGACTTCGTCAGCGGGCAGGTCGTTCGCCGGCTCCCGGGCCTCGCTAGAGGCGCCCGGGCCCCAGGCGCTGGGCAGCGCCTGGTGCCGCGAAGTAGTGGGCGTGGCGCCGGATTCCGGCGGCGCGATTCCGGCGGCGGTAGCGACGCCGGGGGAACCCGGGGACGCGGTCGCAGCCCCAACCGGGTCCACTGCGGGTACCTCGGATGCGGACGCCGCTGGCGGGAGGGTGGCCACCGTCGGCAGCGACGACACGCCCGTCAGTGCGTCGGCGATCGGGTCTACTAAAGGTCCCGAACCGGGCACGAGCCCGGACACGACGGGGATGACCGTCCGGACCGCACCTGCTGCCGTGTCGGCCACGAGTTCTGCGGCAGGGGAAGCCACATCCCTCAGTGCGCTCGACGGAACGTGCGTCACGGCGGGAATTGAGGCAACAACCGGGTCAACAGAGCCCGGGAGGACGCGTAAAACCGGGGACAACAGCCCAGAGCTGTCGCCCCCGGAATCTGATGGCGGCGATTGGGGCGCGGCCGGCGGTGCCAGCGGTGCCGCAACGGAGAGCGCCGAGACGCCGGCGAGTTCGTCCTGGGAGGCGCCGGTCTCCGCGCTCGCGCTTGTCGCGGAAAGGGCCAACCACACTGCTGCCGCCGCACCGGCCAGCAGCACGGGTCGCAAAAGGCGCGAGGCGCGTCCGGAAAGTCGTTCGTTCTTCACGTGCAACACCCCCCAGGTGCGGCGCAGTAATCGAGACGATGAGTTCGGCAACTTCCGTCACCCTAGCCACACCCGCAATCGGAAGTCCAGAGCTACGGCGAGAATTTCCCAATATGATCAGCTTGCTTATTATTTTCCCGGTTCCTAAAATTGAAGGGGTAAGGCACCAAGATCGCTGCGGGGGACTTGGCCGGCTCGACGGCCGGCAACCCCTCGCGCTGGCCCCAGGAGGACACATGTCGGAGCACACCATTGCAGGCAAAAAGGTCGCGTTTCTGCTGACGGACGGCGTCGAACAGATCGAGCTGACCAGCCCGTGGAACGCCGTCAAGGAAGCCGGTGGCGAGCCCACCCTGGTGGCGCCCAAGGGCGGAAAGCTGCAGGGCTACGACGGCACCGAAAAGGGAGAGACCTTCGACGTCGACCTCGCCGTTGACCAGGCCAGGGCCTCCGACTTCGACGCCCTGGTGATCCCCGGCGGCGTCGTCAACGCCGACCATCTCCGGATCCACAAGGGCGCCCAGGACTTTGTCCGCGGATTCTTCGAACAGCACAAGCCGGTGGCCTCGATCTGCCACGGTCCCTGGCTGCTGATCGACGCCGGCGTCGTCAGCGGGCGGAAGGTGACCTCGTACCCCACGTTGCAGACCGACCTGAAGAACGCAGGCGCCCACTGGAGCGACGAGGAAGTGGTGGTGGATCAGGGGCTCGTCACCAGCCGGAACCCGCACGACCTGCCGGCGTTCAACAGCAAGCTGCTGGAAGAAATCGCCGAAGGCGAGCACGCCGGCCAGACCGCCTAGGCCGAGCGCCGCCCGCCGAGCGCCGCCCGGCGGGATCTGCCGTTACCTGGCCGGGCTGTCCGGCTGTCCGTGCCGGAGCCGGGCCTATGAACTGTGCCCGATTTCCGGCAGGATATGCCCTGTAAGCCGCGCCGGAGCGGCGGCGGCCGTCTGCCCGCTCTCTCGCCACCAGCCATCAAGGAGTCCCGGATATGACCACCCTCAATCCCTACCTTGGCTTCCGCGACAACGCGAAGGATGCCATGACCTTCTACCAGTCGGTGTTCGGCGGGGAGCTGAACATGAGCACCTTCGCCGAGTTCCAGGCGAGTCAGGACCCTGCCGAGCAGGACAAGATCATGCACGCCATGCTGACAAGCGACAAGGGGATGGTGCTGATGGGGGCCGACACGCCGAACAGCATGGACTACACCCCCGGCAACAACTTCTCGGTATCCCTCAGCGGCACCGACGAGGCGGAGTTGCGCGGCTACTGGGACAAACTGTCCGACGGCGGCACGGTCAGCATGCCGCTGGAGAAGGCCCCTTGGGGCGACACCTTCGGCATGTGCAAGGACAAGTTCGGCGTGGACTGGCTCGTCAACATCGCGCCGGCCGCCGGCTAGCGATCAGCCGCCGGCCGGGCACCCCGCGGCAGGGGTGCCCGGCCGGCGTCTCGCCCTGGCTCAGTCGGGGCTGGTGTCCGTGGTGAGGCCGCGGTCGTCTGCGGTCTTTTCGTCCTGTTCTTCGGCCGGTCCGGGCACTTTATTCGCGTCGCCTTCGCCGGGGGCGTGGCCCTCCGCGGCGCCCGCTGGTGCGCGCGACGTCGGCGCCGCGGCGCCCGTGCCGCCGCCGGCGCTGCCGGGGTCGCGCGGAACGGGCGTCCCGTCCTCTTCCACCCCGTCGCTGACGATGTCTTCCGGGTCGGTCGGTGTGCTGCTCATGCGTTCCTCCGATGCTGGCCTGCGGGACGTCCGCCCCGGATGTTCCACCCAAGGTACAGGGGGCGCCGGGCTTTGTCAGTATGCTTACTAGACGCTGATCCAAGGCGCCGAACAGAAACGAGACCACCATGAGCAGGCCCGTGCGCATCGAGGTTGAGGCCGCGGGACACCTCGGCCACGTCTTCGCCTCCCGGCGGCCGGCAGGCGCGGCAGGGGGAACCGCCGTCGTCCTGATCCACGGAATCGGCGCCTCGCACCGTTACCTGCAGCGCCTTCACAGGCTGCTCGCGGAATCTGTGGACACCTTCTCGATCGACCTGCCGGGGTTCGGTGCCACCCCCAGGCCGGCGCACACGCTCAGCGTGCCGGAATACGCCACCTACATCCTCGGTGCCCTCGAGCAGCTTGGCGTGCTGGAGTTCGGGGTGGTCGGGCACTCGATGGGCACGCAGTTCGCGGTCGAAGCGGCGCGGCGGCAGCCGTCGCGGATCCCACACGTGGTGCTGATGGGTCCGGTGGTCAACGACCGGCGGCGCACCGTGGCGCAACAGGCCCTGGCGCTCGGCCGCGACTGCCTGTTCTTCGAGAGCCCGTCCTCCAACGCGCTGGTCTTCACCGACTACCTCCGCTGCGGACCCAGCTGGTACCTCAAGAACCTGCCGGTCATGATGGACTACCCGATCGATGAAAGGATCGGCGGCGTCACGGCGCCCGTGCTCGTGCTGCGCGGCGCGAACGACCCGGTCGCGCCGGCGGACTGGTGCCGCCGGCTGGCGGCCCGCGCAGCCTCCGCAACGTTCCTTGAAATCGAGGGAACCGGGCATGTGGTCCAGCACAACCGGGCCGTCCAGGTCGCCGACTCCATCCTCGGCTTCACCGGCGTCGCGGCTTCCGGAAGCGAAACCGCCCAGAGGTTTACCCCGTGAGTTCGGTGCTCCGGCTCGCCGGCTGGTGGGCCCTGGACTACGCCTACGCCGCCGGCCGGCAGCTGCGCAGCGCGGTCTCCCGGGTAGGCCCCGACGAGTTCCTCAGCGGCGCCGGCCGGCCCGTCGTCGTCATCCCCGGCATCTTTGAGGACTGGCGCTTTATGCTGCCGCTGATCCGGGAGCTGCACGGAGCCGGGCATCCGGTGCACGTGGTGACGGTGCTGCAGCGCAACCGGCTTGCCGTCCCCAAAGCGGCGGCCCTGATTGCCAGCTACCTCCGCGATCGGAACCTGCGGGACACCCTGATCGTGGCCCACAGTAAGGGCGGACTGATCGGCAAATACGTGATGATGTCGCTGGATCCGGAGCGGCGGATCACTAGGATGGTCGCCGTCGGATCCCCGTTCTCGGGCTCGCGGTACGCGGGTTACATGCTGCTGCCGAGCCTGCGGGCCCTGTCCCCGCGCAGCGCGGTCACCCTCCAGCTCTCCCGCGAACAACGCGTCAACGAGCGGATTACCTCCGTCTACGGGCTCTTCGACCCGCACATCCCGGAGGGCAGTGTGCTCCCCGGCGCCCGGAACGTGCCGCTGGACACGGGCGGGCACTTCCGGATTCTCGCCCATCAGGTCACCATCAGCACTGTCCTGGCGGAGGCGGAGGCGGCGGAGGCGGCGGCGGCGGCGCCCCGGGTGCCTGCGACACCGACGGCCGCCGGCCCGGAGGGCTAATCCTCGAAGTGGGTCCGTGCCGGCCCGTGGCCCAGGGCGTCAACAATCGCCGCGGCAACGGTGTGCAGCTTGACATTGCGGGTGCTGGACGCCGCCTTGAGCAGCTCGAACGCCTCGGCCTGGCTGCAGCGGTTCTGCGCCATGATGATGCCGATCGCGACGTCGATCGCGGTGCGGGTCTCCAGCGTCGCCTTGAGGTTGACCGCCGTCTCGCTGAAGTGCGCGAACCGCACGGCCAACCCGAGCGCCATGGTCGTCTGGCTCACGAAGATGCTCGCCAGCTGCTGGGCCCGATCGTCGAAGCGGTGCGGCCGGTGCGAATACAGATTGAGCGCCGCCCGGGTTTCGCCGTCGAGCAGGAAGGGGACGGCCAGGATGGAGCGCATGCCGTGCTCCCGGACCCTGGCGGCGGACTGGGGCCAGCGCGGGTCAGCATCCAGGTCGGCAATGTGCACCGTGACCTGTTCCCGGGAAGCGGTCACGCAGGGGCCGTCGCCGAAGCCGTACTGGATCTCGTCCATGGCCTGCGCCGCTGCGCTGCTGCTGGAGACGGTGGCCGCCTTCCGCTGCCGGAGCAGGGTGATCCCGCACAGGATTTCATCACCGGGCTCGGACAGGCTGCGGGCCGAAACCCTGGCTAACTCGCCGAGGAATTCCTCCACGTCGGCACTGTTCAACACGAGCTGGTGCAGGTGCTGGTTGATCGATGTTGCGGTTGACTCGCTTACCACTATTCCTTGATGCCGTTTCGCTCGAACCGAATCGAACCGGCCAGGCGCGGCGCACCACAGCGAGGAAGGGGGCGGCGGTAGCGGCAGCGAAGCCGGATCGAATAACTATCCAACGGCCTTCTGCTAAACCGTACCGAAAAGAGATTATATACGGGACTTTGCCGGCGTTTCACCTGCCCTTCACCCCTGCCAAATGACTCCAGGCCGCCGCCGACGTAGTCTTAGCCGTACCTTGAGGTATCCGGACGGAATCTGTATGCCACAGCTAGACACCCGGGAGGCCGCCTCCCGGCCCCTGACCGTCGCCGACGCGGCCCGGACCGACGCGGCCACGGTGCTTGCCCGCCTGGGGTCTGCCGCGGGCGGGCTCGCCCAGGCCGAAGCGGCGGAGCGGCTCGCGCTGCTGGGGCCGAACGCGGTCCGCACCCACGAGGCAAGCGGCTGGTCGGTGCTGGGGCGGCAGTTCCGCAGCCCCATCCTGATCCTGCTGCTCATCACCGCCGGGCTCTCGCTCTTTCTCGGGGACGCCACCAACTCGATCGTGATCGGCGTGATCCTGCTCGTCAGCGTCGGTCTCGGCTTCAGCAACGAATTCCGGGCCGAACGGGCGGCCGAGGCCCTGCATTCGCGGGTCACGCACACCGCCGTCGTGCTCCGGGACGGGACCGCGCGCGAGGTGGACGTCACCGCCCTGGTGCCCGGCGACGTCGTGCAGCTGGGACTCGGCGCCATCATCCCGGCGGACCTGCGGCTGTTGTCCGTCAAGGACCTGCTCTGCGACGAGAGCATCCTGACTGGAGAGTCGCTGCCGGTGGGGAAGGATCCCGCCCCGGTGGCCGGCGGGGCCGCGCTGGGCGACCTGACATCCTGCCTGTTTATGGGAACCGTGATCCAGTCCGGCAGCTGCACCGGGGTGGTGGTGGCCACCGGGGGCCGGGCGGAATTCGGCCGGATCGCGCTCGGCCTGGGCGAGCGGCAGCCGCAGACCGAGTTCCAGCTCGGGCTCAAGCGCTTCTCCTTCCTGCTGCTTCAGGTCGCCATCGGGCTGACCTCGCTCATCTTCGTCGCCAACCTGCTGCTCCAGCGCCCGGTGATCGAGTCGCTGCTGTTCTCCCTGGCCATCGCCGTCGGGATCACCCCGCAGCTGTTGCCCGCCGTCGTCAGCACCAGCCTCGCAACGGGCACCCGGCAGCTGGCCAAACGCAGGGTGCTGGTCAAGCGGCTGGTCTGCATCGAGGACCTCGGCGACATGGACATCCTGGTCACGGACAAGACCGGGACCCTCACGGAGGGCCGGATCAGCTTCACCGCGGCCCTGCCGGTGGCCGGCGGCGTGTCCGCGGACCAGCTGTTCACGCTGGGGCTGCTCGCCACCGAGGCGGACTACACGGAGGCGAAAAAGTCCGTGATCGGGCAGAACCCGCTGGACGCCGCACTCTGGGAGTCCCCGCAGGCCGCGGCGTTCGAACCCGCCCGCTTCGAACGGCTCGACGTGATCGATTTCGACCACCAGCGCCGGCGGACCAGTGTGCTGGTCCGCGACGCCGGCGGCCCCGCCCGGATCATCACCAAAGGCTCGCCGGAGGATGTGCTGGCGCTGTGCGGCGCCACGCCGGCCGCGGTGCAGGCCCTGCTGGATGAACAGTTCGACGCCGGTTCCCGGGTGGTGGCCGTGGCGACCAGGAACGCGGCCGGGCTGGATGACATGTCACCGGCCGACGAGAAAGACCTGGACCTGGCCGGGTTCCTGGTCTTCCTCGACAAGCCCAAGGCCAACGCACGGGAGTCCCTGGACCGGCTCGAGGCGCTGGGCATCACGGTCAAGATCGCCACCGGGGACAACGCCAAGGTGGCGGAGCGGGTCTGCGACGAGCTCGGGGTGCTTTCCGGCGGGACCATCACCGGGTCTGAGGCAGAGGCAATGTCCGATCCGGAGCTCAGCGCCGCCGCCCGCGAGGCCAGCATCTTCGCCCGCGTCTCCCCGGAGCAGAAGGCCCGGATCATCCGGCTGCTGCGCCAGAGCGGCGGAGCGGTCGGGTTCATGGGCGACGGCGTGAACGATGCGCTCGCGCTGCACCAGGCCGACATCGGCATCTCCGTGGACAGCGCCACGGACGTCGCCAAGGACGCCGCCGACGTCGTGCTCCTCGACAAAGACCTCGGGGTGCTGGCCGACGGCGTGATGGAGGGCCGGCGGATCTTCGCCAACACAATCAAGTACGTGCTGATGGGCACCTCCAGCAACTTCGGCAACATGTTCAGCGCGGCGACGGCGTCCGTGGTGCTCAGCTTCCTGCCGATGCTGCCCGGACAGATCCTGCTCAACAACCTGCTCTACGACACCGGCCAGCTGGCCATCCCCGGCGACCGGGTGGACAGGGAACAGCTGCTGGCCCCGGCCCACTGGAACATCGCGTTCATCCGGCGCTTTATGTTCCTCTTTGGCCCGATCAGCTCGGTCTTCGACTTCGCGACGTTCGCCCTGATGCTGTTCGTCTTCGACGCCGTCCCGGGGGAGTTCCGGGCGGGCTGGTTCATCGAATCCATCGCCACCCAGACGCTGATCATCTTCGCCATCCGGACCCGCCGGGTACCGTTCCTGCGCAGCCGGCCCTCCCTCGGACTGCTCTGCGCCGCGCTGGGGGTGGTGGCCCTGGGCGTCTACCTTCCGCTGTCCCCGCTGGCCGCCGTGCTGGGCTTCGACCCGCTGCCGGTGCCCTTCTTCCTGGCCCTGCTGGGCATGACCGTGGTGTACCTGGTGCTGGTGGAGATCGCCAAGCATTGGTTCTTCTCCCGCGCCGCCCAGCAGCCCGCCGTGCCGGTGCTGCCGCGGGTCCGCCGCCGGGGCAAGGACCACC
Organism: Pseudarthrobacter sp. B907; assembly: GCF_040137805.1. Taxonomy (NCBI): domain Bacteria; kingdom Bacillati; phylum Actinomycetota; class Actinomycetes; order Micrococcales; family Micrococcaceae; genus Pseudarthrobacter; species Pseudarthrobacter sp. B907. Next base: position 13,845 of record NZ_JBEEQE010000027.1, on the reverse strand, counting down.
ACGTGGCCCGGCGCGCGGCACGTTTCAGCACCCCGGACGCCGCCACCCGGCACGCCCGCCGGGCGCCGCTGGCACCCCGGCGGGGGAGGGGCGCCCGGCGGAAACGAAACCGGGTACAAGGGCCCTCACATCCCCGGAACTCCTGACGGATAGTGGGAGAAAGCGGCCACGCTGCTCCGATGCCCACGCTGCTCCGGTGCCCAGCCTCCTCCGATGCCCAGCCCGCGGAGCGCATCCCAGGAGGGGCCCGTCGGCCGGCGCCCGATTGGAAAGCCAAGACAATGAGCATTTTTGAAGACAGGGTCGACGCCGGGCGGCAGCTGGGGCGGCGTCTGGCGGACCTTCGCGGCAAGGACCTGGTGGTCCTTGGCCTTCCGCGCGGCGGGGTCCCGGTGGCGTTCGAGGTTGCCGCCGCGCTGGATGCACCCCTGGACGTGATCGTGGTTCGCAAGCTCGGGCTGCCGTATCAGCCGGAGCTCGCCATGGGGGCGATCGGCGAGGGCGGGGCCCGGGTCCTCGAGGAGCATGTGCTGGCCCAAGCCAGGGTCAGTGAGGCGGAACTGCAGGCCGTCGAGGACCATGAGCGGGCCGTGCTGGAAAACCGCGTGGCACGGTTCCGGAAGGGCCGCACCCGCCAGGACCTGACCGGTCGCATCGCCGTGATCGTCGACGACGGCATCGCCACCGGGTCGACCGCCCGGGTCGCCTGCCGAATCGCCCGCAAACTGGGGGCCGCGCGGGTGATCCTGGCGGTACCTGTCGCCCCGGCCGACACCCTCGCGGGCCTGAGCGAACCCGATGAAGTGGTCTGCCTCGCCACGCCCCGGCAGTTTTCCGCCGTCGGCTACCACTACCGCGACTTCTCGCCCACCGAGGACGACGAGGTGATCCAGTTGCTCGACGCCGCCGCACGGCGGCTGAAGGACTCGCCGCCTCCGACCGGCACGTCGGCGGTCACCGAGGATCCAATGGAGTTCGATGAAGAGGTGGAGATTCCGTCCCGGGGAGTGCGGCTGCAGGGCCAGCTCCACCTGCCGGTGCCTGCCCGCGCCGTGGTGGTTTTTGCCCACGGGAGCGGGAGCAGCCGGCACAGCCCGCGGAACCGGTTTGTGGCCAGTGTGCTGCAGCGCGCCGGCCTGGGCACGCTGCTGCTGGACCTGCTCACGCCGGCGGAGGAACGCAACCGCGCCAACGTCTTCGACATCGAGCTGCTGGCACGCAGGCTGTCCTCGGCCACCGACTGGCTGGCCACCCGCGCGGACACCGCGTCAAGTGCGGTCGGCTACTTCGGCGCGAGCACCGGGGCGGGGGCCGCGCTGTGGTCCGCGTCCGAACCCTCCGCCCGGGTGGCCGCCGTCGTATCCCGCGGCGGACGCCCCGACCTTGCCGGTCCGCGGCTCTCCGCGGTGCGGGCGCCGACGCTGCTGATCGTGGGAAGCTTCGACTATGAGGTGCTGGAGCTGAACCGCAAGGCCAAGGCCATGATGCGGTGCCCCAACCAGCTGGCCGTGGTCCAGGGCGCCACCCATCTTTTCGAGGAACCCGGGACATTGGCCGCGGCGGCCATCCTGGCCCGGGACTGGTTTACCAGGTACCTTTTGCCCGAGACCGTACCGTCCCACAAGGAGTGAACCATGACCTACACCTACACCGCTGCCGTCCCGCTCGGCTGGGCGGATGCCGTCGAGAAGACCCGCGCCGCCCTGGCGGGCCAGGGCTTCGGGATCCTGTCCGAGATCAACGTCCGCGACACCTTTGCGGCCAAGCTCGGCGAGGACGCGGCACAGGCCCTGGGCGACTACGTGATCCTGGGGGCCTGCAACCCGCAGCTGGCGAGCCGGGCCCTGGCGGCCGAGCCGGAGATGGGGGCCCTGCTGCCGTGCAACGTGGTGGTCCGGCGAGCTCCCGGCGCGGCGGAAACGACCGTGGACGTGATCGACCCGCAGACCATGGTGCAGCTCAGCGGCAGCCCGGCGGTCCGGGAGGTGGCGGACGACGCCGGCACCCGGCTCCGCGCCGTCGTGGCCCAGTTGGCGGCGGACAACTAGGGGGCTCCTAGGCGCCGTGCACCTTGTGAGTGCCGCCCCGGCGGGCCCGGTAGGCGTAGACCAGCAGGGCGATCCCGCCGAGGATCATGCCGGCGGGGACGGCGAAGTCCAGGGCAATGAGCGCCGCCGTGGCCTGCAGGGCGAAAATTGCGCCCAGCACGCCGAGGGCTGCGGCTGGAATCAACGGCCACTTCATCCGGTCCTGGTGCTCTGAAGGTCCGTCGGACAGCCGCACCCGGACCAGTGACAGCAGACCCAACGTTGCCGCCAGGCCCAGGAACAGGACGGCGGCGACGGCGGTGCCGGGAAGCCCCGGCGGGAGGGCCACAATGACTGCCAGTGTGACCATCACCCCGCTCGGGATCAGGGCCCACCAATTGCCCCGTTCGCGCAGGTAGACCGCGGCAAAACCGGCCGCCATAAACAGGAAGAGGTAGGCCCCGCCGCCGTCGCCCGGGGAGAGCTGCGCGGCGGTGATGACCGCGGCCAGGCCCAGGAACACCGAGCCCGGGATGGCCGCCCACCAGTTCTCCCGGCTGCGGACGAACAGGGACACGAACACCAGCCCCACCGCGGTGAAAATCAGCGGCGGCAGGAACGCGGCGATTTTGAAGATGCCGAGCAGGTCCAGCAGCAGTAGGCCGCCGACAGTCATCAGGACAATGCCCGCGACAATACTTGTCTTTGCCGATTTCACCGTTGGCCTCCCGGAATCCGGCGGGCGCCCTCGCCGCTCTGTTAACTCAGGCTATGACGCCCCGGGGAGGCGCCGTAGGGCACAAAGCCCCCGCCCTCAGCGTCCCCGGCGGCGCCTGCTGCGCGGGCGGCGGCGCTCGACACGGGCGCGGATGCCCAGCAGCATCCGGCGCTCCATCAGGAACTGCAACGGCTCAAGCACCACCCGCAGCGGAATGCCCAGCGGCAGCGGCGAGTAGTCATAGCGGGTCCGCGCCAGCAGCCGGGTGCTGCGGGAGCCGAGGGGCTGCAGGACAAAGGTCCAGCCAACTTCCAGCCGCGGACCGCTCACCCGCCGTCGGTCCCACGCGCCATCCCCGGCAGGCTGCCCGGTGCGCGGGTCCAGGGTGCCGCCCAGGGCCAGCACCGTCTCGGGTTCGAGCCGCCGGACCGGAATGCCGCCGCTGGCGGACAGTGGAATGATGTCGCCGACGGCGAGCTGCTGGAACTCCGGGTGGATCCGGTCGGCGCTGTGCATGCCGAGGCCCGCCGCATTCTCGAGGGCGTCGTAGCTGTACATCCCGCCGCGGCCGGCCCCGAGTTGGACGAGCCACGGCCACACGGCCGACGGCGGGGCGGCGATGCTGACGGCCCGCGTGCTCTGTAGCCGGGGCGTCGGAACCAGTTCATCGCCCGCCAGCGGGCCAGCGGCCTCCTGCGAGGTCGCGCCCCAGTTCAGCAGGCGCGGCCGGACGGCGAGGACGTAGCCCGCGGCCGCGGCCGCGGCGCCAAGCGCCGCCAGCGGGCCCTTCCATCCGGCCGGTCGCTTCCATCCGGCCGGTCGCTGCGCGCGGGACGCGGCGCGGCCGATCCGGCCTGAGCTCATGCGCCCGGCTGGCCTTCGCGGGACTCCTGGCCCACCACCAGCACCGGGCAGTGGGCGTGGGCCGCGCAGGCGCCGCTGACCGAACCCATGACCTGCGCGAGGAAGCCGCCCTGTCCGCGCCGGCCGACCACCAGCAGCTGGGCATCCTTGCTCTCGTCGATCAGCACCTTGGCCGGCGACCCGAATTTGACCTGCCGGGTGAGCCGCTCCGGGCGTGCGTCCCCGAAGGCCCGCTCCAGGGACTGCTCCACGAGGCGCTTCGCGGTTTCCTCCAGCTCTTCGGTGGAGGCGGTGCGCTCCTCCGGCAGGTGGGATGCGAGGAAGAAATCCGAGGTGCCCAGGCACGTGATGACCTCCAGCGGGGCGTTCAGGCTGGCGGCCATGCGTCCGGCGAGCCGGAGCGCCGTCGTCGAAAATTCCGAGCCGTCCACGCCCACGACTATCCGCTGATCTCCGCTCATGGCACCCACCTTTCCGGGTCGACCCGGCAGCGCCTAGGGCCAAAGGTCACCGCGGTCTGCGGCGGGTCCGTGGCCCGCCGGGGGTGCGCCGCGGCCGCCGGCCGTTCTAGGGTGGGGGGAACGCAGGCAGCCGACCACCGAGGAGACCCTGATGAAAATTGCAGTGACCGGAGGAAGCGGAAAGCTCGGCAGGAACGTGGTCCGCAGGCTCACCGACGACGGCCATGAGGTCACCAATCTGGACCAGGCGGGCGAGCGGGAGCACGGATTCACCCGCGTGGACCTGCGCGACTACGGTCAGGTGCTGGACGTCATCCTGGGCCTGGATGACCGGCACGCCGGGTTTGACGCGATCGTGCACCTGGCGGCCATCCCGGCCCCGGGCCTCGCCCCGGACGCGGCGACGTTCGAGAACAACATGCAGGCCACCTACAACGTGTTCCAGGCAGCACGCCGCGCCGGCATCAAGAAAATCGTCTACGCCTCCAGTGAGACCGTGCTGGGCCTGCCGTTCGACGTCGATCCGCCCTACCTTCCGGTGGACGAGGAGTACCCGGCCCGGCCGGAGAGCACCTACTCGCTGGTCAAACACCTCGAGGAGCAGATGGCAATCCAGCTCACCCGCTGGGATCCGACGCTGAGCATCACCGGGCTGCGCTTCTCCAACGTGATGGATCCGGAGGACTACGAGGAGTTCCCCTCCTTCGACCACGACGCCCGGCTGCGCAAATGGAACCTCTGGGGCTACATCGACGGCCGCGACGGCGCGCAGGCCGTGGCGCGGGCGCTGGAGCACGGCACGCCCGGCTTCGAGGCCTTCATCGTCGCCAACGCGGACACTGTGATGAGCCGGCCCAGCAGCGAGCTGGCCGCCGAGGTGTTCCCGAACGTCGCGGTGGTCAGGGAGCTCGGCGAGCATGAGACCCTGCTCTCGATCGAGAAGGCCAAGCGGCTCCTCGGCTACGCCCCGGAGCACAGCTGGCGCAATTACCACTCGCTGCGCACCACCCCCACCGAGGACTGAGGCGCAGCCCCACCCCGACCGACCCGACCACTGAGGAGTTCCATGCACTACCGCACCCTGGGCAACAGCGGCGCCGTTGTCTCCAACTACGCGCTGGGCACCATGACCTTCGGCGCCGAGGCGAGCGAGGAGCAGTCCCGCGCCATCCTGGACGCCTACTTCGAGGCCGGCGGCAACTTCATCGACACCGCGGACGTTTACAGCTCCGGAGTATCCGAGGAAATCATTGGCCGGTGGCTGGCCGACCGGGCCCAGCTCCGGGACCGGGCTGTTGTGGCCACGAAGGGCCGCTTCCCGATGGGCCAGGCACCCAACGACGTCGGGACCTCCCGCCGTCACCTGGGCCGGGCGCTGGATGACTCGCTGCGCCGGCTCGGCGTCGAGCAAATCGACCTCTACCAGCTGCACGCCTGGGACCCGGTGACTCCGCTGGAGGAGACGCTCCGGTTCCTGCACGATGCTGTCAGCAGCGGCAAGATCGCCTACTACGGCTTCTCCAACTTCCTGGGCTGGCAGCTGACCAAGGCCGTCCACGTAGCCAAGGCCCACGGCTGGAGCGCCCCCGTGACGCTGCAGCCGCAGTACAGCCTGCTGGTCCGCGAGATCGAGTCGGAAATCGTCCCGGCCTCGCTCGACGCCGGTATCGGGCTGCTGCCCTGGTCGCCTTTGGGCGGCGGCTGGCTGTCCGGCAAGTACCAGCGCGACCAGCCGCCCGCCGGTGCCACCCGGCTCGGTGAAAATCCCAAGCGCGGGATGGAGGCATGGGAGGCCCGCAACGGTGACCCGCGGACCTGGGACATCATTGACGAGGTGAAGGAAACGGCCGCCCGGCACGGCGTCAGCGCCTCCCAGGTGGCGCTGGCGTGGCTCGCGGACCGGCCGGCGGTCACCTCGGTGATCCTGGGCGCGCGGAGCACTGAGCAGCTCGCGGACAACCTGGCGGCAGCGGACCTCCGGCTCACCGACGCGGAGACGGATCGGCTGACCGAGGTCAGCCGGCCCCGCGTCGGCGTGTATCCGTACGGGCCCATGGCCCAGGAGCAACGCAGCCGAAAGCTCGAGGGCGGGCGCTAAAGGAAGAGCACGCGGTCACCACGAGCCCGGGAATCCGCAGGGCCGCAGCTGGCCGCGTGTCGTGGTGCTTACGCTGGACCGCCCTGGTGGCTGGACCATATGTCGCCGATCTCCTCGGTGGACTGTTCCACGATCCTGCGCATGGCCGCGTGGGCGGCGTCCATCTCGCCGCGCTGGATGGCGCTGGCCACCTCCACGTGCAGCTGGAGCGCCTCATGCTGCGGCAGGTGCGGCATCAGCCCGTGCTCCGTCCGGCCGGTGAGGACCTCGGCGACGAGGTTGTGCAGCTGGGAGAACATCGGGTTGCCGGAGGCCCGGAGCACGGTGACGTGGAACGCGATGTCCAGCCGCAGGAACTCGTCCTGGTCACCGCGCTGGCCCGCCGCCCAGAGCCGCGCGGCCTGCGCGACGAGGTCGCTGCCGGTGTCCCAGGAGGCCCGCTCGGCGGCCAGCCGGGCGGCCTGCGGTTCGATTGCGCCCCGCAGTTCGTTCAGGGCGCGCAGCTGGTCCACCCGGCGGGAGGAGGCCAGCCGCCAGCGGATCACCTGCGGGTCGTACAGGTTCCAGGACTCCTCCGGCTGCACCACGGTGCCCAGCCGGCGTCGGGATTCCAGCATGCCCATGGAGGCGAGCACCCGGGTGGCTTCCCGAACCACCGAACGGGACACGCTGTGCTGGGCCTCCAGCTCGTCCAGACGGAGGATCGAGTGCGGCGCCAGGCTCCCCTCGGCAATGGCGAGCCCCAGGGTCTGGACGAGCACGGAGTGCAGGTCAGCTGAAGACTCCGCCTTTGGGGTTTGCATGAATAAATCATACGGGTGGGCGCAAGGGGTTGTTTAAGTCTGCTTTATTTCTCTAAGATCGCTCCAGAGCAGATGTAAAGATGCATCCGCGGGTGGCTGGAAGTTGATCCGGCCCTGAAGACAAGGGAGTCGTAATGAAGCGGCGTTCAATTGTGAAGTACGCGGCCGTAGCCGCGGCGCTGTCGCTCGGCCTGACCGCCTGCGGCGGCGGCAGCGGCGATGCCAAGGCCGCCGGCACGGTGCGGGTCACGCTGGCCAACCACGTGTGGACCGAGGGCATCAAGGCAGCCATTCCGGAATTCGAAAAGGCCACTGGCCTCAAGGTCGAGCTCACCCAGCTCGGCGAGGACCAGCTCTCGGACCAGTACAACGTCAAGCTCAACGCCGGCAGCGACGAAATCGACGTCATGATGTACCGCCCGCTCCAGGAGGGCAAGGCGTTCGCGAAGAACGGCTACCTCGCCGACCTGACGTCCAAGGTCTCCTCGGACGCCAGCTGGGATTGGAAGGACTACCAGGAGGGCCCGGTCAAGGCCTCCACCGTGGACGGCAAGGTGGTCGGCGTTCCGATCATCACCGAACGCGAGGTGCTCTACTACCGCAAGGACCTGCTGCAGGCAGCCGGCGTCGCGGTCCCCAAGACCATGGACGAGCTGCAGGCAGCCGCCAAGAAGATCTCGGAATCCACCCCGGAGACCGCCGGCTTCGTGGCCCGTACCGGCAAGTCCGCCGCGGTCACCCAGTTCTCCAGCTTCCTCTACAGCTTCGGCGGCGACTTCACCGACGGCAGCGGCAAGTCCGCCGTCGGCAGCGACGCCGCGAAGAAGGCGTACTCCTTCTACGGCGGCCTGATCAAGAACTACGGCCCGAAGAACGTCAGCACCGACATGAGCTGGCCCGAGGCGATGGCCATCTTCACCCAGGGCAAGGCCGCCTTCTACACCGAGGCAGACTCGCTGTACAAGAACGCCACCGATCCGGCCAAGTCCAAGGTCGCCGACAAGGTCGGTTTCGCCGCCCTGCCCGCCGGCCCGGCCGGTTCCAAGCCGTACAACATCCCGTCCTGGGGCCTCGCCGTGAACAAGGCCTCCGGCAACCAGGACAACGCCTGGAAGTTCATCCAGTGGGCCACCAGCAAGGACCGCACCCTGCAGGCCCAGAAGGCCGGCGTTCCCGGCCCGCGTGCCTCGGTCTGGGCTGACCCGGCCGGTACCTCCACCTACCCGAAGGACCTGGCTGAGGCCATCGCGGCCAGCGCCAAGAACGGCGTGGGCCACGACCGTCCCGAGGTTGTCACCGTGGGCAAGGCCCGCGAAATCGTCGGCGCCCCGATCGTTGCCACCATCACCGGTGCCGATTCCTCGGCCGCGGCCGACACGGCCCACGACGCCTTCCAGAAGTTCCTGGACAGCGAAAAGAAGTAGCGCCCCGGCGGTCCGCGCCTGACGCCTGGTGCCCAATGCCAGGCGCCGGACGCGAACCATNGGAATTCGGCCAGCGCGGCCCGCATCAGCGGCACGCGCCCGAGGAGCTCCTCGTCCGGGTAGGACAGGCACCAGGCGGCGGCGAGATAGACGATCTGCTGGCGGCGGGTCACGGCTGGTCCTCCGCGGCCGCCAGAGTGCCCGGCTCGGGCGGCCTTTCCGGGAAGAGTCCCGCCGGTGCTCCTGTTCCTTCCCATTCGCGCACCTCCCCCCCCCCCCCCCCCCCCCGCGGCCATGCTCTGAACTTCACCCCCAACTCCTTAGGTGAACCATGTCTGTACTGAACACCTCCCGCGGCGACACCGCCCGTGACACCGCGGCCGGGTCCGGCCGCGCCGCGGCCCGCACGCCCGGCCCGCGGAAGAATTTCTCCGCCTGGGCCAACCGGCACCGCAAGTGGCTCTTCGCCGCACCGGCGATGATCTTCGTCGGCGTGTTGATCGTTTTCCCGCTCGCGTGGACGCTCTACCTGAGCCTCACCGACTCACAGGGCTCGGTCCGCGCCGCCTCCGAGTTCGTCGGCCTCGAGAACTACCTCACGGTGCTCTCCGACGTCGAACGGTTCTGGCCCGCCGTCGGCCGCACGCTGAGCTTCACCGGCGTCGCGCTGGCCTGCGAAGTTGTTCTGGGCATGGGCATCGCCCTGCTGCTGTGGCGGCCCTTCCGCGGCGAAAAATGGGTGCGCGTCGCCATCCTGCTGCCGCTGGTCGCCACCCCGGTGGCCGTCGGCATGATGTGGCGGCTGATCTTTGACCCCAACATCGGCTTCGTCAACCAGCTCCTCGGCATGATCGGCATCCCCCCGCAGCCGTGGCTCTCCGGCCAGGACACCGCCCTGGGCACCACGATCTTCATGGACATCTGGCAGTGGACCCCCATGGTGGTCCTGATCCTGCTCGCCGGCCTGACCTCGCTCTCCGAGGAACCGGACGAGGCCGCCCGGATGGACGGCGCCAACGCCTTCCAGCGCTTCTTCTTCATCACCCTGCCGCTCATGATGCCGACCGTGATCGTCGCCATCCTGCTGCGCGGCATCGATGCCCTGAAGACCTTCGACATCCTCTACGCCACCAAGGGCAAGGGCGGCGGGTCCTTCCACGAGGTGGAGACCCTCAACGTCTACGCCTACGGCCTGAGCTTCGACTACAACCAGTACGGGCTCTCCTCGGCGGTGCTGATCCTGTTCTTCATGATCATCATCGTCACCATGTGGCTGCTGACCATGCGCAAGAAAGCGGTAAGCAAATGACCGTCCTGAACCAGACCACCGAAAACACCACGGCCGCCCGGCCCGCGCCCGCTCCACGCCGCCGCAAGCCGCTGGCCACCCGCGCCTACAAGGTGTTCCGGGTTGTCGCGCTGATCGCCGTCGTGCTGTTCCTGATCGCCCCGCTGTTCTGGATGCTGCTGGCCTCCTTCAAGACCAACGTGGACATCTACGACACAGCCAAGTCGTTCGTCTTCACCCCCACCGGCGAGAACTACGCCAACGTGCTGCAGCGCAACAACTACTTCGTCTTCATCTTCAACAGCTTCTGGGTGGGGTTCGTCTCCACCGCGCTGTCCCTGGTCCTCGGCGTCCCGGCGGCCTACGCGATGAGCCGCTTCACCATGCACCGCTCGGCGCTGGTGGTCCTGATGGCCCGCGTCATCCCCGGCGTCTCGCTGCTGGTGCCCTGGTACTACGTCTTCTCCAACCTGAAGATGGTGGGCGGCTTCGAGGTCCTCATCCTCAGCCACATGTTCGTGGCGCTGCCGCTGATCGTCTACATCATGATGAGCTACTTCGATTCGCTGCCGCTGGAGCTGGAGGAATCGGCCCAGGTGGACGGGCTCACCCCGATCGGCGCGTTCCGGCGCATCACGCTGCCGCTGTCCGTCTCCGGGATCGCCACCGCCGGCATCCTGTCCTTCATCTTCTCCTGGAACAACTTCATGTTCGCCCTGGTGCTCTCCGGGTCCAAGACCAAGACCCTCCCGGTGGCGATCTTCGACTTCGTCTCCTACGCCAGCATCGACTGGGGTGGCCTGATGGCCGCCGCCACCGTGGTCACCATCCCGATCATGATCATTGCGCTCTTCACGCAGAAATACATCGTCTCCGGCCTCACCGCCGGCGCGACCAAGGGCTAGGCCACCGATGACACGCATCAGCAGGATTGAGACCTTCCTCGTCGCCCCGCGCTGGCTCTTCGTCCGGATCGAGACCGACAGCGGGATCGTCGGCTGGGGCGAGGCCAGCTGCGAGGGCCGCAGCGAAACGGTCCGCACCGCCGTCGACCAGCTCTCCGAGCTGCTCATCGGCAACGACGCGCTGCGGATCGAGGACCACTGGCAGGTCATGACCAAGGGCTCCTTCTACCGCGGCGGCCCCATCCTGGCCAGCGCCGTTTCGGGACTGGACCAGGCCCTCTGGGATATCGCCGGCAAGCACTTCAACACCCCCGTGCACCAGCTCCTGGGCGGCCACGTCCGCGACCGGATCCGGATGTACGGCTGGGTGGGCGGCGACGAGCCTAACGAGGTGGCCGACCAGATCAGCGCCCAGTTGGAGGTCGGGCTCACCGCCGTCAAGATGAACGCCAGCGGCCGGATGAGCCCCGTCGCCTCCGTCGCCGAGCTCGACGGCGTCGTCCGCCGGGTCGCGGCCGCCCGCGAGGTGCTCGGGGACCACCGCGACGTCGCGGTCGACTTCCACGGCCGCTTCAGCCTGGCCAACGCCCGCCGGGTGGCACCGCTGCTGGAGCCGTACCGGCCGTTCTTCCTCGAAGAACCCGTGGTCCCGGAGAACACGCACCTGCTGCGCGAATTCACCTCCTCCACCACGACGCCGGTCTCCACCGGCGAGCGGCTCTACAGCCGGCAGGAATTCCTGCCCGCGCTGCAGGCCGGCATCGCCGTGGCCCAGCCGGACCTCTCGCACGCCGGCGGCATCACCGAGGTCCGCAAGATCGCCTCGCTCGCCGAAATCTACGAGGTCCAGCTGGCCCCGCACTGCCCGCTGGGACCGCTGGCGCTGGCCGCCTGCCTGCAGGTGGGCTTCGCCACCCCCAACTTCCTGATCCAGGAACAAAGCATCGGCATCCACTACAACCAGGGTGCCGAAGTCCTGGACTACGTGGTGGACAAAACCCCGCTGAAATTCGTCGACGGGCACATCGAGCGCCTCACCGGCCCCGGCCTCGGCATCGAGATCGACGAGGCCGTGGTCCGGGCCGCGGACAAGCGCGGCCACGCCTGGCGCGGGCCCGTCTGGCGCCACCCCGACGGCGCCTTCGCAGAATGGTGAACAACATGGCATCCCAGCCCACCCCCGAGGACCTGCTCGCCGGGATCCGCGAGGCCCGCCTCGTGGCGATCGTGCGCGGTACCGACGGCGGAGCCGCCACCAAGGCCGCCCTCGCGGCCATGGAGGAAGGCTTCCGCTACGTCGAAATCGCCCTGACCACCCCGGACGCGCTCGCCGCCATCCGCGCGGTCCGTGCCGCCGCTCCCGCCGGCTGCTTCGTCGGAGCCGGCACCGTCCTCACCGCCGCGGACGTGGCGGAGGTGGCCGAGGCCGGCGGCCAGTTTATGGTGACGCCCTCGCTGGCGAGCTCCATCCAGGAATCCGCACGCCTCGGCATCCCCGTCCTGGCCGGCGCGCTGACCCCCAGCGAGGCGTACGAGGCGATGAACCGCGGCGCCACCGCGGTGAAACTTTTTCCCGCCTCAATCGGCGGACCCGGCTACCTCAAGGCACTCCGCGATCCTTTCCCCGGCATCCCGTTCATCGCGGTGGGCGGCGTCGGGCTGGACCAGGCGGACGGATACTGGGACGCCGGCGCGGTCGCCGTCGGACTCGGCGGGCCGCTGTTTGGCGACGCCGGCTCGGGCGGCGACCTTGCCCCGGTGCGCGAGCGAGCGCGGGCGTTCGTTGGCCTGGCCGCCGGCTACGGCCGGGGAAGCGCCGCGGAGCCTGCGCGGTGAGCGTGGACCTGCTCACCGTCGGCGAATCGATGGTCTCGCTGCGCTCGGCGGGCCCGCTGTCCGCCGGCGGCAGCCTGGCCATGCACGTGGCCGGGGCGGAGTCCAATGTCGCCGCCGGCGTCGCCCGGCTGGGGCACAGCGTGGCCTGGGCCGGCGTCGTGGGCGCGGACCCGCACGGCGAATTCATCCTGCGGCAGCTGCGGAGCGAGGGCCTGGCAGTGCACCACCGCGTGGATGCCGCCCGCGCCACCGGGGTGATGTTCCTGGAGCGGCGCACCGCGGACATCAGCCGCGCCTACTACTACCGCGCCGGGTCCGCGGGCTCCACGATCAGCCGCGGGGACGTGGACCGGGCCTTCGCCGCCCGCCCCCGGGTCCTGCACCTGACCGGCATCACCGCCGCCCTCAGCCCGGAAGCCCGGCGCGCCGTCGAATACGCGGCCGCACGCGGCGCCGCCGAGGGCCTGGTGGTCTCCCTCGACGTCAACTACCGCAGCAAACTCTGGTCCCGCGACGAGGCCCGCGCCGTCCTCACCCCGCTCGCCCGGCACGCCACCGTCCTGGTGGCCTCCGACGACGAACTCGGCCTCGTCGCCGACGGCGGCGCCGCCGCCGGAACGGACCCGGACGCCGCCGAACTGGCCATGGCCGCCGAGCTGCTGGACCGCGGCGTGCGGGAGGTGGTGGTCAAACGCGGCGCCGCCGGCGCCGGGGTGCACACCGCCGCCGGCCGCCGCGAGGCCCCCGCCGTCCCCGTGACCAGCATCGACACCGTCGGGGCCGGGGACGCCTTCACCGCCGGCTACCTGTCGGCCCTGCTCGACGGCGGCGACGTCGCCGAGCGACTGCGCCGCGGCACCCTTGCCGGCGCCTTCGCGGTCAGCACCGCCGGTGACTGCGAGGGCCTGCCCAGCGCCGCGGAACTCGCGCTGCTGGGCACCGTCCCGGACGGCAGCACGCAGCGCTAAGACCCGAACCCCGGACCCCCTCCCGACCGACACCGAAAGCCTGGACCTGTTGTGAAAATTATTGCCGCCGACGTCTTTGTCACCAGCCCCTCCCGCAACTTCGTGACCCTGCGGATCACCACCGAGGACGGTGTGACCGGGATCGGCGACGCCACCCTGAACGGCCGTGAGCTGGCCGTCGCCGCGTATCTCAAGGAGCACGTGGCGCAGTTGCTGATCGGGAAGGACCCGCACCGGATCGAGGACACCTGGCAGTTCCTCTACCGCTCCGCGTACTGGCGCCGCGGTCCGGTCACGATGGCCGCGATCGCCGCCGTGGACATGGCGTTGTGGGATATCAAGGGCAAGCTGGCCGGGATGCCGGTGTACCAGCTCCTGGGCGGGGCATCGCGGAACGGGCTGCGGGCCTACGGTCACGCCTCCGGCTCGGACCTGGAGTCCCTGTTCGACTCG
>NZ_JBEEQE010000026.1:19079-23878 GCF_040137805.1 Pseudarthrobacter sp. B907 | reverse complement strand
GGCCTACCTGCCCTACAACCGCCTCGTCGACGGCACCGTTCACGACTGGTGACGGGCCGAGGTTCGGCGGCCGCTGTTCGGGCGGCCGCTTAACCACCAAGGTCCCGGGCGGCGATTCGATGCTCAGCCGCCCGGGTCCTGGCTTGTGGGGATCCTGAGCCGGACGGGCCGGGGGTGTGTCCTGCCCTGGGGGGCCTGCCCTAGTGGACGAGTTCCCTGGTCATCCCGAAGGGAACCTGGTCCGAGAGTGCCGCCGTGTAGTGGCCGGGCTTGAGGCGCGTCAGCAGGATGCCGTGGGTGCCCGTGAGCATTGCGAGGCGCTGCAGCCCCAGGACCGCGTCGTTGAGCCGTTCGTCAAGCAGTCGGCGGCTGTCGACCTGGATATCAATGCACTCGCTTGCTGTCGTCATCGCACAGTCTTTCCTGAAGGTGGTCGCCCTAATGGCCAACGGCTGAAGCGAGAGTAACGTCTGACTTAAATGTGAGTCAACTCACCACGCGGAGAGTCGGCGGACCGTGTTGAGCCGGGCCGGCCTTCATGGCCGAAGTGAACGGCGCAACCGGAACCGCGATAATCTTCACGGAAGAAAATAACAAAATACGGCGCAAAGGCGGATGCGGGAATGGCAGAGCAAGAAACCGGGAAATCGTCCGGCTGGTGGCGGGTCTTCCACGAAAAGTTCGTGGTGGAGGAACGCTACATGGACGCGGGTGCGCGGCGGAACCTGTACCGGACCGCCGTCGGACTTATGGTCCTCGGGGCCGTGTTGTTCACCTTCATCCTGGTCAGCGTCCTCCAGCACGGTGGCATCAGCGTCGTCGACGAGCCGGTGCGCTCCTGGCTCGTGACACTGCGCGGGGAGCCCACCACGACCATCATGATCATTCTGGCCGTCGTTTTCGGACCCGTCGGGCTGCCGATCATCATCCTGGTGGTCACCGTGGCCTGGGGTCTGTTGGCCAAGCACGCCTGGCGGCCGATGGTATTGGCCGGTGCCATGCTGACCGGGGTCATCCTGGCGCAGCTGATCGGCCGGACGGTCGGCCGGCAGCGGCCGCCCGTGGACCTGATGCTTTTCGGGGCCGACTCCACCTTCTCGTTCCCCTCCGGGCATGTCCTGGGCGCGTGCGATTTCCTGCTCGTGACGACGTTCCTGGTATTTTCCCGCCGCAAGAACCCCAAGGCCGCCGTCGGGGGCTTCGCCGTGGCCAGCGTCGGTATCTTCTTCGCCGCCATAAGCCGGCTGTACCTGGGCTACCACTGGACCACCGACGCCCTCGCCTCGCTGTCCATCTCGTTCGTGATCCTGGGCGCCGTGATGTTGCTGGACACGTGGCGGACGGCCCGGATCCCGGGGGAGCCGGTCACCGGCGAACTCTCCAAGCACGAGACCGGCGCGGACTAGGCAAGCACGGGACTGCGGGGCGCGCTGCCGGTCAGCGCGCCCCGCGGCGTTTAAGCTCCGCGCGGAGCCGGGCGTTGGCCGCCTCCAGCTCCAGCACCTTGGCCACGCCGACCAGGTTCAGGCCCTCCTCCAGCAGTTCGCCGATTCGGCGCAGCACCACCAAATCGGTGTCGCTGTACTGCCTGGTGCCGCCCGCTGTCCGGTCCGGCGTCAGCAGGCCCTTCCGTTCGTACAGCCGGATGTTCTGCTGCCCTGTCCCCACCAGCTGCGCCACCACTGAGATCGCATACACGCCGACGTCGGCCCCCCGTTCCGCCATGGCCCCGCCTCCTTCATCCGCCGGAAAATTTTCCTCTTGCAGCAGTCTCGCACTGGTGCTATAAAAAATCTATATCCACCACCACAGATAGTTGCGGGCTGGATAAGAACAGGAATTGGACTCTCTTTGATGAAGGAGTGGTAAGTGATGTTGATGCGTACCGACCCGTTCCGCGAACTGGACCGGCTGACGCAGCAGGTCTTTGGAACGACGGCCCGCCCGGCCACCATGCCGATGGACGCATGGCAGGAGGACGGCGAGTTTGTGGTTGCCCTCGACCTTCCCGGCGTCAACGTTGACTCGGTGGACCTCGACATCGAGCGCAACGTCCTCACGGTAAAGGCCGAAAGGCGCGACCCGACGCAGCCCAACGTCGAGCTGCTGGCCTCGGAACGGCCCCGCGGGGTGTTCAGCCGGCAGCTGATCCTAGGCGACAGCCTCGACCTGGACCACGTCAAGGCCAACTACGCCGACGGCGTCCTGACCCTCCGCATCCCGGTGGCGGAGAAAGCCAAGCCGCGGAAGATCGAAATCACCCACACGCAGGACAAGCTGCAGGAGATCGGGAAGTAACCCCGGCCCGGCCCGCGGCCGGGCGTGCGGGATCACAGTGTGGGAAGCAAAGTGCGGGGCTCAGGTCGGTCCGGGCCGGCCTGAGCCTGCCGGCTCCCGGGAGGGGGTGGAACGATGAACCGTGACCCGCGTGGGTTCTACGCCGCCCTGCAGGTGGCGCCGGACGCCACGCCGGCGGAGATCCAGCGCTCGTTCCGGGCGCTGATGCGGCTCCGGCACCCGGACCTGGAGGCGGCCGCCCCGGCCGTACCCGGCGCCGGGGACCGGGCCGGGGATGAGGTGCGGCTGATCCTGGAGTCGTTCGCCGTCCTGAGGAATCCGGCGTTGCGGGCGGAGTATGACCCCGCCGCACGGGCCCGGGACGCCGGACCAGCGCCGGCCGAAGGCCGCAGCATCCCGGTCCGTCATCACCGGCTCAGGCAGCCGCTGCTGCGGGTGACCCCGGTGCGGTGGGAGCGGGGTCCGGAATGACCGCGGCGCCGGGTGTCCCGGTGCGCTTTGCCAGGCAAGGAAGTCCAAGAAAGGGAGTAGGGCCATGAGCGCATGGCGGCGTTACGATTCGCACCTGATGCCGGCCTTTCACGAACGGTTCGAGGAGCGGTGGGGCGAGGGAACGGCACCGTTCCTTGACCCGGAGGCCCACGAACTGCCCCTCCCGCGTGCCCAGTGGATCAACGTGGACACCGGGGCGGCGCTGGCGGTGGTGCCCATCTGGTCCGCCGAGGACCGCCAGCAGCGTTCCTTCGGGGTGTTCTATTTGCCGCCGGCCGGTGACATCTGGGTCCTCCGGCCCGGTTTCACCGGCTACCTCGAGCCGGCGGCGGACGAGGCGGACCAGCTGCTGAGCCTGCGGAACGACGCCTTCAAGAAGGCCGTGGCGCATGCCAAGGAGTTCCTCCTGGGCCCGGAGGCCTCCACGTACTGAGCAGGCCGGCGAGCTGATCCCGCCGGTCCCCTGAGCCGCCCGGGGCGCGCTGGGGGCCCGGTTGTGGCGCGGGCACCTGCCGGGGCCTAAAATCAATCAACCACCAGCGCAACTGCATAGGGGATCCGCCAATGAACGCTTCCGCCCACGATCTGGCAGCCCTGCTGCCGCCCGGATTCACCATGGGCGTGGCGACCGCCGCTTTCCAGATCGAGGGGGCGCTGGACGAGGACGGCCGGGGGCCTTCGGGCTGGGACATGTTTGCGGCCCGGCCCGGCACGATCGTTGCTGCTCACAGCCCCGCGATGGCCTGCGACCACTACCACCGCATGCCTGAAGACGTCGCGCTGATGAAGGAAATGGGCATCGATTCGTACCGGTTCTCGCTGTCCTGGCCGCGGATCCAGCCCGGCGGCAGCGGCCCGGTGAACCCCAAGGGGCTGGACTTCTACGACCGGCTGATCGACCTGCTGCTGGCCAACGGGATCTCGCCGATGGCCACGCTCTACCACTGGGACACCCCGCTGGAACTGGACGAGGCCGGCGGCTGGATGAACCGGGACACCGCCTACCGGCTGGGGGAATTCGCCGCCATCGCGGCCGCGGCCTACGGCGACCGGGTGACGCGCTGGGTGACCATCAATGAACCTGCCACGGTGAGTGCCAACGGCTACATGCTGGGCGTTCACTCCCCGGGGGAAACCCACATGCTCAAGGCGCTGCCCAGCGTCCACCACCAGCTGCTGGGCCACGGGCTCGCGATGCAGGCGCTGCGGGCGGCCAAGGTGCCGGGCGAAATCGGCCTCACCAACGTCTATTCGCCGATGGTCCCGGCGTCCATCAACCCGCTGGACAAGGTCAGTGCCGGGCTGATGGACATGGCCCAGAACCGCCTGTACGCGGACCCTGTGCTGCTGGGCAAGTACCCGGACGCGATCAGGGCCGCCACGTTCTTCTCCTCCTTCAGCCCGTCGAGCGAGGATATGGAGCTGATCTCGCAGCCGATGGACTTCTACGGGCTGAACTACTACATGCCCACCCGCGTGGGCGCCGGCCCGGGCGAGGGCACCGTGCCGAAGGGCATGGCCGAGGCCATGGGCAACGACTTGAACGGCGACGGGGGCGCTACCCCGTTCCACGTCCAGAGTTTCCCCGATACCGAAATCACCGCCTACGGCTGGCCGATCAGACCGGACTACATGGCGGTGGCGCTCGCGGAAATGGCCGAGCGTTACCCGGAACTGCCGCCGGTCTACATCACCGAGGGCGGCGCCAGCTTCGAGGACCTGGAGATCCACGACGCCGAGGGGCGGCTGATTGTCCCGGACGAGCGCCGCGTCCGGTATCTCGCCGAGCACATCGGCGCCGCCATCGAGGCGACGTCGCCCGGCGGCGCCGCCGAGTCGATCGAGCTGCGCGGCTACTACGTGTGGTCGCTGCTGGACAACTTCGAATGGTCAGCCGGCTACAAGCAGCAGTTCGGCCTGATCCATGTGGACCGGGACACCATGGCCCGCACCCCGAAGGCTTCGTTCCACTGGATCCGGGAGCTCATGGCGGCGCGGAACCGCGCCGA
>NZ_JBEEQE010000026.1:0-18935 GCF_040137805.1 Pseudarthrobacter sp. B907 | reverse complement strand
CCCCCGGCGCGGCCGGTGCCACCACGGCCGACGCCGGCATTCCCGCGGCCTCGCCGGCCGCCGGTGCCGGTGCGCCTGCGGCCGGGACGACGGCCGGAGGCTAGAGCAGGTCCAGCTCCTGCAGGCGCTTGGCCATGCCCGCGCCGTCGGGGGAGTAGACCCAGGGCACGTTCGAGCCGGTGTGGTCGCCGGTTTCGGAGTGTCCGCCGGCCAGCACGGCCTCGCCGGTGGAGAGCTGGCGGATGCCGATCGCGGCCACCCGGTCGCCGTGCGCCTGGGCGAACTGCGAATAGATCGCCTCGTCGTGCTGGCCGTTGTCGCCGAAGAGAAGCCAGCGCATGTTGGGGAACTCCTTGGCCAGCAGTTCCAGGTTCCGGCGCTTGTGGTCCTGGCCGCTGCGGAACCAGCGGTCGTGGGTCAGGCCCCAGTCGGTCAGCAGCAGGGTGCCCGACGGGTACATGTTGCGGGTGATAAAGCGGGCCAGCGTCGGCGCGGCGTTCCACGGCCCGGTGGACAGGTAGATCACCGGCGCCTCGGGGTGTTCCACCAGCAGCCGGTCCATCAGCACGGCCATCCCCGGCGTCGCCATCCGGGCCCGTTCGTTGAGCACAAAGGTGTTCCACAGTGCCAGGAAGGGCCGGGGAAGGGCCGTGACCATGATCGTGTCGTCAATGTCCGAGACGATGCCCAGGCTGGTGTCCGGGGCGATGACGTAGATTTTCGCCTCCGCGGGCTCGGTGCCCTCGGCCCGCAGCATGGCGGTGTGCCAGCCCGGCGTGAGCTGGACCGGGATCACGGTGTCCACGATGCCGCCGCGGTCGGCGTGTACGCGGGTGGTGGTGCCGCCGATCTCGATGTCCACCTCGACGAACTGGATCGGGACGGACGTGAACGCGCGCCAGCCGCGGATGTTCTGGTTGCCGTTCTGCGCCGCCTGCTCGGCCCGGCTGCCGGGGGTCGGTTTGCTGGTGAGCACCACGCGGCCCAGGATCCGGACCCACTCGGTGGAACCATAGCCCTGGTAGGCGATGGTTTGCGGGGCGAACTTCCAGCGCCTGGCGGTCTTGAGTCGGAGATGGTTCACGGTGTCCGAGACCCGGTGGGCCAGCCGGAATGTCTGGCTGCCCTGGACCCGATTGTTCGGGGCCGGGTAGTCCGAGTCCTTCTGCGGTTGTTCCTGCGACGCCATTTCCATACCTCCACTCTCCCACAGCGGGCTGCCCGCCCGGCGATTACGTCCGCGGTTCAGCCGTTTCCCAGCAGCTCGCGCAGCGCGGTGGCGTTGCGCACCGCATTGCCGCCGCCGTCGTTGTTGAAGTAGGCATAAATGTCCCGACCCGACGCCTGCCATTCGCGGATCCGGTCCGCCCACCAGCGGAGCTCCTGCTCCGAGTAGGACCCGGCATACAGGTGGTTCTGGTCCGGCCCGTGCAGCCGGAGGTAGACGAAGGCGGCGGTCGCCCGCAGGATGCAGGGCAGCTGCGCCCCGCTCATCACGCAGTAGGCGGCGCCGTGCCGTTCCAGCAGGGCATAGACGTCCGGGTGATCCCAGCTGGTGTGGCGGAACTCCACGCTGACCCGGATCCACCCCGGCAGCGCGGCCAGGAAGTAATCCAGCCGGGCGTCGTCGCGGGCGAAACCTGGCGGCAGCTGCACCAGCAGCACGGCACGTTTGTCGCCGAGTTCATGCCAGCACCGGGTGATCCGCTCCACCCAGGCCTCCGGTCCGTACAGTTTCTTGCCGTGGGTGAGCCCCCGCGGAGCCTTGACCGACATGGTGAACCCCTCGGGCAGGCGGCGCTGCCAGCTGGCAAAGGAGGACTCCCGCGGCCAGCGGTAGAAACTCGCATTCAGCTCCACCGTGGTGAAACGGGCCGCATAGTGGGCCAACCGGTCCCGTGCCGGCAGCCCCGGCGGGTACAGCACACTCTCCCAGTGGTCGTAACTCCAGCCGCTGGTTCCGATCCGCACCGCGCCGGAGTGCGCCGGTGCGAGGTGTCCGGCCGTGGCTTGCGGTTGCGGCAATTCCTGATCCGGCATGGGGGGATCGTAACGCGGAATCCCCGTCCGGCGTCGGGCCGTGTGGCACTGTATGACCCATGGCACGCATCGAGGATTACGCTATGGTCGGCGACCTGCACACCGCCGCGTTGATCAGCACGGAAGGCTCCATCGACTGGCTCTGCCTGCCCCGCTTCGATTCGCCGGCGTGCTTCAACGCCCTGCTGGACAGCCCCAAGGCAGGACGCTGGCTGCTCGCCCCCGCTGCCGGCGGCGAATGCACCCGGCGGCGCTACCGCAAGAACACCCTGATCCTTGAGACAGAGTGGGAAACCCCGGAGGGCAAGGTCAAGGTCATCGACTTCATGTCGCCCCGCGACGGCGCTGCGGACATCGTGCGGATCGTGGTGGGGGTCCGCGGGTCGGTGCGGATGCGCGGCGAACTGGCCCTGCGGTTCGACTACGGCCACATCGTTCCCTGGGTCCGCCATGACGAGCACGGCATCCACGCCGTCGCTGGCCCCGACGCCGCCTACCTGGTGACCGAGGCACCCCTGCGGGGCGAGCACATGCAGACCGCCAGCGACTTCACCGTCAAGGCGGGGCAGCGGATTCCCTTTGTCCTGACCTGGGCGCCCAGCCACCTCGGCCGCCCGCGGGCGGTGGAGCCGGAGGCGGTCCTGGAAGCCACCGAGTCGTTCTGGCTGCAGTGGGCGGCCAAGTGCCAGGTCACCGGCCCGTACCGCGACGCCGTGCTGCGCTCGCTGATCACGCTCAAGGCGCTGACCTTCGCCCCCACCGGCGGCATCGTGGCGGCCGTGACCACCTCGCTGCCCGAGGAGCTTGGCGGGGAACGCAACTGGGATTACCGCTACTGCTGGCTCCGGGACGCGACCCTGACGCTCGAGGCCCTGCTCGCCTCCGGATACTCCGAGGAGGCCGCGGCCTGGCGGAACTGGCTGCTGCGTGCGGTGGCCGGGGATCCAGCCGACCTGCAGATCATGTACGGACTGCACGGCGAGCGGAGGCTGCCGGAAATGACGCTGGACTGGCTGGCGGGCTACGAGGGGTCAAAGCCGGTGCGGATCGGCAACGGCGCCGCCGGGCAGCTGCAGCTGGACGTCTGGGGCGAGGTGCTGGACTGCCTCGCCCTGACCCGGACCTCGCTGCTGCAGGACGGGGATGATTCCTGGGACGTGCAGGTGGCGCTGATGGAGCACCTGGAGACCGCCTGGGACCGCCCGGACAACGGACTCTGGGAGATGCGCGGGCCGCGCCGCCATTTCACCCACTCCAAGGTGATGGCCTGGGTGGCGGCGGACCGGATGGTCAAGGGAGTCCGGGATTTCGGCCTCCCGGGCCCGGCGGACCGCTGGGAGGCGCTCCGCGACACCATCCACGCCGACGTTATGGCCAAGGGGTTCGACGCGGCGCGGAATACCTTCGTGCAGTCTTACGGCCGGCCGGAACTGGATGCCAGCCTGTTGCTGATCCCGCACGTGGGTTTCCTGCCCCCGGACGATCCGCGGGTGCTCGGCACCATCGACGCCGTGCAGCGGGAGCTCACCCACGACGGCTTCCTGCTGCGCTACCGGCAGGAGCAGAGCGACGACGGCGTCCAGGGCGGGGAGGGCGTCTTCCTCGCCTGCTCCTTCTGGCTCGTGGATGCCCTGATCGGCGCCGGCCGGCGTCGGGAAGCCAGGGAACTGTTCGAACGGCTGCTGGCGTTGCGCAACGACGTCGGGCTCCTCAGCGAGGAGTGGGACGTTTCCGCGGCGCGGCAGCTGGGCAACACACCCCAGGCCTTCAGCCACTTCGCCCTGGTCCGGAGCGCCCTGCAGCTGCAGGCGGACGGCCGCTGACCCTGGGCCCGTGCGGGCGGACCGAAATCGGCAGGCACTTTTCTCCAGAGCTTAGATAAGTATACTTACTAATATCCCCGGTGGGGTGAAGATGGTAAGGAGAAGGCAATGGCTGGATATTTCGAACTCGTGGATGCGCCCGACGGCGGCTACCGGATTCGGATGATGGACGCTGCCGGCGCACTGATGGCCGTCTCCGTCACTTTCCCCACCAAGCGTGCGGCCGTGGCGGGCATCGCCCAGGCGCGGGAAATTGCTGGCACAGGCTTGGTCCGGGACCGCAGCGGTGACAGCCAGTCCGCCGTGATGGCTTCTCTGGCCAAGCGCAGGACCGGCGGGGGCACGGGGCGCGGCTCCTCGCTCTCGGGCGGAACCCTCGCGGCCACAAAGCGCACCCGTGCCCACCACTGAGCCGGCCGCCGGGCACCGGGGCGCGGTCCTCTTCGACGTCGACGGGACGCTGATCGACTCGTCCTATATCCATACCCTCGCCTGGTGGCAGGCGTTCCGGCAGGCCGGTCACGACGTGCCGATGGCCAGCATCCACCGCGCCGTGGGCATGGGCGGGGACAGGATCCTTGACCACTTGCTGCCCGCGGACCGCGACACCGACGCCGATGCGGACATCATGACCTCCCAGGCAGCCGTGTTCTCCACGTTCTGGCCGGCCCTCCGCCGGCTCGACGGGGCCCGCGAGCTGCTGGCGCAATGCCACGACAGCGGCCTCGCCGTCGCACTCGCCTCCTCGGCCCGGGACCGCGACCTGGAGATACTGCGCGCCGTGATCGACGCCGACGCCTACATCCACGCCGCCACGAGCTCGGCCGACGCGGAAGAGAGCAAACCGGCGCCGGACATCCTCGCCGCCGCGCTCACGGCTGTGGGGGTGGCCGCTGGGAACTCGGTCTACGTGGGCGACGCAGTCTGGGACATCTACGCTGCCGGCGCTCTCGGCATCCCGGCAATCGGCCTCACCTGCGGCGGCACCAGCGAAGCGGAGCTCCGGGCGGCCGGTGCCGTGGAGATCTACGCGAGCCCGCGGGCCCTGCTGGACAACCTAGCCGGCAGCGCCATCGGCACACTGGCGGCACGCGTCCGCTGACGTGCCGGGCGTCCTTCCGGGCGCACGGCCTGCCCCGGCCTCAGGAGGGAGGGAACTTCTTCCAGAGTTTGAGGAAGGCCCGCTCCGCAGCGGCGGCCAGGGCCTCCTCCTTGGCGTGCAGGCGCCCGTAGCTGAAGCCGTTCTCCCCGCTGCGCAGTGCCCGGCCGCCCAGCTCGGCCAGCCGCGCCCGGGCCACGACGCTGTCCTGGTGCAATCCCAGGAGCTGCTGGATCCTGCGCGCGGACTTCGCCGACTGCTTGGCCCGCTGACGGTGCTTTTTGGCCGCCTTCTTCCCGAATTTCTTGCCTGCCCGGCCGCCGCCGGGCTCGTTCGGCAGCGAGGCGGCCAGCTCCGCCGAGTACCGCAGACGCTTCGCGGCCTTGCGGACCTCGTGCAGGCCGGCATCCCGGGCGTTCTTGCCGTCGTCGGGGCCGCCGACTTCGCCCTCGTTTTTGCCGTCGTTTTTGCCGTCGTCGGAGTGCGGGGCGAGGCCTGCGGCGGCGCGCCGCAGCCGGCGTTCGTCCTTGGCCACGAGCTTGGCGATCCCCGTCCCGGGGTCCCGGGCCGCCGCCGGCGAGAGCGGCGCGTGGGCAAGGAACTTTTCCAGGGCCGCCAGCAGCAGGTCATAGCGCTCGCTTCCGAGGGCCTCGATGGCTGACTGGAATCCCGCGGCGGCCAGGGCATCGAGTTCCTCGTCAATCCGTGCGGCCGCCGGGCCAAAACGCAGCGCTTCGGGTTCCTGGGCAAGTAGGGCGGCCAGCCGTTCGTGGACCACCACGGGATCGCGGGCCGCCCCGAGCAGTCCGGAGAGCCAGCGCAGTTCATCGCGGAGGGGTTCCACGGCGCCGTCGTCGAACAGCGGCCGGCCCGTTGTCAGCAGCGAGCGGAGGCGGCGGGCCGCCACGCGCATCTGGTGGACATCTTCGGGCTGCCCTGCCAGCACGCCCGGCGCACGATGGCGCAGCTCGGAGACCTGTTCTCGAAGATAGGCCAGCAAGGCCTCGCCCGCGGTGGTTGCCACGCTTCACTGTACGTCCACGGTGCGGCAGTGCGGCAGAGTGCGGCAATATTTGCGCCCGACAGTGCCGCGGTGGGCCATCTCGGCATAGGCTGTCCGGGACCGGACACCAGACCGCTACCCCAGGGAGCCCCGCATGACACGCCAGCATCACCTCGGCCGGGTCGCCGTCGTCACCGGGGCCGGCTCCGGAATCGGGCGGGCCGTGGCGCGTATCATGCTCGCCGAAGGCTACCGTGTGGTGCTGGCCGGCCGCCGGGAGGCGGCCCTGCTGGAAACCGGCGCAGGCCACGCGCAGGCGCTCGCCGTTCCCTGCGACGTCACCCGGGCGGACGACGTCGAACGGCTCTTCGCGGTGGTCCTCGAACAGTGGGGGCGGGTGGACGTGCTGTTTAACAACGCCGGCGTCTTTGGCCCCGCCGCCGCGGTGGACGAGATCAGCGTCGCCGACTGGGACGCCACGGTGGCGGTGAACCTGACCGGCTCCATGCTCTGCGCCGCCGCCGCCGTCCGGGCCATGAAGGCGCAGTCGCCGCAGGGCGGCCGGATCATCAACAACGGCTCCATCGCCGCGCATTCACCCCGGCCCCGGACCGTTGCCTACACGGTCACCAAGCATGCGATCACCGGGCTGACCAAGAGCGTTGACCTGGATGGCCGCGGCTTCGGCATCAGCTGCGGCCAGATCGACATCGGCAACACCGCCACGGAGCTGATGGATGAGATCGGCGTCGGCGACGGCGCGCTTCAGGCCGACGGCAGCCGCCGGGTGGAGCCTATGTTCCCGGTGGAGGACGCCGCGCGCGCGGTGTTGCTGATGGCGGATATGCCCGCGTCCGCGAGTGTGGGCTCGATGGTGATCACCGCCGCCGGGATGCCGTTTATCGGCCGCGGCTGAGGCCTTAAAGCGGCAGCAGCCTGGACAGATCGGCCCGCAGACCGGAAGCGGCCACCGTGCCGGCGTCGACTGCGTCCGCCCAGCTGAGGCGGCCGGTGACCATCGCCAGCCAGGTGGCGGCGTCGCACTCGATGACGTTCGGGGGAGTGCCGCGGGTGTGCCGCGGGCCCTCCACACACTGCGTAACGCCGAACGGCGGCACGCGCACCTCCACCGAGTTGCCGGGTGCCCGGGCGGTGACTTCCTCGAGGGTGTAGCGCACCGCCGTCGCGAGTGTGTTGCGCGGGACCGCGTCGGCTTCGAGCCATGCGGCCAGCGCCGCGCGGCCCTCGTCAAGGGCAATTCGCCGTCGCTGAACTGCCACGGGCCTAGTCCAACAGGGCCGAGACGGCGTGGCCGAGGCGGATCTTGCCGACCGGCCGGCCGCCGCCGAGCACCGGGTCCACCACCTTCTCCAGCACGGAAGAGACCTCAGGGATCTCGACGGCGCCCGCGGCGGCCAGCAGGGTCAGGCCCACGAGGGTGGTGGCGCGGATGTTGCCGTCGAGGACCTTGATCGCCACCGCGACGCCCTGCGGGGTGGCCATGACCAGCACGCCCTCGGCGCCGATCTTGGCGATGATGCCCAGCTCGTCCATCACGATCGTGTTGGCCTGGCCCCGGCCCTGCACGGCCCACGGGTAGTCCAGCATGGAGGTGGCAATCGTGGCGGCGCGGGCGTTGGAGCTGTTGTCCCCGGGGGCCTTGGCCAGCTTCGAGAACGCGCGGGCGAGGCCGGTGAGGGACACGGCCGCCACCGGGGCCCCGCAGCCGTCAATGCCCAGGTGGGCGATGCGCTCACCGCAGTACTCCTCGATCACGGAGCGGATGCGCTGCTGCAGGGGATGGTTCGGTTCGAGGTAGCTGTGGGTGTCCCAGCCATTTTCCGTGCAGGCCCAGAGGAACGCTGCGTGCTTCCCCGAGCAGTTGAACGCCAG
This sequence comes from Pseudarthrobacter sp. B907, assembly GCF_040137805.1. Taxonomy (NCBI): domain Bacteria; kingdom Bacillati; phylum Actinomycetota; class Actinomycetes; order Micrococcales; family Micrococcaceae; genus Pseudarthrobacter; species Pseudarthrobacter sp. B907. The sequence continues at coordinate 11,077 of NZ_JBEEQE010000026.1, read as the reverse complement.
CCGGGACTTGCCGCGCTCCGTCTGGACCAGCCAGGTCCGGGCCGTCTCGTCCTCGGGCCACGCGGCCGGGCACTGGAGCTGGGTTTCCTTGACGCCGGCGGCCTTCAGCATGCCCTCCACCACGTCCATGTGGTCCAGGGACCCTACGTGGCTTCCGCACGCGATCGCCACCTGCGCGCCGCGCAGCGGAACCCCGGACTGCATGGACGCCAGGGCCTGCAGCGGCTTGAGTGTGGACCGGGCGTAGATCGGGGTGGTGATGTCGCCGAGCTCGGTGACGACGTTGCCGTCCGCGGACAGCACGACGGCGGAGCCGATGTGCCGGGACTCGATAAAACCGCTGCGTTCAACGACTGCCAGTTCGACGGCGGACTCAACAGTGAAGGTGGCATGCGGGTTCGAAGGCATGCTGCAATTCTATGGTGCGATGCGGGCCCAGCCCGGTTACTCCACGGTGACCATCACGGACTGCCAGCCGGAGGCGCCGTCGGGCACGGGATCGGCGCGCTTGTCCGTCTGCACCTCGCCGGTGCCGTCGGTGGCGCGCGCCTTGATGTAATGCGGCCCGGGGGTGGCTTCCCAGTCGAAGGACCACTGACGCCAGGTCACCACGGAGGCCTCGGCCGACAGCACCGCCTCGGTCCACGGACCGTTGTCGATCTGGACCTCCACCTTGGTGATGCCGCGGGTCTGGGCCCAGGCCGTGCCGCCGATCGCGACCTTCCCGGCGGCGACCTTGGCGAAGGACTTCGGGACCTCCACCCGGGCCATGGTCTTGATCGGGCCGCGCTCGGACCAGCCGCGCTGGGTCCAGTAGGCCTTGTTGTCCGCGAACCGCGTCACCTCGAGGTCCACCACCCATTTGGTGGCCGAGACGAAGCCGTACAGCCCCGGGACCACCATCCGGACCGGGTAGCCGTGCTCCAATGGGAGGGCCTCGCCGTTCATGCCGATCGCCAGCATCGCGTCCCGGTCATCCAGCAGGACCTCCAGGGGCGTGGAGGCGCTGAAGCCGTCGACCGAGGTGGAGAGCACCATGTCGGCGCCAGCCTTGGGCCGGGCCCTCTTGAGCGCGTCACGGATGGGCATGCCCAGCCATTTGGCGTTGCCGGCCAGGTTCCCGCCCACCGGGTTGGAAACACAGGTCAGCGAGACGTGGGATTCGATCAGCTGGGCGTCCAGCAGGTCCTGGAAGCTGAGCCGCACCTCCTGTTCGACCATCCCGTGGATCCGCAGCTCCCAGGACTGGGCGTCGATTTCCGGCACGCTGAGGGCGGTGTCGATCCGGTAGAAATCCTTGTTCGGGGTCAGCCAGGGGGTGACGCCGGGGGCCTTGGACTGGACGCCGGCGGGCACGGCGGCGGCAGCCTTGGCGGGAGCGGGGAGCTTAAGGGCCTCACGGGCCTGCGCCACATTGCTGCGGGCGGCGCTCAGGAGCCGTCCGCCGGTGGCCGCGGCGGCGGCCGCCACGGCGGTGATGCCGGTGGCGGTGAAGAAAGCCCGGCGGCTGGTGGCGGGACGCTCCGGCTCCTTGGCGCCGCGGTCCGACGCCACCTCCGGCCATTCCCGCATCCGCCACAGCCGGGTGATCAGGAGCCGGAGCACGATGAGGCCGGCTGCGGTCCCGAGCAGCGAAGGAATGGCATCGAGGGGCTTAACTCCGGCCCGGGTCACCACGCTGGCCACGATCACCGCCCCCATCAGGAGCACCCCGGCGACGCCGAGCGCCCACCTGCGGTACGCCACGATGCCCAGCACGCACGCCAGCAGCAGGATGGTCAGGCCCATGCCCGCGAACAGGGCGGCCTTGTCATTGGTGCCGAAGGTGGCGATCGCGAAGTCCTTCATCCACGGCGGGGTGAAATCGATGAAGGTCGAGCCGAGGGCGATCAGCGGCGTCGCGCGGGCCGTGAAGAACGCCCCGGCCAGTTCCGCGACGGCCAGCACGACGGCGGCGGAGACCACCCCGGCCAGCGCGGCGAGGGGACCGGGCCCGGACAGCAGGCGCTTCCTGCGCTGGTGCATGCGCTGGTTCCTGCCCTGGGGGGTGGTGCCGGGCTTCGGGGTGCTGGGCGTTGTCATACAGGGTGTTCGGAGCGGCGGGGCCCGCGGATTGACCGCCCGGGGTGCGGAGCGTGCTGCGGAGCGTGCCCTGCCCCGTGTCTCGCCCGGTGCTCGGCGCCGCACATGCCCATCCTTGGGCGTGAGGAGTGGACATATGCGCATTATGTCCAGTGGCTGCGGCGTGGAATGGGCATGTCCCGTTGGATCCGGCCCCGAAGAATGGGCAGGTCCGTCGGATCGGGGCCCGGGAGGGCACGTCGCGCGGATTGGGCGGCTTCACAGGGACGGGCATGTCCCTTCTTGAGCGTGAGGGAGGGACATATGCGGATTCTGTCCAGTGGCTGCGGCGTGGAATGGGCATGGCCCGTTGGATCCGGCCCCGAAGAATGGGCATGTCCGTCGGATCGGGGCCCGGGAGGGCACGTCGTGCGGATTGGGCGGCTTCACAGGGACGGGCATGTCCATTCTCGGGCGTGAGGGAGGGACATATGCGGATTACGTCCAGTGGCTGCGGCGTGGAATGGGCAGGTCCCGTTGGATCCGGCCCCGAAGAATGGGCAGGTCCGTCGGATCGGGGCCCGGGAGGGCACGTCGTGCGGATTGGGCGGCTTCACAGGGACGGGCATGTCCATTCTCGGGCGTGAGGGAGGGACATATGCGGATTCTGTCCAGTGGCTGCGGCGTGGAATGGGCATGTCCGGTGGGACCTGGCCCCGAAGGATGGGCATGTCCGTCGGAACCCAGCGTCAAGGGCCGAAGGATGGGCATGTCCGTCGGACGGTCACAGCTTAGGAGCCTGCCGGGTCCACAACGTACCCTTGGGAACTGTGAAGGTACTTGTCATCGGCCCCGGCGGCCGCGAACACGCCATTGTCCGATCCCTGCTCGCCGACCCGAATGTTTCCGAGGTCCACGCGGCCCCGGGCAACGCCGGCATCGGCAAGCTGGTCCCCACACACGCCATCGACGCGAACGACCCCGACGCCGTCGCCGCCCTGGCCACCAGGCTCGCCGTCGACCTCGTGGTGGTGGGTCCCGAGGCGCCGCTCGCCGCCGGTGTGTCGGACGCGGTCCGCGATGCCGGGATCCCGGTTTTCGGCCCCAGCAAGGCCGCCGCCAAGCTCGAGGCCTCCAAGGCGTTCGCCAAGGAAGTCATGGCCGAAGCCGGCGTGCCCACTGCCATGGCCCGGGTGGCGTCCAACGCGGCGGAAGCCGCCGACGCGCTCGACACCTTCGGCGCACCCTACGTTGTGAAGGATGACGGGCTCGCCGCCGGCAAGGGCGTCGTGGTCACCAAGGACCGCGACGAGGCGCTGGCGCACGCGCAGAGCTGCTTCGACGCCGGCGGCACCGTCGTGATCGAGGAGTTCCTCGACGGCCCCGAGGTCTCCGTCTTCGTCCTGTGCGACGGCAGCACCACCGTGGCGCTGTCCCCGGCGCAGGATTTCAAGCGCATCTTTGACAACGACGAGGGCCCCAACACCGGCGGCATGGGCGCCTACACCCCGCTCGACTGGGCCCCCGAGGGCCTGGTCCAGGAGGTCATCGACCGGGTTGCGCAGCCCACCGTCAACCAGATGGCGCACCGCTGCACCCCGTTCGTCGGCGTGCTGTTCGTCGGCCTAGCCCTGACGTCCCGCGGCACCCGCGTCATCGAGTTCAACGTCCGCTTCGGCGACCCGGAGACCCAGGCCGTCCTGGCCCGGCTCAAGACGCCCCTCGGCGGCCTGCTGATGGCCGCCGCGAAGGGCGAGCTGGACAAGGTCCAGCCGCTGCGCTGGTCCAAGGAGTCGGCCGTCGCCGTCGTCGTCGCCGCCGAAAACTATCCCGGCACGCCCCGCACCGGGGACCGCATCCGCGGCCTGAAGAAGGTCGAGGCGATCGAAGGCGTGCACGTGATCCATGCCGGCACCAGGCTCGACGACGAGGGCAAGGTGGTCTCCGCCGGCGGCCGCGTCCTCGCCGTGGTGGCGCTCGGAACCGATCTGGTCGAGGCCCGCGAACGGGCGTACGACGGCGTCGAACTGGTCCAGCTCGACGGCGGCCAGTTCCGCACCGACATCGGCGGCAAGGCCGCGCGCGGCGAAATCAAGGTGACGGCGCCCGGCACGGCCGCCGCCGTCGCCGCAGCTGCGGCCGCCGCGGCCGCGAAAGCGAAGGCGTGACCATGAACGCGACTGACTCCTCCCTGCCCGCGGGCGGCCTGGACACCAAGCCGACGGAGCTGCCCGGCTGGACGCACGTCTACTCCGGGAAGGTCCGCGACCTCTACATCCCGGCGGACTCCTCCATCACCGAGCGCTTCGGCCACGAGTGCGTCCTCGTGGTGGCCAGCGACCGCATCAGCGCCTTCGACCATGTCCTCGCCAGCGAGATCCCGGACAAGGGCCGCATCCTCACCCAGCTGAGCCTGTGGTGGTTCGAGCAGCTCGGCGTGGAGCACCACGTGCTCGCAGCCACGGTCGACGGCGGCGTCCCCGCCGCCGTGGAGGGCCGCGCCATGATCTGCAAGAAGCTCGAGATGTTCCCGGTGGAATGCATCGCCCGCGGCTACTTGACCGGGTCCGGGCTGGCCGAATACCGGGAATCCGGCACGGTCTGCAGCATCCCGCTGCCGCCGGGCCTGGTGGACGGGTCCAGGCTGGCCGAGGCCATCTTCACCCCCTCGGCCAAGGCCGAGGTGGGGGAACACGACGAGAACATCACGTTCGAGGACGTTGTGGAGCTGGTGGGCGAGGACATCGCCGGCCGGCTCCGTGAGTTGACCCTGGAGATCTACACCAAGGCCGAGGAGATCGCCCGCGGCCGCGGCATCATCCTGGCCGACACCAAGGTGGAGTTCGGCATCGACACCGCCACCGGCGTCATCACCCTCGGCGACGAGGTCCTGACCCCGGACTCCTCGCGCTTCTGGGACGCCAGCACCTACGCCCCGGGCAAGGCGCAGCCGTCCTACGACAAGCAGTACGTCCGCGACTGGTTGACGTCCGCGGAGTCCGGCTGGGACAAGGCCTCCGACACGCCGCCGCCGGCACTGCCGGCCGACGTCGTCACACGCACCCGCAGCCGCTACGTGGAGGCCTTCGAGCTGCTCACCGGGCGGTCCTTCGCCTGAGGCGGGGGCTGCGGCGCCGCTTGGGCGCCGGTCCGGCGGCCGGCGCTCGGCCAGGGGCCGCCCTGGTGCCGGCTAGGTGCCGGCGGCGGCCGCGGCGCGGCGCTGGGCCAGCCGGATTTCGAGCACGGCGTCCATGGCCTGCTGGACCCGGTCCGAGGCTCCGGCCGCGCTGAACTCCTTCTGGGCTTCCTCGAGGTACACGAGGGCCTCCTCGGCTTCGCCGGCGGCCTTGAGTGCCTTGCCCAGCAGGAGCGAAACCTCGCCCGCGGTGTGCTTGGCCAGCACGTCCCGCTCGGCGTGGATCTCGCGCAGCTTCTGCACGGCGCCGACGATGTCTCCCGTGAGGTAGAGCCAGCGCGCCCGGATAAAGGCAACTTCGAGGTGGTCCGTCTTGTTGCCGCCGACGATCGAGAGGGCCAGCTCGGCGCGTTCGATCGAGGACAGGGTTTCCGGCTCGACGATCCCGGAGGAGAGTCGCACCGCGGCGGAGGCCTTGTTGAACCTGGCCCAGAGGTCGATGTCGTGCGCGGGGGAGAGCAGCTTGGCGGCCTTCTCGTGGTACTTGATGCCCTCGGCGTAGTCGTGGCGCATGAAAGCGACGTTGCCGACCACCCAGGCCACTTCACCGGCCAACTGGGACATGGACTGCTCGTCCATCTGTTCGTTCATGTCCTGGCAGTACTTCCAGGCCTCGTCCAGCCGGCCGCTTTCGGCCAGGGCACCGATCAGCGCGCGCAGCGCACCGATGATGAGGGTGGAACCCGTGGGCAGCTGGGAGCAGAGCCGCACCGCCTCCTCGGCTTGTTCCACCGCCGTGGTCAGCTGGCCCTGGCCCTGCGCGGCCGCGGCCAGCATCTGCCGGGCACGCACCCCGAGGCCGGCCGACTCGGCGGCCATCGGGTGGTCCAGCAGGCGCTGTACGATCGCCTTGCAGTCGGCCCACATGCCCTGCTTGATCATGCATTCGGCCTGCATGTAGGTCATGTTCCACCAGGCACTGGTGTTTTTGGCCTCGAGGGCGATCTGGGCGGCCGCCGCGGCATGGACCGCCGCCAGCGGGTAGTCCCGGAGGTCCCAGGCCTGGCGGGCGTACAGGCCGGCCAGTACGTACTCGGCGTCGCTCACGGAAACCGGCTGGCTCCATGCTTCAAGGGCTTTGGGGGCGAGCTCCAGCCGGCGGGCGAGCTCCTCGATGACATCCGCGGTGGGTTCCCGGCGGCCGGTTTCGAGCAGCGAGATGTAGCTGGGCGAGTAGAGATCCTTCCCCAGCTCGGCCTGCGTGAGCCCACGCTCCAGCCGTTCCGCACGGAGTTTCTCCCCGAATCCGTTCCCCACGGATACCACCTCATTCCGGACACTTCATGTACTAAATGCTTGACACTCTCTGTGGAAAACATTTTACAATGTATGTCAACAAGGGCAGTGCTGACTTGGTAACGACTCCAACTCAAGATTGAGGAACTCTATGTTGAAGAAGATTGCAGCCGGCGCGGTCCTCGCGGGCGCCCTGGCTTTCTCCGCAGCGGCTCCGGCCGTTCTGTCCGCAGGTTCCATCGCCGATACCACCAACATCACCGCCGTTGGCAACTGGCCGGACCCCATGCGTACGGCCACGGCCGTGGGCAACTGGCCCGACCCGATGACCTACTCCACGAACGTCGGCAACTGGCCCGACCCGATGTAACCACACACTCGAAGGACAGCCCCGGCGGCACCGCAAGGTGTTCCGGGGCTGTTTTTTTGCCTTCGACCGCCATCGGGATCAAGACGGCGACGGCGGCGGGTGCCATGGCGGCCGGGTGACTTCCTGGAAACACAAAAGAGGGTCCTCCGTATGGAAGACCCTCTTTTGACTGGTCGGGATGACAGGATTTGAACCTGCGACCTCGTCGTCCCGAACGACGCGCGCTACCAAGCTGCGCCACATCCCGATCCGTTACTTCAAAAGCAACTTCACAAGAGTATCCGATCCGTGCCCCGGATGCGAATCGGAGCCGTCACAGGGAGGACGGGCGGCGCCGGCTCAGACCAGCGAGTCCTTCCACGCCCCGTGCAGCTTGGCGAAGCGGCCGCCGCCGCCGATCAGCTCCGCGGGCGTGCCGTCCTCGACCACGCGGCCATCGTGGACCACCAGCACGCGGTCCGCGGTCTCCACGGTGGAGAGCCGGTGCGCGATGATCAGCGCCGTGCGGCCGGCTCCGCCGGAGCCGGCGCCCCGCAGCAGGCTCGCCAGGCCTGCCTGGACCAGCCGTTCGGAGGGGATGTCCAGCGAGGACGTGGCCTCGTCCAGGATCAGCACCGCGGGCCGGGCCAGGAAGGCCCGGGCGAAGCTGATCAGCTGGCGCTGGCCGGCCGAGACGCGGCCGCCGCGCTTGTTGACGTCGGTGTCGTACCCGTCCGGCAGCGCCGTGATGAAGCCGTGGGCGCCGACGGCCTTCGCGGCGTCCTCGATCTCCTCGCGGGAGGCCTCGGGTCGGCCGAGGGCGATGTTGTCCGCCACGGAGCCGCTGAACAGGAACGCCTCCTGGGTGACCATCACAACGTTGCGGCGCAGGTCCGCCGTCGTGAGCTGCCGCAGGTCCACGCCGTCGAGCGTGAGCGAACCGGAGGAGACGTCGTAGAAGCGGGCAATCAGCTTGGCGAGGGTCGACTTCCCGGCGCCGGTCTGGCCCACGAGGGCGACCGTCTGTCCGGCCGGGATGTGAAGGTCCAGGGCGGGGATGACCACCGGACCGTCGCCGTAGCGGAACTCGACGTTCTCGAAGTCGATGCGGCCCTCCGCCGCCGGCAGGGCCACCGGGTTCTGCGGGGGCCGGACGGTGGGCACCTCTTCGAGCAGTCCGGAGACCTTTTCCAGTGCCGCCTGCGCGCTTTGGAACGAGTTGTAGAACATCGCCATCTGGTCGACGGGCTGGAAGAAGCGCTTGGCCGAGAGGATCAGGGCCAGCAGCACGCCCACGGCGAGTTCACCGGAGAGCACCCGGAAGCCGCCGGTGAGCAGGACGACGGCGACGCAGACGTTCCCGATCAGGACCAGGCCGGGCTGGAGGACACCGTTGAGGTTGATCGACCGGACGGTGACCTTGCGGTAGTCCTCGGAGAGTTCGGCGTAGCGCTCGGCATTTTGGCGCTCCTTGCGGAAGGCCTTGACGGCACGGATGCCGGTCATCGTCTCGACGAAGTGCACGATCAGCCGGGCCGAGACGACGCGGGACTCGCGGAACGCGATCTCGGAGTGCTTCTGGTACCAGCGGGCCAGGAAGTACATCGGCACGCCGGCGGCGAGCACCAGCAGCCCGCTGCGCCAGTCGAGGGCGAACACGGTGACGGCGGTGAAGACCATAAACAGCAGTCCGGAGGCGAGCGAGCTGACCCCGGAGTCGAGCAGTTCCCGCAGCGCCTCAAGGTCCGAGGTCTGCCGGGCGATGATGCGGCCCGAGGTGTATTTCTCGTGGAACTCCAGGCTCAGCCGCTGGGTCTGGCGGAAGACGAGCACCCGCAGGTCCAGCAGCATCGCCTGGCTCAGGCGCGCCGTCGAGGTCACGTAGAGGGCGGTCAGGCCCGCCGTCGCGACGGCCGCGGCGAGGTACGCGGCGCCGGCCAGCATCAGCGGGAGGTTGTCGCCCGCACGCAGCGCCGGCAGGGCATGGTCGATCCCGAACGCGATCAGCGCCGGGCCGGCCACACGGGCGGCCTGGGACAGGACGACGGCGGCGATGGTCAGCCAGAAGCGCCGGCGGACCGGCCGGATCAGTGATCCGAGCAGGGCCAGGGAGCGGCGCCGCACGGCCCTGCTCTCGGACTTGGACAGGTGCGCGTTGTCCTCGTTGGCGGTGCCAAAGGTGGCCGTGCTCATCGGGACACCTCCTCGGCCTCGAGGGCGGACAGTTCGGAGTCCAGGTCCCGCGGTTCCGGGTCCAGGCTGGCGATCACGTAGCGGTAGTGGCTGTTTTCCGCGAGCAGTTCCGTGTGGGTGCCGACGGCGGCGATCCGGCCGTCCTCCAGCAGGGCCACCCGGTCGGCCAGGGCCACGGTGGAGGGCCGGTGGGCCACGATCAGGGTGGTGGTGTCCGCGAGCACGGCGCGCAGCCGGGCCTCGACGAGCTCCTCGGTGTTGACGTCCAGGGCGGAGAGCGGATCGTCCAGGACCAGCACTTTCGGCCTGGCGGCGACGGCCCGGGCCAGGGCGATGCGCTGCCGCTGCCCGCCGGAGAGGCTCAGTCCCTCCTCACCGATCAGCGTGTCTAGGCCTTCCGGCAGGGAGTAGGCGAAGTGCGCCTGGGCGGTGTCGAGCGCCTCGGCCAGGATCTCTTCCCGGCGCTCCGGCGACTCCTGCCCCTGCACACCGAGCAGCACGTTGTCCCGGACGGAGCTGGAAAAGAGCGTGGTGTCCTCGAAGGCCACCGAGACGATGGTGCGCAGGTCCTCGACGCTGAAGTCGCGCAGGTCCACGCCGTCGATCGTCACCGAGCCCGCTGTAACCTCGAACAGGCGCGGCACCAGCTGCAGCAGAGCGCTCTTGCCGCTGCCGGTGATGCCCACCAGGGCCATCGTCTCGCCCGGCCGGATGTCCAGGCAGATGTCCTTGAGGATGGGCTTCTCCGGGGCGTCCTCGAAGGCGAAGGTGGCGTTGCGGAAGGCCAGGGCGCCCGTGAGCTCGGCCGGGCGGCGCGGCTCGTCCGGGCTGGTGATGGTGTTCGCCGAGTCCATCACCTCGAAATGCCGGTCCACCGCGGTCTTGGCGGTTAGGGCCATGGCCAGCAGCATGCCGCAGAACTCCACCGGCGCCGCGATCACGGCGGCGGTGGCGAAGAAAGCCACGAGCGAGCCGATGCTGAGCTGGCCGCCAGCGGCCAGCATGACGCCGACGACGAGCCCGGCGCCGAGGGCCAGCTCGGGCAGCAGCGTGACGGCGAGGCTGAAGGCGGCCAGGTGCTTGGCCTTCGCGATCTCGGTCTGGCGGAGTTCCTCGGCTTGTTCGTTGAAGTTCTCCAGCGCCTCCCGGCTGCGCCCGAAGGCCTTGAGTACGCGGATGCCGTGGACGGATTCCTCCACCGCGGTGGCGAGGTCGCCGGCCTGGTCCTGGCTGCGGCGGGCCACCTGGCGGAAGCGGGTCTGGAAGCGGAAGCCGTAGATCATGATCGGCACGGCGGCGGCCAGGAAGATCAGCGCGAGCTGCCAGCTCATGGCAAACATCACGACGACGCCGATCACCACCGTGAGGGTGGTGACCACCAGCATGATCGCCCCGAACGCCATCCAGCGCCGGAGGAAGTTCAGGTCCGTCATGGCGCGGGAGAGCAGCTGGCCGGAGCCCCAGCGGTCATGGAAGGACACGGCCAGGTCCTGCAGGTGGTCGTAGAGCGAGACCCGCATCCGGGTTTCCACCGTGGTGGCCGGATTGATGACGAACTGCCGGCGCAGCGCCACCAGCCCGGCTTCGGCGATGCCCAGCCCGAGGATCACCGCCGAGGCGATCCAGACGGCCTGGCTGCTTCCGCCCGGCCGCAGCCAGTCGTTGATCAGGACCCGCAGCACCTGGGGGATGGCCAGGGCGACAAGGCTGGCCATCAAGGCAGAGATCAGGCCCAGGACAAGCCGCGGCATGATCGGCCTGACGTGCGGATAGAGACGACTGATTGCTGAGAAAAACGGGGTCTGCTTGGCCATGCCTGCTTCTTAGCTGCAACTGCGGAATGAATTACGCAACTGGATGTAGTTTCCGGTAGCAACTACCCTAGGCCATTTCGTGACCCGGTTCACAGGATATCGGCCCGTTCCGCAAACTGGCGCAGTAATTATGTTCCGCAATGTCAGGGGCGGGGGCTTGCCTCGTGGACATGCCCATCTCCCGGCGCGCCAACGGGACATGCCCATGCCAGGGCGTGGACTGGTCCC
>NZ_JBEEQE010000025.1:0-26804 GCF_040137805.1 Pseudarthrobacter sp. B907 | reverse complement strand
GGCTGCCGGACCGGGCGATCCGGGTCCGGCAGCCGCCGTCGAATGGTCAGAAACTCCGGTCTACTTGACCAAGCCCTTGTCCTTGAGCCACGCTGCCGCGGCGTCCTTCGGGTTCTGCTTCTGGCTGCCGCCCACCGCGCGGTTGAGGTTGATCAGGTCCTCGGTAGTGAGCAGCTTGGAGACGGCGTTCAGGGCCTCCTTGGCCTTGTCCGTCATTTTGGCCTTGTTGTACAGCGGCAGGACCTGCTGGGCGATGAAGTTGTTCTTCGGGTCCTCCAGCACCATCAGGTCGTTGTCCGCGATGGCCGGGGTGGTGGTGTAGATGTCGGCCACCTGGACCTGGTCCGAGAGGAGGGCCTTGACGGTGACCGGGCCGCCGCCGTCGCTGAAGGGTTCGAGCTTCTTGGGCTCGCAGTTGTAGTTCTTCTTCAGGCCCGGCAGCCCGTAGGCGCGTTCGGCGAAGGTGGCCGGCGCGCCCACCACGATCTCGCTGCAGACCTTGGCCAGGTCCTCGATGGACTTCAGCTTGTACTTCTCCGCGGTGGCCTTGGTGACTACCATGGCGTCCTTGTCTTCGGCCTTGGCCGCATCCAGCACGGCGAGTCCGTCGGGGAGCTTGCCCGGCAGCGCCTTGGCGATGTCGGCGGCGGAGATCTCGGTGGCGGCCTTGTTGACGTGCAGCAGCAGGTTGCCGCTGTAGTCGGGGATCACGTCGACGGAGCCGTCCTGCACGGCCTTGAAGTAGACCTCACGCGAACCGATGTTCGGTTTGGTGCTGGCGGTGACGCCAGCGGCGTTGAGCGCCCCGGCGTAGAGCTCGGCGATGATCTGGCTCTCAGTGAAGTCGGCCGAACCGACCACGAGGGCGCCGCCGGCGCCGCCGGAAGAACCACCACTGGCAGGTGCCGACGACAGTGGGTTGGACGAGCCCCCGCACGCGGACAGGGCCAGGGCCAGGCCGACGCCGGCGGCCAAGCCGCCGAATGCGCGCCTGGCGAATGCAGGTTGGCGGTTTTCCTTCATGACGTACCTCCTTGAACAACAGCCTCCGCGGTCGCGGGGTCTGTGAGATGTACCGCGGCCTGCTGGCTGCGGTTCGGTTTGCGGGCGGCCCCGCGGGTGAGGATGAGCCGCTGGAACAGGACAAGCACCAGGTCGACGGCGATCGCGAGCCCTGCGATGAGCAGCGAGCCGCCGAGCATCTGCGGGAAGTCGGAGAGTACGAGGCCGTCAAAAAGGTACCGGCCGAGGCCGCCCAGGTTGATGTAGGCGACGACGGACACCGTGGCGATCACCTGCAGCACGCCGGTGCGGAACCCGCCGAACATGACCGGCAGCGCGTTGGGGAACTCGGCGCGGAACAGCACCTGCAGCTCGGTCATCCCCATGGCCCGGGCGGCGTCCACCACGTTCCGGTCCACGCTGGAGATTCCCGCGTACGTCCCGGCCAGCAGCGGCGGCACAGTCAGGATCACGAGCGCCCAGACCGGGGGCATCAGCCCGATGCCGGCCAGCAGGACAAAGAGCGTCAGCAGCCCGAGGGTCGGCAGCGCGCGGAGGGCACCGGCAAGGGCCACCACGGCCACCCGACCCCGGCCGGTGTGGCCGACATAGAGGCCGATCGGCACCGCGATGGCGGACGCAATCAGCATCACGAGCCCGGTGTACTGCAGGTGCTCGGCCAGCCGCACGGGGATACCGGCGCTGCCCGCCCAGTTTTCCGGGTCGGCCAGCCAGGCAAAGGTGTCGGTGAAGACGTCGCTCATGCTGACGCCCCCGCGGCAGATTCTGAAAGACGCCGGGCCGCGGCCGGCCCGCCGGGCTGGCCCGGCGAGCCGGCGCCGGCCCGGGTCCAGGGCGTCAGGAGCCGTTCCAGCAGCACCAGCACCGCGTCCATCAGCAGCGCCAGCACCAGGATGGCGACAATCCCCACCAGCACCTCGGTGACGAAGTCGCGCTGCAGCCCGGAAGTGAAAAGCATGCCAAGATTCCCGATGCCTAGCAGGGCGGCGACACTGACCAGGGAGATGTTGCTCACCGAGACCACCCGGAGTCCGGCGAAGAGCACGGGCAGCGACAGCGGCAGGTCGATCTGCAGGAACCGGGCCAAGGGTTTGAATCCCATCGCGACGGCGGCCTGCTGCAGGTCCTCGTCCACCGAGTCGAAGGCATCCAGGGCGGCCCGGACCAGGAGCGCGACGGCATAGATGGTCAGGGCCACAACCACGTTGACCGGGTCCAGGATCCTGGTACCCAGCACGGTCGGCAGGATGATGAAGAGCGCCAGTGAGGGGATGGTGTAGAGCAGCGAGGAGGCGGTGAGGACGACGGTGCGCAGGGTCCGGTTCCGGCGGGCCAGCTGGGCAAGCGGGATGGAAATCAGCAGGCCGAAGATCATCGGCAGGACGGCCAGGACGAGGTGCTGGCCGGCGAGGCTGAAGACCTGCCCGCTGTTGGCCAGGAACCATTCCATCAGCGCGCGCCCTGCCGGACCCGGCGGTCCGCTTCGATCAGGGCGAGCACTTCCGCCGCCGTGATCACACCGGCCACCCTGCCGTCCGCGTCCACGGCGACGCCGAGTCCGGACGGCGAGGACAGGGCGGCGTCCAGTGCCCGGCGGAGGGTCTCGCCCTTGTGGAAGAGCGATCCGCCCGGGACGGTGGCCGGGCCGGCGCCCGGAGCGCTCCAGCCGAGCGGCCGGCGCTCGTCGTCGACCACAAGCTGCCATTCGTCCGCGTCCGGGCCGCCGCCACGGGCGAGGTCGCCCGCGCGGACGGTGTGGACCGGGTGGACCGCGACGCCGTCGGACGGGCTGAACGCAAGGTGCCGGAAGCCCCGGTCGCGGCCCACAAAGGACGCAACAAAGTCGTTGGCCGGGGCGCGCAGGATCTCTTCCGGGGTGGCGTACTGTGCCAGCTTTCCGCCGGAGGCGAAGACGGCCACCTTGTCCCCCAGCACGGTCGCCTCGTCGATGTCGTGGGTGACGAACACGATGGTCTTGGCCAGGTCGCGCTGCAGCCGGAGCAGTTCCTTCTGCAGTTCGTCGCGCACCACGGGGTCAACGGCGCTGAACGGTTCGTCCATTAGCAGCACGGGAGGGTCGGCGGCGAGCGCGCGCGCCACCCCGACGCGCTGCTGCTGGCCGCCGGACAGCTGGGAGGGGTAGCGCCGGCCGAGCCCGGCGGCGAGGCCGACGACGTCGAGCAGCTCCTGCGCGCGCTTGCGGGACGCCGCCTTGGACACGCCGTTGAGCCGCGGGACGGTGGCGATGTTGTCCAGGACAGAGCGGTGGGGCATCAGCCCGGAGGACTGCATGACGTAGCCCATCGAGCGGCGCAGCTGCGCGGCCGGCACGGTGGTGACGTCCCGTCCGTCCACGGTGATGGTGCCCGACGTCGGCTCGACCATGCGGTTGATCATCCGCAGGGAGGTGGTCTTGCCGCAGCCGGACGGCCCGACGAAGACCGTGATGGCGCCCTTGTCGATAGACATGCTCAGATCGTCGACGGCGGCCTGGCCGCCCGGGTACTGCTTGGTGACGCTCTGGAACTCGATCATGGCCTCTGCCATTCCGGGCTTACCTAACTGTTGGCGGCAACATGGGACGGTCCAGCCAACTGATCATATGCATGTTGATTTTTAGCTGTAAAGCGGGTATGACCCAGCGTAGCTGGCGCCGCTGACCGACTCGGGGGAACGATTCGAAGAATCGGGTCCGATACGGCCAGCGGAGCCAGGGCTACCTGTGGCATTCGGCACCATTAGGGTTCCGGATGGGCCTGTTATTTCCGGCCGCTATTTGGCGCGGCCCTTGCCCTTTCCTTTGGCCCCTTCCCTGGCCCTGCGGGGCTGGTCGTGGCTGAGCCGTTCGGCGGCGCGCTGGCTCCGGCTGGCAACCACTACTTTCTGGTGCCACTCCCGCTGATAGGCCCGCCGGGCCGCCGCATCATGGCGCCGTTCCAATGCCGCCACTTCGCGCCGCATCTTGAGATAGCTCTCCCAGCGGCGGCCCTCCAGCTCGCCAGCCGCGAGGGCGGCTTGCACAGCGCAGCCGGGTTCGCGGCCGTGCGCGCAGTCAGCGAACCGGCACCGGGCGAAGAGGTCCTCAAGGTCGCCGAAAACCTCGTCCAGGCCATCCTCGGCATCAAACAAACCGAAGCCGCGCACCCCGGGCGTGTCCATCAGCACCGCCCCACCGGGCAGCGGCACCAGTTCCCGGGAGGTTGTGGTGTGCCTGCCCTTGCCGTCGCCTGCCCTCACCGCGCCCGTTTCCTGGGCCTCGAAGCCCACGAGCGCGTTGATCAGGGTGGACTTACCGGCGCCGGACGGGCCCAGCAACACGATGGTGCCGCCGGGCGGGAGATGCCCCAGCAGCTCATCGAGGCCGTCGCCGTGTTCGGCGCTGGTGGCGACCACCGCAACGCCGGCGGCCTGCAGCATAACCTGCCCGACGACGTCGTCCGCCACCTGCTTGAGGTCCGCCTTGGTGATCACCACCAGCGGGGTGGCGCCGGAATCCCAGGCCGCGACGAGTGTGCGCTCGAGCCTGTTGTGGGTCAGCGGGCGGTCCACCGGGACCACCACACCGACGAGGTCCATATTGGCGCCGAGCACCTGCGCCTCGGAGGAGGCCTCGAAGGCGCGCTTGCGGCTCAGCTCCGACCGGCGCAGCAGCACGCCCAGGATGGTGGGCTCCCCGGCCTGGTTGTTGCCGAGCCAGACCCAGTCGCCGGTGGCCGGGACTGTCCCGGCCCGCGGGTAGGGCAGGTGCGACTGTCCGTTGTGGTCCGCCACCAGGACGAGGTTGCGGTCCACCCGCACCACCCGTCCGGCGCCGGTGCCGCCCGGGACGGGATGGGAGAAGAAAAGTTCCGTGACGGCGTCGGTGAAACCGAAACGGACCGGCCCTTGGAGAGCCGTTTGTTGGCTGCGTTGAAGATTCAATGGAAACCCTTTGCTGGGCCCCGGAAAGTGCGCTGCCCGCTGCGGTCAGACGGACCGGTCAGCTGTGGTGGGCTAGGAAGTGCGGACGTGCGGGGCAGGAACAATGAAGTGGTTTGAGGTTGTGCGCGGTGCGCGCAGATCCGTTGCAGTCATCACTTCCACCTCCCCGGCTGTCTGGCGGCCGTCCCGGCCGCGGAGTCTCTAGGCTAGCCGCCCGCACCGCGGGTGGCTAGCGTTTTGTCACGCCAGTTTGCCGTCCAGGGGCCGCTCGCGGTAGAGGCGGAGCCCGGCATCCACCAGCGAGACCCTGTTCAGGGCGGCCACCTCGGCCAGCGGGATCCAGGCAGCGTGGGTGGTGCTGCCGCCCACCTCGTGCCGGAGTTCGCCGCCGCTGACGCTCGCCTCGTAGACCAGCCGCAGCGACTGGAAGTCGCGCTGGCCGCCGTCGAGCCGGGTCTCTGCCGGCCAGTGTCCGACGTCGATCCCCAGCAGGGCGCCGATCCGGGCGTCGTAGCCGGTCTCCTCCTGGATCTCCCGGCGGCACCCGTCCACCGGATGCTCGGCGAGGTCCAGGCCGCCGCCGGGCAGGGTCCAGCCTTCGCGGCCGCCTTGCTTCCAGTACGCCAGCAGGAGGCTGTCGTCGCGGACAATGACTGCGTAGGCGGCCGGGCGGGTGTCGAATGGGAGGGTCATTGAACCAGCGTAACGGCGCAGCGCCGCCCCTGCCGGATCTCCCGTCCGGGCCCTAGAGTTTGAGGGTGACCAACCTCGAAGTCCTTCCGCCCGAAGAAGTCTGCCCGGCCGCCCACAGTGTGGAGGGCGCCGCCAGCGGACCGTGCTTGCAACTGTGGCCGGCCCGTGAGGTCCCCCTCGGCGGGGTCCGCGCCATGAACGTCTCCCGGACGCTGCCGCAGCGCGGGCTGCCGACCGTGGGAGCGTGGTGTTTCCTGGACAGCTTCGGCCCGGACCGGGTGGCCATGTCGGTGCTACCGCACCCGCACACCGGGCTGCAGACCGTCACCTGGCCGCTGGCCGGCACCATCCGCCACCGGGACAGCGTTGGCAGCGACGTGCTGGTCCGCCCGGGGGAACTGAACATCATGACCGCGGGCCGCGGCGTCTCGCACTCTGAGTTCGCTGTGCTTCCCGCAGGCGGGGCTGAGCACGAACTGCCGCTGCAGCGCGGGCTGCAGCTGTGGGTTGCGCTGCCCGACGCCGAACGGCACCGTGCCCCGGCCTTTGAACAGCACCGCGAGCTGCCTGTGGTCCGCGGCGACGGATTCACGGCGACGGTCATCGTGGGGACCCTCGCGGGCGCCACCTCCCCGGCGACGGTGTACTCACCGATTGTGGGCGCCGACATCAGCTGCGCGGGCCGGATCAGCCTGCCGCTGGACCCCAGCTTCGAACACGCCGTGCTGGTGCTCGACGGGACCCTGTCGCTGGACGGCCAGGACGTGGCACCGGGGCCTCTCGGCTACCTCGGCACCGGGCGCAGCCGCCTGGATCTCGACGCCGCGCCGGGCACCCGCTTTGTGTTGCTCGGCGGCGAGCCGTTCGAGGAGGAACTGCTGATGTGGTGGAACTTCGTGGGCCGCAGCCACGAGGAGGTGGAGCAGTCGCGGCTGGACTGGGAAGCCCAGGCCGGGCTTTCGGACGACGACGCGGCGCGGGCGCGGTTCGGGCTGGTGCGCGGGCACGGTCCCGACGCCGGCGCCGAGGCCGGCCGGATCCCGGCGCCGCCGCTGCCAGGGGTGCCGTTGCGCCCCCGGCGCCGGCAGTAGTTGTGCGCTAGCCCTGCTCGGCGACGAGCTGGAGCACGCCGAACACCGGTTCCTGCTGCAGGACCCGGACATCGGTGATCCCGGCGCCGGCGAGGGCAGCGCGGAACGCGTCCTGCAGCCGCGGCACGTTCATGCCGAGGCCGCTGCCCAGGATCACCGGCCCCTCGATGCCCAGCTGCCGGACGGTCTGTTCGGCTAGGCCCGCGAGGTCGCGGCCGGCCTGCTCGATCAGCGCCTGGCTCGGTGCGTGGCCGGCGTCGGCCGCTTCGACGACGAGCCGAGCGCGCTGGGCCCAGAAGCGGCGGCCGGTCTGGGGCGAGTGGAACAGCGCAATCAGTTTGTTCGGGTGGTCCAGCCCGCAGGAGTCGAGCAGGGCGCGGGTCAGCTCATCCGGTTCCAGCCCCTGGTTCATCCGGCGCAGGCTGTGGCGCACCGCTTCGCGGCCCAGCCAGTAGCCGCTGCCTTCGTCGCCGAGCAGATAGCCCCAGCCGCCGGCCCGGGCCTCGTCGCCGTGGCTGTTCCGGCCCCACGCGGCCGAGCCGGTTCCGGCAATGACGGCGACGCCGGTGCTGGCACCTCCGGCGGCCAGCAGCAGGCGGGAGTCGTGGACCACGGTGACCTTGGCGCCGGGCACGTGCGGGGCGATCAGCGCGGCGAGCGCCGCGGCGTCGTCGTCGGTGTCGATGCCGCCGGAACCGGCGTAGACCTGGGCGACGTCTCCCCCGCCGATCCGGCCGAAGAGTTCCGCGAGGTTCCGGATGGCCTCGTCCTGGCTGACGTTCTGGACGTTGGCGCTGCCGACCGATTCGTCCGCCACCGGGGTTCCGGCCTCGAAGCGGACCCCGCGGGTCTTGGTCCCGCCGATATCGAGTCCGATCACGGCACCGGAGGCGGCGGAGGCGGAGACTGCCGGCGCGGGAGGGATGTCAGAATGGGTCACTTGGACAGCCTACTGAATCACTGGCAGGAGTAAGCAATGCCGCACAGTCTCTTTGGTACCCGGGTCATCGCCGCCCCGATGGCGGGCGGGACGTCAACGCCGGCCTTCGTGGCAGCCGCGCATGCGGCCGGGGGCGTGGGCTTCCTGGCGGCCGGGTACAAGGGCGTTGCCGCCATGCAGGCGGACATCCACGCCACCCGTGAATCGGGCGCGCGGTTCGGCATGAACGTGTTCGTCCCGGATCCGGACCAGCTGGCGCCGCCCGCGGCTGCCCTGGCCGCACTCGAGGAGTACCGGCTCAGCCTGCATGCGGACGCCGCGCGCTACGGTGTGGAGCTGCCGCCGTTGCGGCTCGATGACGACGACGAGTGGCAGGGCAAGATCGACGCCCTCCTGGCAGACCCGGTGGAGCTGGTCAGCTTCGCGTTCGGGCTCCCCGGCGCGGAGTTCGTCCGGGCCTTGCAGCGGGCCGGGTCGGCGGTGCTGGCCACGGTCACCTCGGTGGCGGAGGCCCGGCAGGCGGCCGAGCAGGGCGTGGACGCCCTCGTGGTGCAGCATGCGTCCGCCGGGGGCCACAGCGCGGCGTTCTTGCCGGGTTCAGCGGCTCCGGGTTCCGCGGCTCCGGGCACGACGGCGGAGCTGGTCGCGGCGGTTCGCGCCGCCGTCGCGCTCCCCCTCGCGGCGGCCGGCGGGATCATGGACGCCGCGGGCCTGGACCGGGCGCTGGCCGCGGGGGCCGAGGCCGGCCAGCTGGGCACCGCCTTCCTGCGCACGGACGAGAGCGGCGCCCGGCAGCTGCACAAGAATGCGCTGGACAGCCCGCACTTCACCCAGACCGAACTGACCCGGGCCTTCACCGGACGCTCGGCCCGGGCGCTGGTCAACGAGTTTGTCCGGGACCACCCCGACGCGCCCGAGGCCTACCCGGCCGTGCACCACCTCACCGCCCCGCTGCGGGCAGCCGCTGCTGCCGCCGGGGACCCGGAGAGGCTGAATCTCTGGGCAGGGACCGGCTGGCAGCAGGCGCGGGCCGGGTCCGTCGCGGAGGTCATGGCGGGGCTGCTGGGCTGAGGCGGCGTCGCCGGTCCGCCCGCTCGCGGCTTCGCTCCGGGCTCGCCGCGCGGAAACGTCGAGTCCGGACGGAACACGCGAGCGAACAACGGCGACGGCGGGCGGCTGAGGCGCCGGGGGTCCGTTCAGTTGCCGGAACGGCCGCGGACAAAGCCGGCCAGCAGCGCCGGGCCCTCGCTGAGCACCAGTTCCCGGAACAGCCGCACCGGGTCCGGCTCGGCGTCCGCTCCCCCGCGCCGCTCCCGCCAGGCCAGGCCGATCTCCCGGAAGGCCAGCCGGGAGTCCAGCGCGAGTTCCACCCAGCCCAGCTCGCCGGGCTGCGCCGGGGTGTGGCGTCCAGGCGCCAGCCCGCCGGGCGGGAGGATGCTGACGCCGAGTCCGGCCGAGACGAGTCCCCTGGCGGTGTGGGAGTCCTGGCTTTCGAACGCGATGCGGGGCCGGAAGCCGGCTTCCCGGAACAGTGCGTCCGTCAGCGAGCGCATGCCGTAACCCGGTCCCATCGCCACGAACGGGTCGTGCCGGATCTCCGCGAGCCGGGCTCGGCGGCGCGTGGCCAGCGGGTGCGAATGGTGCACCACCAGCCGGAGTGGTTCCCGGTAGAGGCCGGCCGAGGAGATCAGCCCGCTCGGCGCCGCCAGGGGCGCGGTCAGGGCCAGGTCGGCGTCGCCCGCGGCCAGTTCGGCCAGGCAGCCGTCCCGCGCGCCCTGGCTGAGGTCAAAGGCCGGCTGGGGATGCCGTTGCCGGAACGCGCTGATCAGCAGCGGCAGCATCGCCTCCCCGAAGGTGTGCTGGAAGGAGACCGCGATCCGTCCGCGCACCACCTCGGACTCGTGCCGGACCAGGTCCAGCCCGGCCTGGAACTCGCCCAGCGCCGCCTCGATGTGCGGCAGGAGCGCCTTGGCCGCGGCGGTCAGCCGCACGCCGCGGCCGTCGCGGATCAACAGCTCGGTGCCGATGATGGTGCCGGCCCGCGCGACTGCCCGGCTTACCGTGGACTGGGGCAGCCCCAGCACCTCGGCGGTCGCGGTGATGTGCTGGGTACGGCCGAGCTCGGCAAGCAGCGGCAGCAGGGGCAGCAACTGGACCAACTGCTTGTGCTCCACGTCCATGGCACCCAGCTCCTCAATCGTTCCAAATTTGCTATTGATCCTATAGAAAACATGCATTGGAAGCATGTCTTTCGGGCGCCTAGTCTGGTGGAATGCCCCGCCTCCCGCTCAGCTCCTCCCCCGCCGCAGCCAGTGCCGGGGCGGCGGCACTCGCCGGCAACCCCGGGTGGGCGGGCCATCCCAAGGGATCGGCGGCCTACCGCCGGATCCTCGCTGGCCTCGCCTTCGCCGGCGTCGCCACCTTCGCCCAGCTCTATTCCACCCAGGCCGTGCTGCCGCTCATCGCCGGCGAGCTGCAGGTGACGGCGGCCGAGGCCGCGCTGACCATCTCGCTGGCCACCGTGGGCCTGGCTGTGACTGTGCTCCCGTGGTCCTTCCTCGCCGACCGGATCGGCCGGGTCCGTGCCATGGCCTGGGGCATCTCCGTGGCCACGGTGCTGGGGCTGCTTGCCCCGCTGGCACCGAGCTTTCCGGTCCTGCTGGGCCTGCGGATGGCTGAGGGCATGGCCTTGGGCGGCATCCCGGCCATCGCCATCGCCTACCTCAACGAGGAAGTCAACAAGGCTCATGCCGCACTGGCCGCCGGCACCTACGTCGCCGGCACCACGCTCGGCGGGCTGGCGGGGCGGCTCGTCGCCGGCCCGGTCGGTGAACTGTGGGGCTGGCGGGCCGCAGCGCTGGCGGTTTCCGCCATGGCCACGGCCGCGGCCGTCCTGTTCCTGGTCCTGGTGCCGCCGGCCCGGAACTTCACCGCCGCTGCCGCCGCCGGTTTCCACGGCGCGCTCACGACGCTGTCCGGCCATGCCCGGAATCCGCGGCTGCTGGCCATCTACGTCCAGGCGTTCCTGCTGATGGGGGGCTTTGTGGCGGTTTACAACTACCTTGGCTTCCGGCTCTCCGGCGAGCCGTTCAGCCTGCCGGCCAGCCTGATCAGCCTGATCTTCCTGGCCTACCTCTCCGGCACCGTGTCCGCCCGCTGGGCCGCCGGCCTGACCGTGCGCTTCGGCCGGCGCAATGTGCTGGTGGCCGGCACCGTGCTGATGGTCGCCGGCCTGGCGCTGACCCTGACCCAGCTGCTGGGCCTGATCCTGGTGGGCCTGCTGCTGTTTACCGGCGGATTCTTCGCCGCCCACAGCATCGGCTCCGGCTGGACCGGCGTGATCGCCAGCACCGGCCGCGCGCAGGCCGCTTCGCTGTACAACCTCGCGTACTACCTGGGCTCGAGCGTCATCGGCTGGGCCGGCGGCTTGCTCTTCCAGTCTCTGGGCTGGGCGGCCCTTGCCCTCGCGGTGGTGGGGCTGGCCTGCACGACGGCGGTAATCACCGCCGTCGTGCATCCCGCCGTGGCACCGGGCTCAGCCCCGGCGGGGACGGCAGCGCTCTAGCGGGTTGCCTCGAGGGCCTGGACCAGGTCCGCCACGATGTCGGCCGGATCCTCCAGTCCTACGGACAGCCGCAGCAGGCTGGCGTGCGGCTTGGCCTCTGCGGCCACCGGCCGGTGGGTCAGCCCCGCGGGGTGCTGGATGAGGGTATCGATGCCCCCGAGCGAGACGGCATGGGTGATCATGCTGACGGCGGCCGGGACACGTTCGGCGTGCTCGGCGCTGGCCAGCTCAAACGCCACCAGCGACCCCGGGCCCGCCATCTGCGTTCCGATCAGGCCCCGCGGATCGCACTCCGGCAGGCCCGGAAAGAAGACCCGGCGGATCAGCTCGTGCCCAGACAGGGCGGCCGCGACCTTCTCGGCGCCGGCCTGCTGCGCCCGCACCCGGACCGGCAGGGTGGCCAGCCCGCGGTGCAGCAGGTAGGCAGGCCATGGCGTCAGGATGCCGCCGGTAATGGCGCGGATCTGGCGCAGTCGGACGGCCCACTCCGGGGAAGCGGCGACGACGCCGCCCATAGCGTCGCCGTGGCCGCCGAAGAACTTGGTTGCGCTGTGCAGCACCATGGCTGCCCCGTGCCGGTAGGGCTGCTGGAGGATGGGGGTGGCGAAGGTGTTGTCCACCAGCAGCGGCACCTCGTCCGCGGCGGCGGCCGCGGCGGCAATGTCCACGAGCTCCAGGCTCGGGTTGGCCGGGGTCTCCAGGATGACCAGTCCGGTGTCGGGGCGCATCGCCGCGCGGATGCCATCTGGGGTGGTGAAGGTGACCTCGGTCCCCAGCACTCCGGAGGCCAGCAGGTGGTCGCTGCCGCCGTAGAGCGGGCGGACCGCCACCACGTGCTTCTTCCCGGTGGCGACGACGGCGAGCAGCACCGCGCTCAGGGCGGCCATGCCGGTGGCAAAAGCGACGGCTTCTTCCGTGGCCTCGAGCAGGGCGACGCCTTCTTCGAAGCGGGCGACGGTCGGATTCCACAGCCGCTGGTAGACCGTGCTCTGGCCGTCCAGGTGCGGGCCGCCGGTGGCCATCTGTTCGTACGCGAGGCCGCCGTCGTGGACCGAGGGCAGCGGGGCCGTGGTGGAGAGATCGATCGGGACTGCGTGGACGCCGAGTTCCGTGAGTCCGTTCCGGCCGGCATGGACCGCCAGCGAGTCTTGAGAAAGCACCGTACTCCTTTGAATATTCACCGTTGAATGCGGTAAGTATCTGGCACTAATTCGGACTTTTGTAGAGGCTGTGAATGGAACTGCCGGAAAGCGCCGTTTATGATGAACTCACACCACATCAAGGAGGATCCGTGAGCAGCCCCACGAAGAATGTTCGGCCCGGAACCGGCATCAGCGAACCCCTGGACGCCATTGACGAGCGCCTGCTCGCCGCACTGGTCGCCGATGCCCGGATCTCCAACAAACACCTGGCCGAACTGGTGGGGATTGCCCCGTCCACGGCCTTGATGCGCACCCGGGCGTTGTCCGAGCGCGGGATCATCCAGGGCTTTGAAGCCAAACTCAGCCTGGCCGCCGTGGGCCGCTCGGTGCAGGCGCTGATCGCGGTCCGGCTGCGTGCCCACGACCGCGAACAAATCGACCGTTTCACCGCCCGCGTGCCCAAACTGCCCGCCGTGCTTTCCACCTTCCACACCTCTGGCTCGGTGGATTACCTGCTGCATATCGCCGTCGCCACCACCGAGGACCTGCGCGACTGGGTGCTGGACAACCTGGCGACGGATCCGGTGGTGGGCCACACCGAGACCACCCTGGTGTTCGACCACATTCAGGGCAACCACGGACCGCTGCCGGACTAGCCCCGGGCGGGTCCGGCGTTGGTAGCACCCGGGTGACGGGTGTGGTTCCGATGCCGGTCCGGGGGGACATGCCCATTCTTCGTGCCGGTCCGGTGGGACATGCCCATTCGTCGGGCCGGCCAGGTGGGACATGCCCATTCTTCGTGCCGGAGGGTGGACATACCGGCACTATGTCCATTGCTCGCGCCCTACACCGGACATGTCCCTGGGCGACCGACGGACATGCCCATTCCCCCTGCCGGCCTGGTGGGACATGCCCATTGTTCGCCCCGGCGCTGGGGCTTAGTTCAGGACAACTGGCCGCCGACGGCGCCGGGCGCCCTCAGGCAGGCCCTCAGGCCTGCGTCCGCAGGGCGTTCCGCAGCGTGAGCGCCGCGAGGCCGAGCGCAACGACGGCGCAGAGCCCAACGAAGCCTGCCACGGCCGTCTGCAGGCCGACGGCGCCGGCGGCCAGGCCGAGCCCGATCACCGGCAAGGCACTGCCGAGGTAGGTGATCACGTACACGGTGCTGATGATCTGGGCGTGCCGGGACGCCTCCACCTTCCCCGCCACATCGTTGAACACGGTGCGGAAGGAGACGCCCTGGCCGAGCCCCGCGGTAATGCTGGCCGCAATCAGCAGCCACGGGCTGCTGATCGCCGCGGCCGCAGCGATGAGCAGCACGGACACGGCCAGCAGGGACAGCCCGGCGGGCACCACAAAACCGCCGCGCACGGCAAGGAGCTGGCTCAGCGCCGAGGCTGCCAGGGTCAGCCCGGCGAGGAGCCCGATCAGGGGACGGGAGTCCGCGTGGACGATCTGGGCGAAATAGCCCGGGGCCAGCGAGAGGCAGAAGCCGAAGACGGCGAAGCTGAGGAACCCTACGGCCGAGGCCAGCCAGAACGCGCCGCGGGCCTCGCTGGAGACGGAGGGGCGGCGGGGCGCGAGGACCTTCAGCGGCTGCTGGCCGGCGACCGAAGTGATGGCGGGACGGGCCTTGAGCAGGTAGAGCGGCACCAGCAGCGCCAGCAGGACAACGGAGTGCAGGTAGTACGGCGTGGAGGTGGGGCCGGGGAGGACGGAGAGCACTCCGCCGATCGCCGGCCCGGCCGCCACGCCGCCGGCGGAGGCCAGCAGCGTGAACCTTGAGGCCCACTCGGGCCGGCTGGGCAGCAGCTCGCGCAGGGCGGCGGAACTGGCGCCGGTGGCCAGCGCCACGGCGGCCCCCTGCAGCGCGCGGCCCGCACACAGCGCCAGCAGGCTGTCCGCATTGGCAAAGACGAAGCCGCCGGCGAGGCCCACCAGCATGGCCAGCAGCAGCGCGGCGCGGCGGCCGATGTGGTCCGACCAATGCCCGGCGAGGATCAGCGTGGCCACGAGCGCCAGCACGTAGGCGGAGAAGGCGACCGTAACGTCCAGGGCGGTGATGCCGAGCTTGGCCTGCAGCAGCGGATACAGCGGGGTCGCGAGGTTGGCGCCCACCAGGAGCGTGAAAATCACGACGCCGGCCATCACCAGCCGCGCGGTGACGGAGGCGTCCCAGCCCCAGCGTTCTGCCGTGGCCGGGCGCATGCGAAGTTCGCTGAAGACGGTCATGTCGCTGCCCCTGCTGCATCGAAGCGGGCCGCACGCGCTCCCTGTGGGGAGGCGCCGGCCCGGTGAAGTTTGATACCTCCAGAGTGGGGCAACGGTGAACTTTCAGGCCAAGTTTTGTGCCAAGATTGAGCAAAACCATCAATCGCAGCCTGTCAGCATGAACCGGAGTGACGATTTGAACAGCCTGGACCCCACCGACCTGAAGATTCTGCTCGAACTGATCAAGGATCCGCGCATCCAGATCGGCGAACTCAGCGATGTCCTGGGCATCGCCCGGAACACCGCCCAGTCGCGGGTGCGCCGGATGCTGCGCTCGGGCCTGCTGCACGACGGCGGCCGGGAGATCGATCTGGAGGCGGTGGGCTACGACGTCGTCGCGTTCGTCACGATCGAGGTGAACCACCGCGAACTCGACGGCGTGGTGGGCGCGCTGCGCCTGATCCCCCAGGTCCTCGAGGTCCACGAAATCTCCGGCCGCGGCGACGTCTGGTGCCGGGTGGTCGCCACCGACACCCACAACCTTCAGTCCGCGCTGCGGTCCATCCTGCGGATCAAGGGCGTGATCCGAACCGAAACCGTGCTCGCCCTGCACACCCACATTCCCTACCGCACCGAGCCGCTGATCAGCCGGCTGGCCCAGGGCAGCGCACTGGCACCCGGCCGGTCCGCGTCGCGCCGGGCCGGTGCCGCGGAACCGAGCTAGAGACTGGATAATGAGCCGGTGACTATCATTGACAACGCCGTCTACGTCGACGGCGTGCGCCGCGCCGAGCCGAGCAGCCTGGAACAGACCGTCGAGACCCTGACCGAACACGGCGGCATGGCCTGGATCGGCCTGTACCGCCCGACCGAAGAGGAAATGGCCGCCGTCGCCGCGGAATTCGGCCTGCACGGCCTGGCGGTGGAAGACGCGATCTCCGCGCACCAGCGGCCCAAGCTGGAACGCTACGACGACAATCTGTTCACCGTGCTCCGGCCGGCCCGGTACCTGGACGACACCGAAACCGTGGAGTTCGGCGAACTGCACGTCTTCACCGGCCGGAACTTCGTGGTGACGGTCCGGCACGCCGAAACGGCCGTCGTCGGCCTCGTCCGGCGCCGGCTGGAGCAACGCCCGGACCTGCTGTGCCACGGCCCCGAAGCCGTCCTCTACGCCCTGATGGACCAGGTGGTGGACGACTACGGCCCGGTCGTGGCCGGGCTGGAGAACGACATCGACGAGATTGAGGACCAGCTCTTCAGCGGCGATCCGCTGGTGTCCCGGCGCATCTACGAACTCGCCCGCGAGGTCATCCATTTCCAGCGTGCCATCCACCCGCTGCCAGCCATGATGGCGCACCTCCGGCGCGGATTCGAGAAGTACGAGGTGGACACGGAGCTGCAGCACAGCCTGCGCGACGTCGAGGACCACGTGGAGCGGCTGATCTCGCGCGCCGACTCCTTCCGCGAGCTGTTGCAGAATGCGCTCACCCTGGACGGCACCCTGACCGCCAACCGCCAGAACGAGGCCAGCGCGGAACAAAATGAGCAGGTCAAGAAGATCTCCTCCTGGGCCGCCATCTTCTTCGCGCCGTCCTTTGTGGCCGGCGTGTACGGCATGAACTTCGACAACATGCCCGAGCTGCACTGGACCTACGGCTACCCGATGGCGATCGGCCTGATGGCGGCCACCGCGGCGCTTATGTACGGCATCTTCAAGCGCAAGGGCTGGCTCTAGCCGGACCCGGCGCCCCGTGTAGTCTGGCGTCATGAGCGCGCGGCGGGACCGGTTCCGGCACATCGTGGAGACCTTGAGCAGGCACGGGCTGGGCTTCGCGGTGGGCCATCTGGGCCTGGACCGGCTGCACCTGCCCGGCCGCCCCGCACCGCTGCGTGCCGGACCCAGCGGCGTGCCGCTGCCGGCCCGGATCCGGCTGACGCTCGAGGACCTGGGCGCGGTCTACATCAAGTTCGGCCAGATCGTCTCCACCCGCACGGATGTGCTCCCGCCGGAATACGCCGCCGAACTGGCCAAGCTCCAGGACGCCTCCCCGCCCGTTCCCGCCGGGCAGATCCGCGCCGTCCTCGCCGACGAGCTCGGGCCCCGCGCGGACCGGCTGCTCGCGGACCTGCAGGACGTTCCGCTCGCCACCGGCTCCATCGGCCAGGTGCACGAGTCAACGGTTGAAGCGCCCGGCGGCGGCAGCGACGACGTCGTTGTCAAGGTCCGGCGCCCCGGCGTCGTGGCACAGGTCAACGAGGACCTGGAGATCATGGCCGAACTCGCCAAACGGGCCGAACAGGCCTCGGGGACGATCGCCGGCTACCACGTTTCGGCGCTGGTGGACGAATTCTCCCAGACCCTGCGGGCGGAGCTGGACTACCTGCAGGAGGCCCGGAACGCGGAGCAGTTCGCCGAAAACTTCGCCGGCGACAGCCGCGTCCATATCCCCCGTGTCTTCTGGGACACCACTACCTCCCGTGTCCTGACCCTCGAGCGTGTCCGCGGCATCAAGATCAACGACGTCGAGGCCCTGCGCGCCGCGGGGATCGACGCCGGCGGCCTCGCCGTCACGGCGTGCAACATCCTACTCAAGATGGTGTTCGAGGACGGCTTTTTCCACGCCGACCCCCACCCGGGGAACTTCTTTGTGGAACCCGACGGGCGCCTCGGCATCATCGACTTCGGCATGGTGGGGCAGATCAGCGACACGGCACGGTGGAACCTGGTCCGGGTGCTGCTGGCCGTCGTCGAACAGGACGCCGGCCGCCTCACCACTGCCATGGTGCAGCTCTGCGGGGCGACGGAGGCCGCGGACGCAAGCGGCCTGCAGGCGTCACTGGGCCGCCTCGTAGGCCGCTACGCCTTTCGTCCGCTCGCCCAGGTGCCGATCGTCCCGGTGCTGACCGAGCTGGCCGGGCTGCTGCGCGACCACCGGCTCCGGCTGCCGCGCGAGACCGCCCTGCTGGTGAAGATGCTGATCATGGCGGACGGACTCGGCAAGCAGCTCAATCCGGAGTTCGAGCTTACCGCCCAGCTGGCACCGTTCACGCGCAGGATCCTCCTCGGCTCGCTGTCCCCCGAGGCGCTGGCATCGCGGTTGAAAAAGCTCGGCTGGGAGGCGCTGCAGTTCGGGACGGAGGCGCCGGAGATGGCGCGCCGGCTGCTCGAGGTGCTCGAGCGTGGCGGGCTGGACGTCCACTTCCGGGCAGACGAGCTGGACCGGCTGCTGGACAAAGCCGAACGGACCGGCAACCGGATTGTGGCAGGACTGATCACGGCCGCCCTGATCGGCGCCGTGGGGGAACTCGTGTCCGTCCAACCGGAGCGCTGGCGGGGCTGGCCAAAAGCCCTCGTCACTGCCGGCCTGGGCGGGGTCGGCGCCCTCGGCGGCTACTTGGCCGTCACCTCCCGGCACCGGCGGCGGCGCTAAGCCGTTCCACCGCGCCGGCGCGCGCGACGGCGGCGCAGGGCAGGGCAGCTACACCGGGCCGGGAACAGCTCAGGGCTCAGCTCGTCCCGCGGCGGTTGCGGGCCAGCGCCACAAGACGCAGGAAAGCCAGGACGAAGCAGGCCTCGATCAAGCCCATCAGTCCGAGCCAGAGCCACTGCGCGTGGCCGATGAAGTAGATCGCCCCGAGCGCGACCAGCACACTGCCGAGGACGAGGGCGTAGACGGCGAAGCCGAAGGCCACCCGGGCGCTGCGCACGCCCGTCCGGAAGCCAAAGCCCAGCGGCTCCCCGCCCGGGTGGCCACCCACGCGGTCCTGCGCGGCCGGCGGGAGCCGGTCGAATTCCTCCCACGGATCAGGCCCGTGTTCGCGCCGCTGTTCGGCCATGGTCCTATTATCCCGCGTTATCCCGCGGCCTAGGCGGCCCGCTGCCCGACCTCGCCGGGGCCGGCACCGGCGGCGCCGAAGATGAGCTGGCGGGTGGCGATCTTCTCGGTAAAGAACCGGTCATGGCTGACCACCACGACGGCGCCGGGGAAATGCAGCAACGCCCGTTCCATCACCTGGGTGCTGGAGAGGTCCAGGTGGTTGGTGGGTTCGTCGAGCAGCAGCACCGAGGCGCCGGAGAGCAGGCACTGGGCCATGGCCACGCGCGCCTTCTGGCCGCCGGAGAGGTTGCCGATCTTCTGCTTGAGGTCCGCTTCGGAGAACTGGAACATCGCCAGGAAGCGGTTGACGGACTTCTTCGTGGCGCTGAACGCCAGGCTGTCCGGCAGCGCGTTGACCGCGTGCGAGACGGTGTCGCCGTCGTCGAGCTCGTCCAGCATCCGGTTGTAGGACACGAAGCCGGGTCCTTTGGCCCACGCCACCTCGCCGGCGTCGGCCTGCTCCTCGCCGGTCAGGACCTTCAGCAGGGTGGATTTGCCGCTGCCGTTGGCGCCGAGCACCGCGATCCGGTTGCCCTTGCGGATTTCGAAGCTCAGGTCCTCGAACAGGAGCTTGTCGCCATAGGCCTTGCCCAGCCCCTGCACCCGGCAGAGCACGTCCTTGACGTGCAGCCCGCCGTAGATCTCGGTGACGATCTGGTCCACGGGACGGGGCGTGCGGGACTTCTTGATTTTGGCCAGCTGGTTGCCCAGCCCGCGGCCGGCGGCCTTGGCGGCTTCGCGGCGGTCGGCGATCCCCTCGGCTTCAAAGGCGAGCAGTTCGGATTCGTGCACGAACTGCTGCTCGAGGGTCTTGAGCCGGAACTGTTTCTGGATGACGTATTCG
Organism: Pseudarthrobacter sp. B907; assembly: GCF_040137805.1. NCBI lineage: Bacteria > Bacillati > Actinomycetota > Actinomycetes > Micrococcales > Micrococcaceae > Pseudarthrobacter > Pseudarthrobacter sp. B907. The sequence goes on along the minus strand of NZ_JBEEQE010000025.1, from coordinate 7,493 downwards.
CCGAAGTTTCCGGGGTATTCGTGCAGGTGGTAGTTCTCCACCTCGATGATCCGGGTGACGACTGCGTCCAGGAACGTCCGGTCGTGTGAGACGATCACGGCCGCTCCCTTGAAGTCGCGGAACCAGTTTTCCAGCCATTCGACGCCGGCGACGTCGAGGAAGTTGGTGGGCTCGTCGAGCAACAGCACGTCCGGTCCCTCGAGCAGGATTTTCGCCAGCGCCGCCCGGTTGCGCCAGCCGCCGGAGAGCGCATCAATCGCACAGTGGCGGTGGGCGTCGTCGAACCCCAGGGTGGTCAGCACGGTGTCGATGCGGCGCGGGTAGTCCCAGCCGTCCAGCCGGCCCATGTCCTCGAAGAGTGCGGCCTGCCGCACGATCAGCCGGTCCAGCTCGTCGGCGGCGGGGTCCCCGGCGATGGCGGCGTCGATGGCGGCCAGTTCGGCCTCCACGGCCTTGATCTCGCCGAACAGGCCGTCGAGCACCTCGGTGATGGTCGATTCGCCGTTCAGCTCGGAGAACTGGGAGAAGTAGCCCACCGTGGTCCCGAGTTCGATGCTGACCGTGCCGGTGTCCGGGGCCACCTGGTCGAGGATCAACTTCAGGATGGTGGTCTTGCCGGATCCGTTCTTGCCGATCAGGCCCACCCGGTCCCCGGGTTCGAGCCGAAAGAAGGCCTCGCGGAGGATCTGGGTGTTGTCGAAGCGGACGCTGACGTCATGCAGCCGGATCAGGCTCACTAATGCTGTCCTCTCAAGGAATCCTGCCCGGCGGGCGGGCGGGGAGGCTTGCGGAAGCCTCGCTTCAGACTATCCGGTATCGGCGCAGCGGCCGGACACTGGGACGTCCGGGCACGGGCGCGGGACGCTGCCGGGAGCAACAAAAAAGCCCTGCACCGCGCCCTTTTCACGGGGTCGGTGCAGGGCTTTCCGGGCAGGGGGGCTACTTGCCGGACTTGCCTGACTTCTCGTGTGCGGCCTTCGGTGCGACGGCGGGCGCAGGAGCGGGTTCCGACGTGGTGTCCTTTGCGCCGTAGGAAGGCTCCGCCGGGGTCGCGGCGTGCTCGCTGCGGTGCTCGGCGGCGTTGGCGAGGCCGGCCGCGCGGTGCGCAGCGGCGTTCTCGTGGGCCCAGGCGCTGTTGCCGCCTTCCGAGGATTCGCCCTTGGCGTCGGAATCGGCTTCGTCGGCCTCGTCCTCGGCCGGCGCGGTTTCGGTGGGTGCCGGCGCAGGAGTCGTCTCGGTGGGTGCCGGCGCCGGGGTGGTCTCGGTCGGGGCCGGGGCAGGGGTGGTCTCGGTCGGCGCGGGGGCCGGCGTCGTGGCGGTCGGGGCCGGGGCCGGCGTCGTGGCGGTCGCCGTCGGGTCCGGGGTGACGGTCGCGGTCGGGTCGGAGATGAGTTCGGTCGCGGTGGCGGCCATGGCGGCGCCCGCACCGCCCGTAACTACGACGGCGGCGACAACAGTGGCCTTGCCCGCGGTGCCGAGGGCGCTGAGCCAGGTGAAGATTCCTGCCAAGGGGTGGTCCTTCCAGAGTGCGTGTATTGAGGCTGGCGGATGGTGCCGCACAGCCAGCCGCGGGCAACGTTACCTAACGGAAGGCGGGGTTTCCGGCGAAGTGGGAATTCCTGCGGAAGTCCTTGGCAAAAATGACATCCGCGCACCGCCTGCCAGACCATCCGGGCTTTCGGGGCCGTTCAACGCGGATCCAAACTTGTTTCGACCAATTGCTACTTGAAGTCTTCACAGTAAGCATGCTTATGATGAGGTTGCGGTCGGAGCGATTGGCCGCCAACCTGAGGAGGAAACAGCATGGGACTAGGTGACAAGATTCAGAACGCTGCCGAGAAAGCTGGCGGCAAGGGCAAGGAAGCCGCCGGAAGCGCCACGGGCGACGAGAGCCTTCGCGCCGAAGGCAAAGCTGACCAGACCAAAGGTGACTTGAAGCAGGCCGGCGAGAAGGTCAAGGACGCCTTCAAAAAGGACTAGTCTGCACCCAGCCGAAGGGCGCACCACAAAAATGGTGCGCCCTTCGCTGTGCCTCGACAATGCGGACGCCCCGCATACGGTGTTGCTGGCTGGCTTCCCAGCAACAGCCAGTACCATGGCTGGGTCCGTGCGTCCCCGGAGAGGTAGCCACATTGCGTAACGATTTGCCGGGCCGGGAAACCGGCACGCCCGCCCCGTACCCCGGGCATGGCACTTTGGTTGAAAGCAGCCTTAATCATCATGGCCGGCGGCGTCCGCGCTGGCTGAAAGTCTCCGGCGTCGTGGCTGTAGCGTTCCTGGTCGCTGTTGTCGCGTTCGGCGGCTACTGGCTTTGGCGGCTCCAGTCCAACATCAGCACCTCGGCCCTTGGCGCCGGTGGTGTGCGGACCGAAGGTCCCGTCGATGACAGCAAAGACCGGCTGCAAATCCTCGTCCTGGGCAGCGACACACGCAGCGGCAAGAACGGACAGTACGGGTCCGCGGCCGATTCCTCGGGCTACGGTCAATCCGATGTGATGATGCTGCTGGACATCTCGGCGGACAACAACCACGTCAACGTCGTCAGCTTCCCCCGGGACCTGCTGGTGGACGTCCCGGCCTGCCGCGACCGCGCGACCAACCAGGATCATGCGGCCCGTCCCGGGGCCATGATCAACAGCGCCATGGCAGAGGCCGGAATTGGCTGTGCCGTGGACACGGTGAACAAGCTCACCGGGCTCGAAGTGGACCACTTCATGATGGCCGACTTCAACGCCGTGAAGGAACTCTCCAACACAGTCGGCGGCGTTGACGTCTGCGTCGCTTCCGCCGTCAACGACCCCGATTCCGGCCTCCGTCTGCCCAAGGGCACCTCCCAGGTGCAGGGCGAGCAGGCCCTGGCTTTCCTGCGGACCCGCCACGCGTTCGCCAACGGCGGGGACCTTGGCCGGATCAAAGCCCAGCAGTCCTTCCTGGCTTCGCTGACCAGGAAACTCAAGGCCGACGGCACCCTGGGCGATCCCCAAAAGGTCCTCGGCATTGCCGACACCATGACCCAGAACCTCACGGTCGACGACGGACTGGCCTCCGTCCCGACCATGCTGACCCTGGCCGGCCGGCTCAAGAACATCGACCCTGCCAAGGTTAACTTCATCACCGCCCCGACCGTGCCCGCCGCGTCCGATCCCAACCGGCTGAGCCTGGACGAACCCGCCGCGTCAAATCTCTTTGCTGCCCTGCGCCGCAGCCCCGACCTGTCCCAGCCTGCGCCGTCGTCGGAAGCAGCGGCCGAGGCGTCCAGCGCGCCCGCGGCACCGGCCTATAACAAGGCCCTTCAGCCGGTCACCCTCGCCAACGGCACCAACCTGCCCGGCAGGAGCAGCGAGATCGGGGGGCTCCTCACTGGGGCCGGGTTCACCAAACTGGCCCGGATTCAGGCCCAGCCGCGGCCGCAAACCATGGTCTACTACGGCGCCGGCTTCGCCGATGTCGCCTCCGACGTCGCTGCACTGTTCGGCCTGCCGCCGTCGAGCGTCCAGCAGGTAGCCGGCGTCCACGGCGTTCAACTCTACGCCGGCCAGGACTTCACCGCCGGCGTCAAGCCGTCAGCCCCAGCGTCGGATGCCGGCGGAGCGGTCTCCCAGACGGCCAACGAACAGACCTGCCAAGCTACCAGCCAGTGAGGCTAGGCAGCTAGGCCGCCGGGCCTGCTGGACCTGATGCCCGGCGCGCTCCTGCCGGGCGCGCGTGACGGGGAGGAGCATGCCCGCCATCTTGATTACCAGGTCCTCCGTCGACGGCCAGGGGGTACAGCGTTCCGACGTGCAGGGGCCGCCGATATTTAACCGCGGCTACACCGGAGCTTCACCCAGTGCTGGCACACTGCCACAGGGGGCCTGCACATCAAATCTTAGGAGCAGTTCATGCCCGGTCTCGAACGTAGACGTTTCCTTCAGCTCGCGGGCGCTGGTGCTGCCAGCACCGCGATCGCCGAATTGCTCGGCCAAAGCGTTGCACGCGCTGCCTCAATCCCGGCCAACAGGGCCACCGGATCGCTCAAGGACGTTGAGCACGTGGTGATCTTTATGCAGGAGAACCGCGCTTTCGACCATTATTTCGGTACGTTGAAGGGAGTGCGCGGGTTTTCGGATCCACACCCCGCCGTCCTCCCGAGCGGTAAGAACGCGTTCCACCAGGCCAACGCCACCCGCGACATTACTCCTTTCCATCCGGACGCGCCGAACCTGGGCCTGCAGTTCATGGAGGATCTGGACCACTCGTGGAAGATGACCCACGAGGCGTTCAATGACGGTAAGTACGACAAGTGGCTGCCGGCGAAATCCGATGCGACCATGGCCTACTACGAGCGCCAGGACATCCCGTTCCATTTCGCCCTCGCCGACGCGTTCACGATCTGCGACCAGTACCACTGCTCGGTTCTCGGCCCGACGGACCCCAACCGCTACTACATGTTTGCCGGCGGGGACGACCCGGACCGGAAGGGCGGCGGTCCTGACCTGTGGAACGAGGAAAAAGGGTACTGGTGGAGCACGTACCCCGAGGAACTCGAGAAGGCCGGAGTCTCGTGGAAGATCTACCAGGACATCGGCGAGGGCCTCGATCCGGCGCACTACGAGGGCTGGACCGACGACGCGTACATCGGCAACTACGGGGACAATTCGCTCCTGTACTTCAAGCAGTACCAGGACGCGAAGCCCGGCTCGCCGTTGTACGAGAAGGCCCGCACCGGCACGAACGCCAAGGCCGGAGACGACCTCTTCAGCATCCTCCGCAAAGACGTGACGTCGGGAACACTGCCGCAGGTGTCCTACATCGTGGCCCCCGAAGCCTACACGGAACACTCGAACTGGCCGCCGAACTTCGGCGCCTGGTACGCCGCCAACATCCTGGACATTCTCACCTCGAACCCGGAGGTGTGGAGCAAGACGGCGGTGCTGTTCATGTACGACGAAAACGACGGATTCTTCGACCACGTCGTTCCGCCGCACCCGAACACCCCCCAGATTCCGGGCGGATCCACGGTCTCGACGGCCGGAGAGTGGTACGACGGCAGCCCCACCTTCTACGGCAGCAAAGACACCCCGGGCCACTTTGGCCTCGGGGTCCGCGTGCCAATGATTGTCCTCTCGCCCTGGAGCATGGGCGGCTGGGTCTGCTCCGAAACCTTTGACCACACCTCGATTGTCCGCTTCCTTGAAGCCCGCTTCGGAGTGGCCTCGCCAAACATCACACCCTGGCGCCGCGCGGTCAGCGGCGACCTCACCAGTGCGTTCGACTTTTCCGCAACCGCCGGCGCGGCGCCAGCCATGCCGGACACGTCGGCGTACAAGCCGGCCGACCACCAGCGCCACCCCAGCTACGTTCCGACCCCTCCGGCGACCAATTCGATGCCGTCGCAGGAGAAGGGAACGCGTCCGTCGCGTCCGCTCGGCTACGCCCTCGAGGTCGAGACGAAGATCGAAGGCGGCAAGCTGACCGCCCGCTGGGCGAACCGGGGCACCCTGGGGGCACACGTGCAGGTCCGTTCCAACCTGCTGCCGCAGGGTCCGTACTCCTACACGATCGGTGCAGCCGCCTCACTTGACGCGTCCTGGGCGCTCGGCGCGGAGTACGACGTGCACATGCACGGCCCGGCCGGCTGGTTCCGGCGGCTCGCCGGAACCACCGCCTCCGCGGATGTCCGCGTCACGGTCACAACCGACGGCAAATCGCCGCACGCCCAGTTCCGGATTGAGAACACCGGTCCTACGAGTGCCGCCCTCACCCTCAGGGACGCCTACGCCGCTGGTACCCAGACGCTCTCGCTCACCCCGGGCCAGAGCAAGACCGTCGTCATCCCGACCCAGGGCGGCTGGTACGACCTGACCATCACCTCCGCCGAGGACTCAAAGCTCGTCCGCGTCCTCGCCGGGCGGCTCGAAAACGCCCGGCAACTCACAAGCGACCCCCAACTCGGCCGGTAACCGCGCCGGCAACTCCGCCCCGCTTTGCTTTTCCCGAGAATTAGGCGCCCGCTGGTGGGCGCAACCCGAAAGGACCATCCAATGCTTAATATCCTCAAGAGCCGGAAGGCGGGCGCGACGGCGCTGGCTGCCGCCGTCGCGCTCACCGGACTGGCAACCGTCGGTGCGGCTGCACCCGCGGATGCGCACACGACTTCGGACACTGCGGCGCAGGGAAACGGCCAGAACGGCCCCGACCATGTGTTCGTCATCATGATGGAAAACCACGGCTACGACCAGGTCATCGGCAACACCGCTGACGCCCCGTACATCAACACCCTCGCGCAGCGCTACAACACCGCGACGAACTACCACGGTGTGACCCACCCGAGCCTGCCCAACTACCTGGCCACCATTTCAGGAAGTTCGCAGGGCATCTGGGACGACTGCAAAGCCGGCGCCAACGTCACCTGTGCGCCTGAAGAGTTCGTCCCCGGATCCGGCGACCCGGGAGCCACCGGTCTCCTCACCCAGGAACAGGTTGCCAGCGCCTCCGCCACCCCGCACATGTTCTCGGGCAAGACCATTGTTGACCAGCTCGAAAACAAGGGCCTGAGCTGGAAGGCCTACATGGAAAGCCTTCCCAGCGCCGGCTCCCAGGTCGAGTACGCGCCCACGATCGGCTCCTCGACGGTCAAGTTGTATGCGCAGAAGCACAACCCGTTCATGTACTTCTCGAACATCAACTACCCGGGCAGCCCGCGCCTGCAAAACATCGTGCCCCAGGAGAACAACCTGAAGAACGACCTGGCCAGCGGCAACGTGCCGAACTTTGTCTGGATCAGCCCGAACCAGTGCCACGACATGCACGGGGTTTCCTCCTCGGGGGCGGCTCTGGTCGACCAGCCCAAGTGCGGTTACCCGGACTCCGGCCTTGACCACGGCGCGATTCAGCTCGGCGACAGCTATGTCAAACAGACCGTCCAGCAGATCATGGACTCGCCAACCTGGAAGACATCCAAGTCCAGCATCGTCCTGGCCTGGGACGAGAACGACTACTCCGGATCCACCGGCGGCCCGGGCAGCCCGGTCGGGCAGAACGGCGCCGTCCTCGGCGGGGGCCATGCACCCACGATCGTGATCAACTCAGCCGAGGGACCGCACAAGGCAACCAACCAGCTCTCCGACCACTACACCCTGCTCTCCACCATTGAGCACATGTGGCACCTTGGCTGCCTGGCCAACACCTGCTCGCCCACGACATCGGGCACCTTCGAGGAGCTCTTCCACCCGTGACCTAGACAGCTCAAAAGCGCCCCGTAAGTCAGCAGTACGGGGAATCCGGATCCACATAACGGGAGGGCCCCAAGGCCCTCCCGTTTGTCGGATCGGGCTGCGGCTGCCTCACCACATGTTCCAGAGAAGGTTGCGGTGGCCGCCGTGGCCCATCATCGGCATCCATCCGGAAACTCCGGCTCGGCCCTTATCGGCAAAAGCCCTCCAGCCCGGGATTCCCGCGGGCCGAAGGGCTTTCTTTGTGGAGCTAAGGAGATTCGAACTCCTGACCTCTTC
>NZ_JBEEQE010000024.1:0-35942 GCF_040137805.1 Pseudarthrobacter sp. B907 | reverse complement strand
AACGTCGGCCCCGGCTGGAACGTCATGACCGCCATCAGCTGACGTCCTGTCCTGCGCTGTTGGAGTCGTTGTGCGTGTGGGGTCAATAGTCCGCAAGCCGTCGACCGATTCAATCGATACATCGGCAGCGACCCGGCCCCTCCATTAGCCGGGGCACACCGCGGTCTCTCGGGCCTGGATCGGCCGCCCCCGCGCGTCAGTAAACGGAGCGTGAAGGTATGGCCAACAGGAACCGCTGGGACGATCTTTGGCCAAAGCCGGCGTCCCCGGCTCTATACGGTGGACGCATGAAATCTTCCCTCACGCACCGCAGTGCGCTGACCGGCGGGCTGATCCTCGCCGTCTGTTCAGCACTCCTCAGTCCTGTTGGCTCGGCCCAGGCCGACGACGGGCAGACGAGCAACGCCGGATCCGATCAGGGCGCACGCCTCGATCTGGGGGCTGCCGATCTGCCGGAAAAACGAACTGTGAGCACTTTGGCTCCGGGCGTCACTTTAACCAAGATCAGCCGCGGCGAAGCAGACGCCTCCCTCTTCTGGACGGCCGAGGTGGCCATTCCCTCCGATTCGCCGGATCCGGACGCACCGGCCTCGGCCCTCACCAGCCAGGCCACTGCCCAGCGGACCGCGGACAAGCTCATAGCTGCGGGCGTGGACGCCCGCGTGGAGCACGTTCAGTCCCCGCAGCTCTCTGATGCCGGAGGCGACCTGGGTTTCCGGGTCCGCGCCGGCCACCTCACCACAAAGGCCGACGGGGCCTCCGTCGTCTCGAAGATCAAGGAGGCCGGGTTCGCCGCCTCCGTGATCTACACAGGCTGGGACGGGGACACAGACACCAGTGCGAAAACCCGCGGGCCTTGGAACCTCGAAGTAATCACCATCGACCCCAAGACTTACGAAGGCCAGCTTGCCGCCTCCTTCGGGCCGGACCTGGAAAAGCGCGAGACAACCAGCCAGCTGGCTGCCGACGCGCACGCCATCGCCGGGGTCAATGCCGGATTCTTCGTCTTCGACCCGAAGGCCGGAGCAGAAGGCGATCCGGCCGGCGTCGGAGTCTACGGAGGGAAGACGCTCAGCGAACCCGTTGCAGACCGCCCCGCCTTGGTCGTTGACGGGAAAAAGAACACCACCAGCATCGAGCGTCTGACCTGGGCCGGGTCATTGTCTTCCGCTTCCGGCGAGATGCCCCTGGACGGAATCGACCGCGTCCCGGGCCTGATTCGGAACTGCGGTGGAGCGAACGATCTGCCGACACCTCTCGCGCTGCACGACGTCACCTGCACGAACCCCAACGAGGTCGTCACGTTCACCCCGGAATTCGGGCCCTCTACCCCCGCGGGCCCCGGGCTCGAGGTCGCCGTGGACAGCCACGACACCGTTACGGCCGTGTCCGAGACCCGCGGCGAAGCCGTGCCTGCCGGCGGGCACACGGTCCAGGCCACCGGAGACGATGTCGCGAAACTCCGGGCGCTTGCCCCGGTCGGCGCCAGGCTCAAAATTAGCACGGGGCTCCTCGGCCAAGGAGGCAAGGCCGTGCACACGGACAAGGCAACGAGCATTGTCAACGGCGGCCCGCTCCTCGTCAAAGACGGCCAGGAAGACGTCACCGTCAAGAAAGACGGCATGGTCCACCCCAACGACGGGAACAGCTTCTACTACGGGTGGGTCCACAAACGGAACCCCCGGACCTTCGCGGGTACCGATGCGCAGGGCAAAACCATGCTGGTCACCGCCGACGGACGGTCGACCAACTCACTGGGCCTGAGCCTTAAAGAAGAAGCCGACGTCGCCAGGTCCCTGGGCATGGTCCAGGCCATAAACCTGGACGGCGGCGGATCCACGACAGCAGTTGCCGGCGGAACGGTCCTGAACAATCCGTCCGGCGGCGCGGAACGGCCCGTGGGGGACGCGCTCTTGGTGCTCCCCAACCGCAAAGATAACCAGCAAGACGCAACGAAATAGAGTCACACCATGCAATCGTGAACGACTGCAGGATTCACTTCCCTGAATTCAGCGCACAGCCTGGCGGGTGCGTGGTGCAGATTACGGAACGGCAGCGCGGCCAGGCGCCGGAAGCGGTCGTCCGGATGTTTTCAGGGCCGAGCTCATCATTCTTCGCCAGTGTCCAAGGCCTCGAGGTGTTTGGCCATCGCCTCACAGGCCAGATTCCAGCGTGCTGCGAGGGCCTGCCGGCTTAAGGGCTCGAACACGCTATTGAGCACTTTCTCAATTGCATCGTACGCGGCGTCCCGTACCCGCTCCTGCGCCGCCGGGCTGTAATAGTTCATGCGGGTGATTCGAGACAGGGTCCTGTAAGGATGGCGCCATACCAGGTAAGGGAGTGAGTGCATGTCCCATGGACAGTTGATGGACCTAAATCCGCTGGAGACTCCCCGGCGGATTGGCCACGGCGACTAGAGCAACGACGTCCCCTGGGCCGGTCCGCGGACGGTCTGGCCCCGAATAACTGCAGAGAGATGCGTTAACCTCAACTCTGGAAGGTGTGGTTATGGGAACCATGATCCGCGTGCTAAGGCGCAGCAGACGGCCGAGGGCGGTGTTGGCGGTGTCCGCGACTTTGTCAATGCTGGTGCTGGCCGGATGCGCGGTCGGCACTTCAGTGCCTCCGGCCGTGACGACTGCCGCGGCGCCCACGGGGAACCGATCCGGGCCCCCCTCCTCCCCTGCCGAAGTTTCGGCTGCCGCCGATGGATCGCCGTCAGCGGAGGCGAAGATGGTGTGCGGGGATGAGACCCGGACCAATATCGCCCGGATACTGTCGTTGCCCGATGCGCCCGTGACCACCGATTCGTGGGCAGGGAAGCTCTACACGTGTACCTACGCCCTGCCCGCCGGCCCCCTGGTGCTTTCGGTTAAGGAAACCGCCGATCCCTCCGCCGCACGCGCACACTTTGACAGTTTGCAGCAGGGCCAGTCCCCCGCCCGCCCCATCGAGGGGATGGCAAATCTGGGATTACCGGCTTTTGAGACCATGGCTGGTTCCGTGGCCTTCGTCAAAGACAGCTTCGTCCTGACCGTGGACGCGACGGCCTTGCCGGCAACCCTCGGCCCGCACAACGTCTCACGCAACGCCTTTGCTTATGAGACAGCGACCGCAATTCTGGCTTGCTGGTCGGAGTAACCGCCTGTTAGGTCGGGAACCCGTCCCGGCGACGCGAGTGCGGACCGTGAACGCTCCAGAGCCGGGCCAATTGGGCAGGCGCTTGACCGTCCACCTCCGGACGCCCGAGAAAGAGTCTTTCAAAAAACCAATCCGTGACGTGGAGCACAACGAACAGTAAGTGTCACCATGGGCGTGCCCATCAGGGGAACGGCCCGTTGTCATCGGAGGAAACAGCCATGAAGAAGTCCGCTTTCCTGATCGCCCCGGCCCTGGCCTTGGGCGCACTCGCTCTCTCCACCAGCCCGGCCCTCGCGGCAGACGCCACGACCTACCAGGCAAATCTTGCCGCAATCAACGGTAGCAACGCCTCTGGCACGGTGATGGTCACCGTCAACGGCAACCAGGCCACCGTCACCGAAAAAGTCTCCGGACTCGCCGCCACCTTTAGTGGCAAGCCATACCCCCATGTCCAGCACATCCACATCGGCGCCAAAGGCACCTGCCCGGACATGTCCGCCGACACTAACAAGGACGGCGTGATCAGCACCACCGAGGGCGGCCCCTCCTACGGTGCGATCGGTGCGACCCTGTCCACCAGCGGCGACACCAGCCCGGCCGCCGGCACCGACCTGGCCGTGGCGGGAATGGGTTCCAGCTACACGTACACACGGACCTTCGCCCTGGATGCGAAGACCGCTGACTCCCTCAAGGCCGGCACCGCCGTCGTCGTCGTCCACGGGCTGGACCCGGCCACGCTGTCCGCCGCGGCCCAGAAGGAGCCCAGCGACCTTGTCCCCTCCCTGCCCCTGGCCGCCACCTCCCCGGCTCTCTGCGGGACACTGACCGCAATGCCGGCCGGTGCCCCGGGAACCGGCATCACCACCCCGGCACCGTCCGGCCCTGACCTGGGCCTGCTGGCCGCCGGCGGCGGTCTCGTCCTGGCAGCCGGCGGAGCCTACGCCGCCCGCCGCAAGATGAACACCACCGTCTAAGAAGCGTAGGAACAGAAAACGACGCAGGAACCTGATGCGACTTAACACCAGCAGCCGCCGCGGACGCCTCATCGCGTCCGCGGCGGCCGCCGTGCTGCTCGCCGGCGGCATCACCACCATAGGGCTCGGCCTCCACGCCGAACCCCCGCCATCCGGCGCCTCAGACCCTGCGTCCGTCGGAGCCCCCACAGCCCCGGCAGCCGGCCAGCCGGCGTCCCCGGATGCCACGGTGGTGAGACCGCCAACGGAACCTCCGGCGGCACCACAGCCGCGAGCGCCGGACGCGGCGCTGCCCGCGTCCATACCCGTGAGCGTTCAGGTTCCTTCCATCGGGGTCAGCTCTCCGCTGCTCCAACTGGGCAAACAGGCCAACGGTGAAGTCGACACCCCACCCGGAGAACCCGGCTCCCCCGCAGGCTGGTACAAGGACTCCCCCTCCCCCGGCCAGAACGGCTCCGCCATCATCCTCGGCCACGTGAACTCCACGAAGAACCCGATCGGAGTGTTCTACCGCCTTCACGACCTCACCCCTGGCCAGCCCATCGCGGTCATCCGAACAGACCACACGGCCGCGGTGTTCACCGTCGACAAAGTCGAGGTTTACCACAAGGCAGACTTCCCGACCGTGGAGGTCTACCAGAACGCCGATCGGCCCGAGATCCGGCTGATCACCTGCGGCGGCTACGACCCTGCCACAGGCCAATACCTGGACAACACCGTCGTCTACGCCCACCTCACGTCCACCCACCCCGCCTAGGCCGCCGCCTGCCCGTCCCGGTCCCGGCAGGGCCGCCCAATTCCACGGAGGAAACCCCATGAGAGCAAACCGCCGCAGCCTCACACTCCGATTCGCAATACTTGCAGGAGGCACCGTACTGGCCGTCAGCGCCTGCGGGGCCACCGCCGCCGGCGCTGGATCGTCCCCGGCCGCAAGCTCCCAGGCAGCATCAACCGCGTCCGACGGGGCGTCGGCGCCGGGCGTGGATGCGGGTATGACCGCATCATCCATGGGTACCGGATCCACCGGGGCCACGACCGCAGCCACGATCCACATCAAATCTTTCGCCTACTCCGGCCCCGACAGCGTTCCTGCCGGGTCAACTGTGACCGTGATGAACATGGACACTGAGGCGCACACCCTGACCGCCGACGACGGCTCGTTCGAGGCAGTCGCCAAAGCCGGCACGAGCGTCACTTTCACCGCCCCCTCAAAACCCGGCGCCTTCGCCTACCACTGCACCTACCACTCCAACATGCACGGGACACTGACCGTCAAATGACCGGAGCAGGATGGCGCTACGGGCGCTGACCGCGGCCGCCCCGGGTTCCGGCCCTCTGATGTGCGGGTGGCCTCCGATAGCGGTGTGGGGCCTGGCGAGGCCTCAGCTGATTGGCAGCGGTTCGTGGTGCCGTCCTGGCCAGATTCGGTGGGGGTGCGGAAGCAGGGAGGGATCGTCCGTGGCCGCGAGAACAATTCCGGGATAGTCGGTGAGAATGTCCCGGAGGGCGGTCATGCCGTTCGCGTCCAGGTCGGCGTCGACATGGTTGAGCAACAGCAGGGGCGGGTTACCAAGGGTTGCGCGTGCAAGGTGCACCTTCGCCCGTTCCGGCGTGCTGAGCGGTTCGCCGCCGCGTCGGAGCATGGTCAGCGCGCCCTTGGGCAGCCGGGCTATCGTCTCGCCCAGTCCGGCCCGATCGATGACGGTCTCGAACTGGGCATCGTCCGCGTCCGGACAGCGGTAGCGGACTGCACGGCGGAGCTGGCCCCGTTCGAGCGCCAAGCCCCGGGCAGCGTACCCAAGGCACTGGCGGCGCTCGGCGGGACTCATCGCGAACACGTTCTTGCCATTGAGAATGACGCGGGCGGCGGGGTGGGCTCCTAGAAGGGCATGAAATATCTCCTCCACGTAAGTGTGATCGGCTCCGTGAAGGAGGATGGTTTCTCCCGGGCCGGCGGCGAGCTCGGGCACCGGGGTTCCACCGATGTCCAGGCCGGCGACGACGAGGCCGATCGAGTTGGCGGAGACGGCACCCTCGGTGTTGCCCGCGAGACGGCGGCCGAGCGCGGGAGCGATGCTCCGGCAGGCGGCCCGGTAGCTCTGCCGGTACTCGACGATGCGCCCCAAATCGTGGACGGGGCCAGCGATCATGCTCACCACAGTCAGGGCCGCGGCGACGAGTCCCGCGTCCAGCCCGGTGAAGGCGCCGGTGGCGGCCACTGCCACGGCGGTGGCTGAAGCCGCGCCGATCGCGCTACCCCGCAGAGAACCCGCGAGGGTGGCCCGCTCGATGGCCGCGGCCGCGACCTCACGGCCCAGCCTGTCGACCCGGCCGAGTTCGCGTTCCTCCCCACCGGCGGACCTGACGGCTGTAGCGGCATTGACCGTGTCCGTGATCTGCCCTGCCAGGCGTCCGCGCGCCTTTCGGAGCGCCCGCGCCCTGTCGAACGTGGGCCGGGAGATGAGGGCCAGGAGTGCGACCCCGCCGAGCAGCGGCCCAATGACGGCCAGGGCCAGGGGAGGTGCCATAAGCCAGAGGGCCGCCGTGAGTGCGAGGATCAAAGGCACCCCGGAGACTGCTCCAGCGATGCCGTGGGTGACCCAGTTCCGGACGCTGTTGAGGTCGTTGCTCGTCCTGGCGATAGTGATCCCCAGGGAAGGGCTGCGTCCAGGGGCCAGAGCACCGCGGATGAGTTCCTTGCGTATCTCGTGAACGTAGTCCTGCCCGAGCCGCTCGGCCAGGCGCCGCTCAAGCACCCGCAGCCCGGAAGTCCCGATAACTAGACCCAGCAGCCCTCCTACCAGAAGGATTGCGCCGGTCTGGTCATGTTCATGGGAAAGCAGGGAGACCAGCCGCGCTGTTCCGGCCGACAGCAGCGCGACGGTCGCGCTGATGCCCACCAGGGCGGCGAGGACGCCGCGGCGCCCGGCAACGACAAACCTCGGGAGGGCCTGTTCCCCGGTCTGCGCTTGCCGGCCATTCACCGGGGCGACGGGGCGAGGAACCGCATGGCGGTCTCGGCCTGGGCTAGCTCGTAGGTGCCCAGCACAGGCACGTCGAGCTCGGCGGCGGCCTCCGAGGCGGCCAGCGGAGATACGGTAAGCATGCCGGACACCGCGGCCGGGGAATGGCCTGCGGATCGAAGCACGGCCACCCCGGCGGAGGCCCCCAGCGCGTCAGCGGCGGCGAACAGGACGCTGTCCACCAGGGTGTGCAGGACCTCGGTGTTCAGCAGGTGCCGGGTCTCGCCCTGATAGACACCGTCCGCGATCTCGACCACTATCACCTCCGGGTCCGACTCGGCCAGGGCGTTGACCATGCTCATCGCGAGGCTGCCCAGTTCAGCCGTCTCAAGCCGAAAGGTGGTGGGATAGCCGTAGTCGGTAAAATCCAGGACCTTCACCGCCCCCGCGTCGTGGAAGAGGCGGGGGTCCCCTCCGGCCCCCGTGCCGGTAATCTTCCCGGCAGCCACACGCAGCCCGGCACTGGTCAGGCCCCGGATCAGACACGCCGCTGCGGTGGACTTGCCCGAGTTCATCGAAGTACCGAGCACGGCGACGACGTGGGGCCGGACGCGGCGAGACGCATCCGGATCGAGGGAGCAGGGCGCGAACTGCTTGAGATTCAACCGGCCACGGCTGTCGGCGAGCAGCCCGACCGGGGCCAGCTGCGTCGGGCTCCCCACGGCCCCGTGCCTCATCGTGACCTTCCCTGCCAGACCGCCCGCGGCTATGAGGTGGCAAGGCGCGAGATCGCCCGGAACCTCAGCCAGGACCTGGTCCGGAGCATACCGGTTGGCATAGGCCACAAGTACCTCGTCTCCGACGAAGAGCGTCTGCCGTCGCGATGCGGGGCTCTCCAACCGCGGGAGCTGGCCAATACGCTCCACCCGGGCCAACACGATGTCCCCGGCAGCTGGGATAAGGTCGGGGCCCGCAAGCAGCCGGAATCCAGACGAATCAACCTCCAGCGCATCCGCCAGGAAGCGTGTCGTGTAGGCCTTCTTGGCGGCCACCAGCCGCTGCTCGACACTGTTGTTCTCGGCCCTTTCCTGCGAGTCGGCGGCGGGGATGATCGTAGGAATGCTCACAGCAGGGCCTTTCCAAGTCCTAGTAAATATGGGGTGCGTCCCGGATCAGAGATCAGGGGAAAGCGGATCGTCATATGACCGGCTTCCAAGGGGAAGCGTATTTCGACAGCGCTCAACAAGGCCTAAAACCCAGCCAATCCTGCGCAAGTATTCGCACCAAACTGGGATTACCCAGCGCTTTGACTAGCCCCCCAAAAGCGGCCCGGGACCCACTGCCCAGACCACCGCGGACGAATTTCGGGGAGACCGCCCGCAGCCGGACGAACGACACCGGCGGCCCAGAATCTGGGACACAGTCCCGGATTCGTTGGTGCGGGCGGGTTTGAAGGCGCACCGTTGGGTGGAGAAGGCGCCCCGGCCTCTGCTCCGAGCAGTCCAGCCACCGCTCCGCTCCGAACATCTTGAAGTAAACGGTGCGGCCCGGTTCCGGTGAGCACAGGTCCACGACCCGCGTCCTGTCCGTCTGAAGAAAGTGGTCTTCCGTGTCCGAAAAGTCGTTAGGCGTCGTTGTAACGGGGATGGGAGCGGTGACCCCGGCCGGGTCAACGCTCCCGCAGACGTGGGCCGCCCTGCTCGAAGGACGCTCCGGAATCGCCCGGCTCAAGCAACCCTGGGCGCAAGGGCTGCCCGTCCGAGTGGCAGGAAGCGTCAGCGCGGATCTCGGCGCGCTCCTCAGCACCAGGGAATACCGCAGGATGGACCGTAGCGGTCATTTGGCCCTCATCGCGGCGCGGGAGGCCTGGGCGCAGGCCGGACATCCGGGGACAGACCCGGAACGCTTCGCCGTCGTCGTGGGCTCTGGTTACGGCGGCCTCGGAACGGTCCTGGACCAGACACGCGCACTGGACACCGGCGGACCCCGGCGCGTCTCGCCTCATACTCTGACTCAAATCATGTCCAACGGGCCCGCCGCCTGGATATCCATTGACGTCGGCGCACGCGGAGGGGCCCGGACCCCGGTGAGCGCCTGCGCCTCCGGGGCCGAAGCCATAGCCCAAGGCGCGGAGATGATCAGGGCCGGCGCCGCCGATGTCGTCATCGCCGGCGGCGTGGATGCCTGCGTCAACGGCCTGACCATCAGCGGCTTCGCCCAGATCCGCGCTCTGTCCACCAGCAGCCGCCCCGCCCATGAGATCTCCAGACCATTCGACCGGGATCGCGACGGCTTCGTGATCGCCGAAGGCGCCGGGATTCTGGTACTTGAGCGGGAGGACTTCGCCCGCGCCCGCCACGCAGAGATTTTCGGTCGGATAGCCGGTGCGGCGGTCACCTCCGATGCCCACGACATCGTCGCAGCCGACCCCACCATGCAGCGACGCGTCATGCAAAAGGCGCTGGACGCAGCCTCCCTCAGCGGAACCGACGTCGGGTTCGTCCACGCCCACGCAACCTCAACACCGCTCGGTGACCGACTGGAAGCCGGCGCAATCGCAGCGGTGGCCGGAGAAATGCTTCCCGTCACCTCCACCAAGTCCATGACCGGACACATGCTCGGCGCCGCCGGCGCCATCGGGGCAATCGTCACACTCCAGACGCTCCGTACCGGGCAGCTGCCCGGCACTCTCAACTACGAACATCCGGACCCGGCCATCGGACTCAACATCACACAGAGGTCAAGTACGTGCCCGGCAACAGCTGCCATAACCAACGCCTTCGGCTTCGGGGGCCACAGCGTCAGCCTTGTCATCACCGCCACCTGACGCGCTCACCGAACATCCCACGCCAGAAACCCCGGCAGCGGACACTGGGTTCCCCTGTACCCATCCAGCTGACGAAGCCAAAGCGCAAAGCTGATGCAGCGGGCCCGGGGGTCATGCCCCCTAGAAGTGCTGGTCAGTTCGCTGCCGCCAAGGCGTCGGGAAGCTCGGTCAGGGACGTGACAGTCAATTCAGGAGCGTCAAAGTATCCCGGGTAGCTGCCCCCGGTCCTGTTCAGCCACACTGTCCGCAGCCCGGCGCGGGCCGCGCCGTGGATGTCCCACGGATGCACGGCCACCAGCAACATCCCGGCAAGGTCTACCCCGGCAGCGGCGGACGCATATTCATAGGAGGCCCGGGCCGGCTTCCAGACTGGCGCGTCCTCGACCGAAAGCAGCGACTCAAATGCATCCCGGATCCCCGCTTCACTGAACAATTTCTCGGCTATCTGTGCCGAGCCGTTGCTGAGGGTGATCAGCCGAAACCCTGCAGCCGCGAGGGCCTTGATACCGTCGGTGACATCCGGGTGTACCCCGAGGCCGTTCATGCCGCCCATGACATGGTCGACCGCCTCGTCAACAGAGCACTTAAGCTCCACCCCTGTCAGAAGTCCCCGGAGAACGTCGGCCCCGATGGCGGCGAAAGATCCGTTCTCCCCGCTGGCCGCTAGAGCGAAGCCGTCACGCAATAACGTCGCGAACCAGAGTTTAGCCATTTCAGCCGGTGCCCCGACCTCGCCGAAGCGTTTACTCATGGGCGACATATCCGACAAGGTTTCGTTGACATCAAAGGCAATGACAGAGATAGCGGGTTTCATCGATTTTCCTTCTCGTGGCGTTTTCGTCTCCACTGCCAGTCTGCCGCCTTTCCAGAGAGACGGGGACCACCGTCGGCGCCAAACTGGCCCAGCGGGGCCCAGTGTTACCGGAAGGCGGCCGTCCTCTATGAGGTAGACGGCGTGGGGAGTCGGCAGCGGGGCACCGGCACGGGCCTTGCCTCCCGCTAGAGGTAGGTGCAGATGCGTTCGGGGTCGCAGGCCGCGGGGTCCCCTGCCGCGGCGGCGTCATGGTACGCGGCGACGGTTGCCTGCAGTGCGGTGAGTTCTGCGATCCGAGCGTCGAGGTCGTGGAGCTGTTGGGCCAGAAGATCCTTCACGTGTACGCAGGGCGCCTGTCCAGTGTCCCGGACGGCGAGGATGTCGCTGATTTGAGACAGGGTCAGCCCTGCGGTGCGGCCGCGGCGGATGAATTCCAGCCGGCTGACCGTTTCCTGGCCGTAGTCGCGGTATCCGTTCGACGCCCTGTCCGCGGCCGGCAGCAGGCCCCGGTCCTCGTAGAACCGCACGGTCTTGGCCGACACCCCTGCGGCCGCCGCCGTTTCGCCAATACGCATAGCGCACCTCTTTGTCCCGGGGAATTTCCCTCTTGACGTTCCAGCGTAGTGGAAGGTGCAGACTGGGGGCAGACCCATAAATGAGGCACCGTTGCGGGTAGCGATCCACAACGGTGCCGTAAGACTTTGGAGGATTTGATGTCTGTACCAACACCTGATTTTGATCTGGCCGTTATCGGCTCCGGCGGCGGGGCGTTCGCGGCCGCGATCCGGGCGACCAACCTGGGCAAACGCGTGCTGATGATCGAGCGTTCCACCGTCGGCGGGACGTGCGTGAACACCGGCTGTGTGCCGTCCAAGGCGCTCCTCGCGGCGGCCGAGGCCCGACACGTTGCCATGGACGCTTCCGGCCGGTTCCCCGGCATCAGCACCTCTGCCGAGCCGGTGAATATGGGTGCGCTCGTCGGCGGGAAACGTTTCCTTGTGGAGACGATGCGCGCGGATAAGTACGTGGACCTAGCGGCAGAATACGGCTGGGAGCTGCGTCAGGGCAACGCCGTTTTCGCCGGCACCCCGCAGGAACCGGTCCTGGAAGTCACCGGGGAGGGCGGCGCACGCGAGTCCTTCACTGCGGCGCACTATCTGGTGGCCACAGGCTCCCGTCCCTGGGCGCCGCCGATCGAGGGACTGCAGGACACGGACTACCTGACGTCAACCACGGCGATGGAGCTGGACGAGGTTCCGGACTCTTTGCTGGTGCTCGGCGGCGGCTATGTGGCGCTGGAACAGGCCCAGCTCTTCGCCCGACTTGGATCCAAGGTGACCATGCTGGTCCGGTCACGGCTGGCATCGGCCGAGGAACCCGAAGCGTCCCGGGCACTGATGGGCGTCTTCGCCGATGAGGGCATCCGCGTCGTCCGCTTTGCCGCCGTGTCCGCCGTACGGACCGACCCGGCCACCGGCGACGTCATCGCGACCGCGGCCGTCTCAGGTGGCCAAGAAGATTTCCGGGCCACCAGGCTGCTCGTCGCCATGGGCCGGCGCCCGGTCACCGACGGCCTGAACCTGGACGCCGTCGGCGTCGAGACCGGGGACGGCGGCGAAATACTGGTTAACAGCCAGCTGACCAGCTCCAACGACCGGATCTGGGCTGCCGGGGACGTGACGGGACACCGCGAATTCGTCTACGTCGCAGCCGCCCACGGGTCCCTGGCCGTCGAAAACGCCTTCAACAACGCGGGCCGCGAGGTCGATTACCGACACCTGCCCCGGGTCACCTTCACCAGCCCCGCGCTGGCCGCGGTCGGGATGACCGATAAGGAAGCCAACGCGGCGGACATCCGGTGCGAGTGCCGGNACCGACACCTGCCCCGGGTCACCTTCACCAGCCCCGCGCTGGCCGCGGTCGGGATGACCGATAAGGAAGCCAACGCGGCGGACATCCGGTGCGAGTGCCGGGTCCTGCCCCTGGAATACGTGCCCCGGGCCCTGGTGAACAGGGACACCCGTGGATTTATCAAAATCGTCGCCGACGCCTCCACCGGGCGGATTGTGGGAATCACCGCCGTGGGCAAGGAAGCAGGAGACCTCGCCGCCGCCGGCGTCTACATTCTGGAAGCCTCAATGACAGTGGACCAGGTGGCGAACCTCTGGTCCCCGTACCTGACCATGGCCGAGGGGATCAAGATCGCCGCACAGTCCTTCACCACCGACATCTCCAAACTCTCCTGTTGCGCCACCTGACCGCTACCCGTCAGCCTCACAACCACCCCGCCGAAGGGAAAACGATGACAAACAACATCAACGCTGCGGTGTGCCCTGCTTCCAGTACCCCATGAAGGCGACGTGTTCGCGGTCAATCCCGCATTCACGGACCAGGTAGCGCCGCAGGCTCGTCACCAGGGCCGACTCTCCGGCGATCCAGGCGTAGAACGGTGTGTTGCCGCGCTCTGGGCGCTTCGCCCCCTGACCGAATAGCCGCCGGTACTGGGGCGTGTCCCACACGAGCACGCGCTCGGGACCGACGTCCAGCGGCTCCTCCGCGGCGACAACATGGTCGACGACGGCGGGGCCGGGCGTGCAAAGTGGGGCCGGGACTGCGCGGCGCACCGCATCTGCAAGCAGCGCACCGTGGGCCTGCCCGCCTCGCTCAAGCCACGTCACTTCGGAGATCGCGCGCGTCGGGAGGTCCTGGATCATGCCGGCGTCGGGGACCTCGATGATGGCCTCTGCAATGAGCCCGGCGGGGAGGTCGCGCAGGATTCCCGCGATCGCGGGCAGCGCGGTCTCGTCTCCGGCCAAGAGCACGTGCCGTGCCAGGCCCGGCGCGAATTCGATTCCGGTGCACCGTCCGGCTGTGATGCTTGGACCGATGACGAGCGCGCGGTCGCCGATCCTGAGACCCCTGGCCCAGCGCGCCGCGGGGCCTTGGGGCCCGTCAGGGTGCAGGACGAAGTCGACGTCGATTTCCGGGTACGCCTCGTCGAGGCGGGCCTCCCGCACGGTGTAGCTGCGCAGGTCACCGCGCTCGGCTTCGGGCAGGCGCAGCCATGCCTGCCGCCATGTGCGTCCGGATTCCTCGGAGCTGCTGCATTCAAAGGTTTTGGCCCGCGGAAGGGACCGCCCAGGCGAAGGGATCACAATCTTGATCCGTAAGTCCCAGGTGGCGCCGTGGTCGGTGGCAAAGCCGAGCAGGCTCGTGCCCCCGATCGTGACGCGGCGCAGGCGTGGACTCACATCGCGGATCGCTGTCACCGACAGCGGGAACGGCCTGACGGACTGCGCGGCCGGGCGGTCCACCCCGGCGTTGACCGAGCCGCTCATGCCGTGGCCCCGCCCATGCCGGCCCCCAGGGCAACGGCGCCGTGCTCTGCGGTGCTCTCGACGCGGCCCGCGCCGAGCGGAACCACGTGCGGACGGCCGGCCGAGGGTTCACGGATGACATCGGCCCGGAGGCCGAAGACATCCCAGAGGAGCTCCGGCGTCACGACATCCGACGGCGGCCCCTCGGCAACGATCCGGCCATCCCGCATCGCGATGATCACGTCCGAGTACCGCGCCGCGAGGGAGATGTCGTGAAGCACCATGACGACTGTGCGGCCCGTGTCTTGGTTGAGCCGGCGCACGAGCTCGAGGACGTCGACCTGGTGGGCGAGGTCGAGGTACGTGGTTGGCTCATCGAGGAGCATGAGCTCAGTCTCCTGGGCGAGGATCATCGAGATCCATGCCCGCTGGCGCTGCCCGCCCGAGAGGTCCTCCAGAGGAGTCGCCGCGAGCTCGGCGATGTCCGTGGCCGCTAGCGCGTCGACAATCGCGCCTTCATCAGTGCGGGAGAACTGTTGGTACCAGCGCTGCCTCGGATGGCGGCCGCGTGCAACGAGTTCGCCCACGGTGAGTCCGCTTGGCGCGTGTGGTGTCTGTGGGAGGATGCTCATCCGCCGCGCTATGGCTCGCGGCGACATCGTCGTGAGGTCGTCGCCGTCGAGCGCCACACGCCCCGCCTGGGGGCGCAGGAGCCGTCCGAGGCCGCGCAGGAGCGTCGATTTTCCGCAGCCGTTGGGCCCGATGATCGATGTCACCGTGCCGCGGGCGAACGCGACATCGAGCTCGGGTATGACCGTCCGGCCGTCGAATCCCAGGCTGAGGCCATGCGCGCAGAGGTGCGCGGAGTCGTCGTTGTCCGCTGCTTTGGGTCCGGGCGCGGTACTCATGGGGTTCTCCTCTGGCTGCGGAACACAAGGGCTATAAGGACAGGGGCGCCGAGCACGGTCGTGAAGACTCCGACGGGAAGGGCGTGCGGCAGGAGGAAACCCGCCACGAGGTCACTCAGAACCACGAAGGCGGCGCCGAGCAATGCGGTGAGCCCAAGCGGGGGTACGACGGTCCGCCCGGCGAAGCGCGCCGCGAGCGGGCACAGGAGGGCGACGAAGGCAACGGGCCCGGCGAGTACGGTTCCGACGGCCGCAAGGAGAACGGCAAGCACCAGGAGCAACGGCCGGCTCCGTCCAAGGGGGAGGCCGAGGCTGCGGGCGGTGTCGTCGTCGAACGCGCTGAGAAGGAGCCAACGGCCGCATGCCCCGGCCACTGCGATGAGAGGTACCGATGCGAGGAGTGCGGGCACTACGGCCCCCCAGTCCTTGCCGTTGAGCGAGCCCATCATCCAGGTGATGGCCTGGGAGGCGTTTGTTACGTCCCCCAGAGTGAGGAGCCATGTGGTGGTGCTGGACGCAAGGCCTGCGGCACCGAGGCCGACGAGCACGAGGCGCATGCTGTCGAAGCCCTGCTGGGCGCGCCGGTAGGTGAGTAGGAACACCGCGGTTCCAGTGCTGAGGGCTCCCGCTGCGGCGGCGAGGGGCATACCGACGGCGGCGGCCAAGCCGCCGGCCCCGCCGTGCCCCGCCCCGGCCAGCACGAGGACCGCGACCGCGCCGGTCGACGCGCCGGCGGTCACCCCTAGGACCTCGGGCGTGGCAAGCGGGTTGCGCGCGACCGTTTGGGTGAGGCCGCCCGCGACGGCGAGGCATGCCCCGGCAACGGCGCCCGCGATGGTGCGCGGGAGCCGGAATTCAAGCACGGTCAGCCTGACGGCCTGCGGCAGCGCGGGATCGTCCATGAGAGCGGTGAGCACCTGCGACAGCTGGACGGGCCTTCCGGCAAACATGAGGTGACCCGCAACAGCTGCGAGCAGGAGCACCAGTGCCGCGAGACTGAGCCATGCGATGCGCGGCAGGAGCACGAGGGACGCCGTCCGCACGCGGACCACGCGGGACCCGGGAGTGAGGACACCCGGGGCCCCGATCACAGGGTCACCAGCCGGCGGCGGCGGGCGAGATAGATGAAGAACGGTGCCCCGACGACGGCGAGGACGACGCCGACCGGCAGTTCGCCCGGGCGTGCGATGACCCGGCCGGCGGTGTCAGTGAGGAGCAGGAGCGAGGCCCCGAACAGTGCGCTCCCGGGGATCTGCCAGCGGTAGTCCGCACCGACGAGGCCGCGGACCGCGTGCGGGACGAGGAGGCCCGCGAACGCGAGCGGGCCCGCGAGGGTTACGGAAGCCGCCGCGAGGACGGCGAGTGCCGCGAGACCCAGGATGCGTGCGCGGGCCACCGAGACGCCGAGCGAGCGGGCGGTCTCGTCGCCGAGAGCGAGAGCGTTTAGCGGGCCGATGTTGGCCGCTGCGAGGACGAGACCAACGATGATGAGCGGCACGAGCTGCGGAAGCAGGGCACCGCGGGCTGCCACCGATCCCAGCTGCCAGAAACGAAGTGTGTCCAGCGCCGCGTCACTGCTGAGGACGATGAGCGAGACAACGCCTCCGGCAAGAGCCGAGACGGCGGCGCCCGCGAGCACGAGGGTGAGCGGAGTTGCACCGTGGCGGGTTGCCGAGCCGACCGTGACCACAAGTGCACACGCAATGACGGCGCCGGCGAAGGCAAGCCCGGCCTGGGCGTAGGTGCCCGCTCCGGCGGCGCCGGGGAGCAGGGATCCGGCGACGATCGCGAGGGCCGCCCCCGGATAGATGCCGAGCAGGCCGGGGTCCGCGATGGGATTGCGCGTCTGGCCCTGTGCCAGGCAACCAGCCACCCCTACGCACGCGCCGACGGCGAGGGCATTCAGCGTGCGCGGCCACCGGAGCTCACGGATGGCAATGTCGGACACCGAACCGTCGGGGACGAAAATGGCATGAACCAGCTCTTCGAAACTTGTGGGACGCCCGCCGAAAACGAGGCTCAGCGCCAGAGAGCCCGCGACCGTAAGAAGGCCCAGGACGAACCCGGCCGTGGGGACGTTGCCGGCCCGTGGGGCTCGCAAGGCAGACAGGTTTAGAGACACAAATCCTCGATTAATTTAATTAGGGCAGACAAATTATGCGTATTTCCAACGCGCCCGGTACAGTCTACGGCAGTAAGGCAAGGCTTGCCTTACCACCCTGCCAAAATGTCCCACACCCTCGTAGTTTGCCTGAAGGAATTTCATGACACGTTTCCGATTCACTCGCGCAGCGGTTACCGTTGCGGCAACCGCCAGCCTCCTTGCGATCACCGCTTGTGGTGGCCAGACAGCCGCCGCCCCATCGGCAGCCTCTGAGACGAGCACGGTTGAAGCGCAGTTCCCCAAGACCATCCAGCACGTGTTCGGGAACACGGAAATCAAGACCGCGCCGAAGCGCATCGTGACGCTTGACCCCAGCTACACGGACGCGGCACTGGCGCTCGGCGCCGACGTCGCAGGGTATGTGATCTACCGCAAGGGTGACGCCGAATTCCCGTCTTACCTCGGGGACGTCAAGGCCCAGACCAAGGATGCCGCGAACGTCGGCTCCCTCGCCGAGCCGAGCCTCGACAAAATCCTCGCGGCGCAGCCGGATCTGATCGTCTCCGCGAAGGTCCGCCATGAAGCCCTCTACCCCCAGCTAGCGAAGATCGCCCCCACGATCATGTCCGTCTCAACCGGACCGACGTGGAAGCAGAACATCGTGATGCTGGGGGACGCGCTCGGCAAGAAGGACAAAGCCGAGCAGATCATCCAGGCCTACAAGGACCGAGCCAAGAAGGTCGGTGGCGCCATCCTCGCCAAAAAACCGGGTCTGACCTACTCCTACGTCCGCTTCAATGGCGAGGACACAGCCCGCCTCTACTCCAGCACGTCCTTCCTCGGCGAGATCATGACCGACGCGGGCATTCCGCGCCCCGCCGGGCAGCCGGACTCGAAAGAGAAGATCTTCGTACCGCTGTCGCAAGAGCAGCTCCCGGCCGCCGAGGCAGGCCTCATCGTAACGTCCGCGTTCGGCCAGGAAACGGCAGAGGGCGAAAAGTCCCGCGCGCAGAAGGAAAAGTTCATGGCCAACCCGCTGTGGGCCACGCTCAAGGGCGACGTCCTCAACGTTGACGACACCGTCTTCGCTGCGTCCGTGAGCCTCCAGGGCGCGCACGCGGTCCTCACCAAGCTCGCCGAGAAGTACGGCGTGGACCCGCAACTGCCGAAGGCCTGATCCGCCCTCCTGTCATTCAATACCCAACAGGCAAGCGGCTGCGGTCCATGGGAAATCCAGAGACCGGAGGCGCTTGCTTGTTATGCGAGGGACGTCAAGAACCCATCGTTGACCCTTGTCCCGCATAATTCCCTTCCCGATTTCCGATCAGGGAGGTTGACAACCACCAACCGGGAAGCGGCTGCCCGCGGGCAGACGTCGAAATGCTTCATGAAATTCCGGGAGCTATTCCGTGGCAAAGAACGTGGTCTTGACCGCGGGGCGCCTGGCGAGGAGTCTCATTTCAGGCGTCCCAAGTCGGGCGCCCAACCTGGCGCCGCAGTCCGAAGCCCTAATAAGATCCGAGGAGTCCGCATGCCCACGTCTAAGTTCAATGAACTGCTGGCCCGCCAGGTCGGCAGCGAGTTCGCCGCCTCCCAGCAGTACATCGCTGTTGCCGTCTGGTTCCACGGGCAGGACCTGCCCCAGCTGGCCAAGCACTTCTACCGTCAATCGCTGGAAGAACGGAACCACGCCATGATGATGGTCCGGTACATCCTCGACCGCGGACTGAAGATCTCCATTCCCGGGGTGGAGCCTGTCCGCAACGACTTCAACACGGTTGAGGAACCACTGGCCCTCGCCCTCGCACAAGAACAGGAAGTCACCGAGAACATCAAGGAACTCTTCGCTGTGGCTCGCTCGGAAAACGATGCCCTGGGCGAGCAGTTCATGCTCTGGTTCCTCAAGGAACAAGTCGAGGAGGTCTCCTCGATGGCGACGCTGCTCAACATTGCCAGGCGCGCGGACAACCTCTTCGACATCGAGAACTTCCTGGCGCGTGAGCAGGTCGGCGGCCATGGAGAGCACCGCGGGCGCCACGGCGGCGGGCACCACGCTGGCGGTCAAGGTGATGGAGATTCCGGCGCACCCGAAGCCGCCGGAGGCTCACTCTGATACACCTCCCCTGCCTTCCGATACCAGGCCGACGCCCAATGTGGGGAAAGCGATCGCCTCGTCGAGTTCCAGCCCAACGGTGCGCGACTCATGTGAGTTCGCGGACTGCAAAGACGTTGAAGCGGAACTCAATTAAACATTAATCTAAATTCCACCACGTTCCGTAGCCGAGCAACGTTTGGCAAACCGTGGACCCTGGTTTCGTGGTCGATCCTTCTCGGGTCAGCCTCTGCCGGTCGGGGCGCCAAGTCTTTACCAGCACCCCTAGACGGTGAGCCCCACCATTTGACATTGCGGCGCTAAAAGACTGCTCCGTCGCGCTTTCCCTTGCATCGTTAAGTCATTTTGGGGGGGGCTTCTCGAACGACGAGGCCTTCGTCTCCGGGGAGTACCTTGCCTTGCTTTCGCGCGGCTTCGTCCTCGTCGTTTAGGGCCATCGCGTCACCCGGTGAGCAGGGCGCCGTAGCGCCAACACTGTACGACTTGTCAGCTGCATCAGTATCGAATTCAGCCCGGAGAACGGGACCGCCCTCTGCAAAGACGGTCGGGTGTGTTGTCGGATTTACGGTGCGTACGGCCATGCCGAGGGACTTCCAGTACTCGGCGACGCGTTTGGCGTCTTCAATATGGTCGGTTCCTTGGTGCGCCCAGCGGTCGTAGCTATAACTGGCGCCCGCATCACCCCTTCCGTGGGAGCACTCTTGAGCCCAAGCTACGCCGTTGCGAGGCCACCACCCGGTGACGTCAAGCTGTTTGGTGGTATTGATGACGAGTTCGACCGTTCGGTCCCGCCCTTCTCTGGCACTGATTGTCTTCTCCGGCATCGTCTTCTCCGACACGGTCGTGTTTGGCTCCTTCTCAGCACATGCGGCCATCGTCATTCCCATCATGAGCACGGCAGTCACGGCCGTGAGGGTCCTCATACGTGCCTTAGCTGCCGGCATTTGACATTCCTTCCAGTAAGGCTTTCTGTAGATCAGTCGGCCCCAAGGGAACATACGGCGTGATCTTCTCCGTTTCTCCCTCGATTGCCCAGGCCGTGTTCCTTAGCGATTCTGTTCTCCTGTCCAAGTATCCGGCCTGTCTGCCGTCGTCGGTCATGAGCGTGGGATGGTCCGTGACCAACCTCCCGGAGTCACCGCCGGTATCAGTGCCGAAAGCGTGGGAACCGAACTCGGGTGACATCGGGTTCACGTGGTGGTCGCGACTATTGTCCCTGCCGACCCAGGCCCATTGGTCACCACCGGGCACCTTTTGTCCTTCTTCGCAAACATCAAAGGCTCCGGCCTGGAGAGGGAAAGCGTCTGCATCGCAGGAGACCAAACCGAAATATACAAAGAGCTGTATCCCGAAAATTTCGGGCTTCCTTCGAACCCCAGCCCCTCTCCGACAGCAAAATAGGAACCATTGCGGGACGTTTCCGGCCAGGGTAAGACCTGCATCGCCCTCGCGGCGGAGTCGCAGGTCATTGAGTATCCAAGGGAAATAGCCCTAAATGTCCTTTGCACCCAGACTCGGGCCGAGGGTCTTCAGCATTCATACCGACGATACGGGCATTAATCGTGTTACAAGAAATGCCCTCCTCATACGTTTTCGCGTAGGGCAGCAGTTCCACTGATTCAGGCAAAGAATTTATACATTAAATCTAAATTCAACCACGTTCCGTAACGGAATAACCACAAAAATCGACCGGTCCGGTTGCCACGGAATAAGTGTTTCGGCAACCTCAGGCTGACTCGGATGCGCGCAGTGCGCGGTCGCGCAGTGGTCCTGGATCAGACCGGTTCCGGCGCATTCGCGCACGTCGGTGATGGCTGCTGCCGCTGCATCCTTGTCCCCGAATACCCGTGAGTGGGCCAGCACGGTTCCGTCTGGTGCCAGGAGCCGGAAGCGGACGTGCGACTGGCGATCGGTGAACAGTTCGAAGGTTCCTGCCATGTTGTTCAGTCCTCTCGGGCATCCTTGCCCTTGGTCTGTTGTGTTGCGTCGTTGCCTGGCCTGGCGGTGACCGGGTGGCCCGTACCGAAATCCGCGCGGGCCCGGGAGTTGGTCGTGTGCATCGTCCTGCGCAGGTTTCTTCCGCAGCCCTTCCCAGCATGGTGGCGGTCGGCCGCCATTGTCAGGGACGAAACCCCCCGTTCATGGTTTCCCTTCTCGTGCACACCGGGCCAGCCGGATTCCCCCTCGGAGGGACTTTGTGCCCTGTCGCCGCGACCGGTGCGGGTGTCAACTGGCAAGACATCAGAGCCCCGTTCGGGCTCTTCCCTGCCCCGGTTTGGAGTTACTGTCATGTCTGATCTGCTCAAGTGGTCACCGTTCGCGACAACCCGGTGGGCGTCGCCGTTTCGCACGATGTTGAGGTCCCCTTGGGAGGTCATGGACTCCTTGGACCGCGTGTTTGAAAGCACGGAGGGGTCGGCCCCGATCCGCGTCGAGGAATTCGTCGACGGCAAGACCTTGGTGGTGCGCGCCGAGATGCCGGGCGTCGATCCGGACAAGGACGTCGAAATTACCATCTCGGACGGGTACCTGAACATCCGCGCCGAACGTCAGGAGAAGGAAGAACACCAGGATAAGGGCAGCTATCGGTCCGAATTCCGCTATGGGTCCTTCAGCCGCAGCGTGATGCTTCCCGAAGGCGTCAAAGAGGAAGACATCAAGGCCTCCTACACGGATGGTGTTTTGGAAGTCAGGACCCCTCTGCCGGAACCAGCAACCGGCACCGAAGCGCCCAAAAAACTTCCCATCACCCGCGGATAGCGATGAATACCCCGGAACCGGCCGGTTCCGCCGGCGACGGGAGTGGGGCCGGTGTGGACATGAGGTCCCTGTGGACGCTGTTGGCTCCTGGCACCCGGCAGTGGTTCATGGACCACACCGGCGCCGTTGTTGTGCCCCGCACAGTCACTGCCGGCATGTGCCGGGAAAGCGAAAAGGCCGTCCCCCAGGACGCGCACGGACAGGCCTGGCTCAGCGAGGACGATATGCAGTTCATCCGTACCCGGGCCCACAGCGCCTTCGCCGAACACGGAACCGAACGGCTCTATGATGCCGTGCAACCCAGGCCCACGCGCCATCGCCCCGACAGTGGGCCCGACGCAACTCACTAAGGGGACTGACCTGAACCCGGCCGCCATTTGATTCATAGACCGGGGCCGGAACAGACGATACACCCGAAACAGACCTGCACAGGCCGCCTGCAGAAGCGTCAGGGGTTCGCGTCTGACGAAGATTCGGCCGCCCGGTTGCCTTTTCACCGCGTTAACTGTTCGGGGCCCGCGGGCCGCCGGCGGGCTCAGCAAGGAGCGCCGCCCTGTCATCGCGGGCCCCAACAGCTAGGGGCGCCTTCCTAGAGTGAGATACAGGTGGGGTGGTGGTCTTCGGTGCTGGGCTTGATGGCGGCGGCTGTCACGATCGGCGCGACGGCCCCTGCCACCCATGAGATCTCCGCGGCACCGGCGTGAGAACCCATCACGGGCGAGACGACAAGCCCGAGGGCAAGGACAGGCTGCACCCATCACACCCGCACTTCCCCGTTCACGCCTGGTCCCGGACACCACCTAGAGGACAAAGTCCCGCGCAAAACCAACGCCCAGCACGGTCGCGCGCCTGTCGTGTGACTGGCTCCGGTTGCGGGCATCAACTGCCCGACTCCGGCGCGGCAGCACCTCGCGGTGCGTGTGGATCCGGCACCTGTCGCCTGTCCCGGGGGTGGGGAGCTCGACGCGTTCAGACCGGGACGTCCGGGGCGGGGGCCCTACGCCCGCGGCGTCTAAGGCCCACCGTTCACCCCCGGAACCGGCCGACGTCGTCGAAGCTGGCACCCGCGCCCAGCTAGATAAACCGCACGGTCCGGGAGATCCGTTCCTCGGCCTCCGAGTCGGCACAAGCCCCATTACCCAGGGTGGTGCTTGAGGAAATAACGCCATGGATGAGCTGGACGGGCTCACTGATATCAGCCTCCGGGAAATAGTGTTCCGCCATCCCGTTCGGTACGTCGAGCGCTTCACTCGTAGATGGTCGGGATTGCCGATTCGCCGGGCTGCAGCCGGTCTACGACCCGGGGCAGCTCCGCCATGGAGGCCGTGTGCCGCTCCCGCGCCCGCCTCACCGCGTCCGGCCCGGTCCAGCCGGGCAGGAGTTCGCCGTCCATCATGAACTGCTGCAGGAGAGGTCGGCCGTTCTTGCTGTCCGCTGGCGGATGCTCCACGCCGAGGACCTCATGAGTGGCCGTGCCGCGGTCATCCAGGCGGCGCATTGCGAACTTGCGGCCGCCTACGTTGATCTTGTCCTTCGAGGTCTTCGCTACGGCAAGGAGGGCGCCAGAGTCATCAGCCCGGCTCACCAGCTTGTAAACCATGCCGGCGGTGGGCGCCCCGGAACCTGTCACCAGCGACGTTCCGATCCCGTAGGAATCGGCCGGCGCTGCCCGGAGCGCAGCGACGGAGAACTCGTCCAGGTCCGAGGTCACCACAATCTTGGTGTGTACATTGCCAAGGCTGTCCAGAAGTTCGCGTACCCAGCGTGCTTGGGCCACGAGGTCTCCAGAGTCCAGCCGGATGGCCCCGAGCTTGTCTCCGGCGAGGTCGACGGCGGTGCGGACAGCCGCTTCGACGTCGTATGTGTCCACGAGCAGTGTCGTGCTTGCCCCCAGCGAGGCAAGTTGCGCGGCGAAGGCGTCGCGCTCGGAGTCGTGGACCAGCGTGAAGGAGTGGGCCGCGGTGCCGACGGTCCGGAGGCCATAACGCCGGCCGGCTGCCAGGTTGGACGTGCCGGAAAAGCCCGCTATCACGGCCGCGCGGGCGGCCGCCGCGGCCGCTTCCTCATGCGTGCGACGGGAACCCATCTCAATGCAGGGCCTGCCGCCAGCGGCACTGGTCATCCGGGATGCGGCCGAGGCAATGGCGCTGTCGTGGTTCAGCACCGATAGGACGTAGGTCTCCAGAACGCAGGCCTCGGCGAAGGTCGATTCCACGATCAGGACCGGGGAGTGCGGAAAGTAGGCCTCGCCCTCCGGGTAGCCCCAGATGTCCCCGGAGAACCGGAAGGCGGACAGCTGTTCCAGCGTCTCCTGGTTAACCACCCCGGTGCCGGCCAGAAAATCGAGGTCGTCCTGGTTAAAGCGGAAGTCCGCGATGCCTTCAAGGAGCCGGCCGGTGCCGGCCACGATCCCGTAACGGCGCCCGGCCGGGAGTCCGCGGGCAAAGGCCTGGAAGACGGACCGGCGGTGCGCGGCCCCCGAGTGGAGTGCCGCTTGGAACATGGTCAGCTCATAGTGATCAGTAAACAAGGAGGTCCGGGATCCGTCCGGTCCGGCCGAAGTGTCCATGATTCACTCTAGGACGGGGCGGTCCGGAAAAGGAGGACGCCCGGGCCAGCGTTTGGGCGAGCCTGGACGCTGCAGCCGTCGGGGCCGCAGGCGCCGGAGTCCGCAGGCACCGGCTTCCGCGGCCGCGCGGGTCCCTCACTGCTCCCGCGGAAGCCGCGGACTTTCTGGCCCTGCTGAGGTTTCCAGCGCAAACAACAGGAATCTTCGTAAGGGCTTGGGAATGTTTCGGCGGCCCGGGCGGCTCCAACGCCGCGCCCGGGCCACCTGCCCCGGCTTCAACCGCCTCAACACTGAGACGCACCGCCGTGGTCTCTTCAGACTCACCCCCGCCGCACCCATCGGTTAGGGCCCTAAGACCCATCACCCTGGGGCCGCGGGCACTCTGGATCGGGGCTGCACGGGCCGCTCCCTTCCCCGGACCACGAACTCCGGCGGACAGCCGAGGTACGAAAACCGGTGCGGCCCGCCCCCAAATGATGCGGGCCGCACCGGAGCACCACCCCAGTAATAATGATTTGACTTGCAAAATGACAGGAAATATGATTAGCACCTAGCGCCCCGATGTTTCCCCCCAAATAACATTGGGGCGCTTCCATGCCCGGGCGCACAAATTCGGCCTAGCGGGTTGGCAAAACCCCTCCGGATCCAGGCCTCGATCCGCTGTGCCGGTTCATCACCGAACTGTGCCCCGTCGACTCCATCCGGGTCGCGTCAAGGGCGTTGGCTAGCCGGGCCGCGGCGGCGACAAGCCCGGCATCCGTCCACGGACCGGATCGGCCGTCGCTGGTGCAGTCCGCAAGGGCAGCGGTGACTTCGGCGACCAGGTCCGGGGACCGGCAGGACCGGTAGCCGGCACCGGCGGATACCTCGGGGCGGTTTAGCGCCCCGGTGACCAACACAGCAACCTCCGTCCTGCGTGCCATGCCGAGCTTGTCCAGTATTGACGAAACCATATTTTTCACGGTCTTTTCCGCAAGAAACAACTCCCGGCCAATCTGGCGGTTACTCAATCCCCTAGCGAGGGCTAGGGCGACAGATGTTTCCCGGTTGGACAGCCGCAGGAGCAGCTCCTCCGGACCATCATCACCCCTCTGCCCCGATGCCCGGCCTGCAAGCCCCGGAAGGAACCGACTGCTGTAGGCTGTCTGACCGGTTAGTACCCGACGGATTAACCTGAGCTGCTCGCCGCTGTCATCCTGCTTGGACAAGCAACCCCACGCACCGGCCAGAACAGAATCAATGAGCACCGATTCGTCGTCCTCGCCTGTCATCAGAACACAGCGAATAGAATGGTCCGCCAGGGCCACGGCCCGGCACACGTCCACACCGGACCCGTCCGGAAGATCATCGTCAAGAACCGCCATCACCGGCCGCAGGGCAGGAATCCGCCGGGACGCTTCACGCGCCGACCCTGACTCCCCTGCCACGACCAAACCAGCCGACTCAATCACTTGGCGCAATCCCCGCCGCACAACTTCGTGGTCGTCCAGCACATACACTCCCCCGCCTTTAGCGGCGTCGGGCCCACGGGGTTTCGGGTCAGCCATCATTGCTGTTCCGATCTGTCGCCTTTGACTCGCAGGCGCTGTTAGTGAATCGCTGGACCCCAGCCTCACCATGAGACCGCATGAACCACACCCAAGACCATCAAGCTCTCCGGCTGGGCCCGCGTTCACGCGGCCCACGACCGGGAGTGATCTCACACTAGACCCCACAAGCGCAGCGCAACAGTGCCTAACGCCCCGGAACCAAGCGGGCCAGCGAACTCCGGGGTACAACACGACCGCGGACGCCAATCTCAGCAGCTACCTCGGAACCGAAACGGGATCGGCGGCCGCCCGCTTGAGCGCGCTCCCCCGGCGCAGAAGCCAACGTGCTCTCGCACATTACCGCACAGGATCGGGCGAGGGGGCGTCGCGTCGTGCAAGGACCTTAGCCCCTGTCCAGGAGTTCATACAAGCGATCAACTGGACGTAGACCCTGCGCGAAAGAGGAGACGGATCATGGGAGCATGCGATGTTTGCGGCAGTACCGACGGAAGAACCTTCACCATCTCCATGGGTAACCAGGCTGGAACTTTCGACAGCTTTGAATGCGCCATCCACATGATGGCGCCGGCGTGTGAACACTGCGGCTGCCGGATCATCGGGCATCCGGTCAACAGCGAATCAGGCGTGTACTGCTGCCTCCACTGCGCCAAAGAAGCCGGAAACCCGCACAAGCCCGCCAAGGCGCAAGCTTCCGGCCTCGCCGTTCAGGCACCAAAAACATCCTCCCCCGACTAACTCCGCCATTTCTCAACCGCCGGGGAGTGAGTTCCCTGCTAGGCAGAGACCCACGCCGCAAGGGCGGAGAAGACCGAGTCGCCTGGCATTCATAGTGGAAGCCCCACCAGCAACGCTGAAGGGGCTTCGACTGTTTTGATTCCGTTATGACGAACATCATCTCCCGAACTTGCGGGAATCCTGGCGCTTCCTGCCTCGTCACCGGCAGACCACGATGGATCAGATCCACCGTGCGTTCAAGGGTTCCCCTATTGTTCGTTCCCGTCCTTCTTTCGAAGAACGTACTAACAGTGATACGCCTAGTTTTTCGGTGACGCAAGAGCCAAATCTCCAAGCTTCCGCGGTCTTCCTACCGAACGGTGTCGTTGGGTCAGATGACCACAGCAGGATTCGGTTTGGCGGACCCCCGGGTCGCTAAGAACGTGCGCGTACCGTCGCGATCTCCCTAAGAGACGGCTCGGACGGCCCGAGTTCACTTGGGCTGTTCCTCGACCCTTGTTTGCCAGGGTGGCCTTCGCGAAAGCTATCGATCCCGGTTACAAGAAATGCCGCCCTCGTACGTTTTCACGGAAGGCGGCATTTCTACTGATTCAGGCGAAGAATCTATACATTAAATCTAAATTCAACCACGTCGCCGTCGGCCATAACGTATTCCTTGCCTTCGATCCGGACCTTGCCGCGGGCCTTTGCCTCGGCCATGGAACCGGCCTCGATCAGGTCGTCGAAGGAGACCACCTCGGCCTTGATGAAGCCGCGCTGGAAGTCGGAGTGGATCACGCCTGCGGCCTGGGGCGCGGTGTCGCCCTGGTGGATGGTCCAGGCCCGGGTTTCCTTGGGGCCAGCGGTCAGGTAGGTCTGCAGCCCCAGCGTGTGGAACCCGACCCGGGCCAGCTGGTCGAGGCCGGACTCGTCCTGGCCGTTCATCTCCAGCATTTCGCGCGCCTCGTCCTCGTCCAGATCAACAAGGTCCGACTCGAGCTTGGCGTCAAGGAAGATCGCGTCCGCCGGGGCCACCATGGCGCGCAGTTCTTCCTGCTTCTCCGGGCTGCCCAGGATTCCCTCGTCCGCATTGAAGACGTAGATCACGGGTTTGGCAGTCAGGAGGCCGAGCTCCTTGAGGTGCTCCATCTCCAGCTTGTCGCTCTTGACCGAGGAGAAGATGGTGTCGCCGCGCTCCAGCACAACCTGCGCGGCCTTGATGGCAGCCAGCTCCGCCGCTTCCCGCTTCTTGATCTTCACTTCTTTTTCGATCCGGGGAATGGCGTTCTCGATGGTCTGCAGGTCAGCCAGGATCAGCTCGGTGTTGATGATCTCCATATCCGAACGGGGATCCACCTTGCCGTCGACGTGGATGACGTCGGGGTCGTCGAACACGCGGATGACCTGCGCGATGGCCTGGGCCTCACGGATGTTGGCGAGGAACTTGTTGCCCAGGCCCTCGCCCTCCGAAGCACCCTTGACAATCCCGGCGATGTCCACGAAGGACACCGGAGCGGGCAGCAGCCGCTGCGAGCCGAAGATCTCGGCCAACTTGGCGAGCCGCGGATCGGGCAGGTTCACGACGCCGACGTTCGGCTCGATCGTGGCGAACGGGTAGTTCGCCGCGAGCACCTGGTTGCGGGTCAGTGCGTTGAAAAGAGTTGATTTGCCGACGTTGGGCAGTCCGACGATGCCAATAGTAAGAGCCACGAGTATTGATTCTACCGGTAAACGGCCCTGGCCCCTGCGGCGGCGGGCCCGGTCCGCCGTCGGCGCTCCGAGGCGCCCGTCCGGTGCGCCACCGGCAAAACTGTCAGAGCCGCGTGCCAGAGTGAAGACATGGACGCTTTCGCACTTATTCTTGCCCTGCTGATGCTGCTGATCGGCGCCGTGGCCGGTGCCGCCTTCACCTTTGTGGTCTCACGCCGCCGGAGTTCGGCCCTCGAAGAGGACTTCGACGGCGTTTCCGCGCGCCTGGCCGAGGTCAGTGCCCAGTTCGCCGCCGCCGACGCCGAACGCCGCCTGCTCGCGGCACAGAACCGGGAGCTGGGCGACGCCCGGACCCAGGATGGCAGCGTGCTGCGCGCGCTGGCCCCCGTGGCCGAAAAACTCACCGCGGTCCAGCAACAGGTCTCGCTGCTGGAGCGGGACCGGCTGGAACAGTACGGCCAGCTGGCCCAGCAGCTGCAGGAAGCCAGGCTCTCGGACGAGCAGCTGCTGCGGTCAACGCACGCGCTCGAATCGGCGCTGCGGTCCAACAGCGCGCGAGGCCAGTGGGGCGAAGTCCAGCTGCGCCGTGTGGTGGAGGCCGCAGGCATGCTGCGGCACGTCGACTTCCACGAGCAGCTGCACAGTTCCGGCTCCGACACCACCGTCCGGCCCGACCTCGTGGTGCAGCTCCCCGGCGACAAGCAGCTCGTGGTGGATGCCAAAGTGCCGCTGACGGCGTACCTCGAGGCACAGGAGCTGGGCTCCCCCGCCGGCGGCCGCGCCCCCGGGTCGGTTTCGCTGAACGGCCAGCAGGCGCTGCTGGCCACCCACGCGAAGGCGCTGAAAGCCCACGTTGATGCGCTGAGCAACAAGAAGTACTGGGACATTCCCGGCAACGCCCCGGAACTGGTGGTCTGCTTCCTGCCCGCCGAGTCGATCCTCGCGGCCGCACTGACAGCGGATCCGGCCCTGCTGGACTACGCCCTGTCCAGGAACGTCGTGCTTGCCTCGCCCGGGACGCTGCTGGCGGTCCTCAAGTCGGTGGCGTTCACCTGGCGGCAGGACGTGCTGACGGACAGCGCCCGAGAGCTCTTCGAACTGGCCCAGCAGCTCTACGAGCGGATGGGAACCCTGGGCGACAACGTCTCCAAGCTGGGCTCATCGCTGAAGACCTCGGTGGACCGCTACAACTCCCTGGTCGGCACGCTGGAGGCCCGGGTGCTCCCCACCGCGCGCAAGCTCAACGCCCTTGACGTGGCGAGCCTCGCGACGCCGGTCACGGTCGAGGCCACGCCGCGCGCAGTGGCCGCGCCCGAACTGCAGCAGGGCATCACCGCCGGGAACGCCGGCGTCGAACTTGCCGGCGATGAAGGTGACGGGGAGTCGGAAGAGTCGGCCGCCTAGGGCCTTTCGGCGGGGCGTGCTCCGCGGCCGCCCAGGGCGCGGGAGACATCCCCGGCCTGCTTCAGGGTGGCGCGGAGTTCCTTCGGCAGCGAGAACAGCAGGTCTTCCTCGGCCGTGACGACTTCCTCGACGGTGCCGTAGCCGTAGTCGGCCAGGAGCCGGAGCACGTCCTTCACCAGCACCTCGGGCACGGAGGCGCCCGAAGTGACGCCGACGGTGGCGACGCCCTCAAACCAGGATTCGTCCACCTCGTTGGCGAAATCCACCCGGTAGGAGGCCTTGGCCCCGTATTCCAGGGCAACTTCCACGAGGCGCACGGAGTTCGAGGAGTTGGCCGAGCCAACCACAATCACGAGGTCAGCCTGGGGCGAGATCTTCTTGATGGCCACCTGGCGGTTCGTGGTCGCGTAGCAGATGTCATCGCTGGGCGGGTCCTGCAGGGTGGGGAACCGCTCCTTGAGCAGGCGCACGGTTTCCATGGTTTCGTCCACGCTGAGGGTGGTCTGCGAGAGCCAGATGACCTTTTCCGGGTCGCGGACCGTCACCTTGTCCACCTCGTGCGGGCCGTTGATGATCTGGATGTGCTCGGGCGCCTCGCCGGCGGTCCCTTCGACTTCCTCGTGGCCGTCGTGGCCGATCAGCAGGATGTCGAAGTCGTCCTTGGCAAAGCGGACAGCTTCTTTGTGCACCTTGGTCACCAGCGGGCAGGTGGCATCGATGGTCCGCAGGCCGCGGTCCTCGGCGGACTGCACGACCGCCGGCGAGACGCCGTGGGCCGAGAAGATCACCAGGGCCCCTTCCGGAACCTCATCGGTCTCGTCCACGAAGATCGCGCCCTTTTCCTCGAGTGAGCTCACCACGTGGACGTTGTGGACGATCTGCTTGCGGACGTAGACGGGCGGGCCGTAGTGCTCCAGCGCCTTTTCCACGGCAATCACGGCACGGTCGACGCCGGCACAGTAACCGCGCGGTGCCGCCAGGAGCACCTTCTTCGCCCCGGTCACGGGGGCTGCCGCCAGCACTTCCTCCGGCGATCGCCGACGGCGCGGAACGGAGGGCATCGGGATGGATACAGCGGTGGAGGTCATGCCCCAATGCTACCGGTGTTCGTTATTGCCCGGTGTTTGGGGCCCGGCGGTGCCCGGCTACCCGGAGCACGATCCCGGCGACCAGCAGGAACGCCCCCGCCACGAGTGCCACGACAATCCATTGTCCGAAGCCTGCCAGGGAGGCGGCCACGAACTCGCTTTTGAAAGTCTCGGCCACATCGTTGCCGCTGCGGGTCCCCAGGACCGCCTGGCCTGCAACGTCCGCGCCGACCTTCCACACCGCGGCCAGGACGAGGGCGCCCAGGCCGGTTCCGGCCAGGACCGTCCACTTCCGCCGCGCGGCGACGAACGCCAGAATGAACGCGATGGCCGAGCCCACGGCCACGGCCGAGCCCATCGGCGCGTAGGCGGAAACCCGTTCGATCAGCTGGCGCTGGTTCGACTGGCCGATGCCGATCCGCACCGTCTCCGGCGCTTTCAACGGTACGGGCGAGGACTCCGAAACCCGCTTGACCACCAGCCCCACCAGCGGGGCGACGTCCAGGGTCAGGGAGGTGGCGCCGTCGACGTCCGGCGGCAGGGTGCGCGGATCGGCGAAGCTGAGCCGGTGGCTCCGGCGCAGCGTCTCGGCCCAGGCGTCGGAGTATCCGGGCATGGACGTCATCGACTGCGCGGCGTCCTCCAGAATCGGCTTCACAACATTGGCGAGGGCGTCCGGAAACTGGTCCCCGAAGCCGATGCCGCTCACGGCGGCGGTGGCCAGCCGCTTCTGGAAGGCCGGGTCCTTGCCGAGCGGTGCGGTGAGCGCCACGAACCCGTCCTCCTGGACGAGGTTGCGGTCCACCCACATGGCCGGGACGGCGACGGCGGCCATGGCAAGGCCGATCAGCACGGCGATGGCCGAGACAAAAGTGCGCACGAAAATCTCCTGGAGGGGTTGGGAGTAGTGCCATCCTACGGGGGCGTTTCGGCGAACCGGAAAGCGGTGGCTAAAACGTCCGGCCCTGCTGGTACAGCTATGGATAGAGTTGACGCAGATCCCGCCTCCATCAAAGGACCCCGCACCACATGCACGAGCACCCGGACCAGCAACTGCACCAGGCACACGCCGCCGGCGGTCACCGGCATGTCTGAGGAGACCGCCGCGGCGACCACCCTGCCGGCCACCGCAGCAGGCACCAGCCCGGACAACCCGTGGCCCCTGCAGCTGCTCTCGCAGAAGCTCAAGGGGTACATCGACCGGGCGCCCTCGGCCTGGGTCGAAGGCCAGGTCATCGAGCTCAACCGGCGCGGCACCAACGCCTACCTCACGCTGCGCGACATTGATGCGGAGATCTCCCTCCCCGCGTCGGTCTGGACCAATGTCCTGGACCGCCAGGCCACGCCTCTGGAGCGCGGCTCCCGCGTGGTGGCCCTGATCAAGGCCGAGTTCTGGCTGAAGACGGGCCGGCTGAACATGTCCGTCAAGGACATCCGGCCGGTGGGTCTCGGCGATCTGCTGGCCCGGATTGAACGGCTGCGCCAGGCCCTCGCGGCGGAGGGGCTCTTCGCCGACTCCCGCAAGAAGCGCCTGCCCCTGCTCCCCCACCGGATCGGCCTGATTACCGGCCGCGACTCCGATGCCAAGAAGGACGTCCTCCGCAACGCGGCGCTCCGCTGGCCCGCCGTCGAATTCGAAATCCGTGAAGTGGCCGTGCAGGGCAATACCGCCGTGGCCCAGGTCATCGCGGCCCTGCAGGAACTGGATGCCCTTCCCGTAGTCGACGTCATTGTCATCGCCCGGGGCGGCGGCGCCCTGGAGGACCTGCTCCCCTTCAGCAGCGAGGAACTCATCCGGGCCGTGGCGGACGCGGCCACGCCGGTGGTCAGCGCGATCGGCCACGAAGCGGACCGGCCCATCCTCGACGACGTCGCGGACCTGCGCGCCTCGACGCCCACCGATGCCGCGAAGCGGATCGTGCCCGACGTGACGGAGGAACTGGCCCGGGTCCGGCAGACCCGCGACCAGCTGCGCCGCGGCGTCACCCGCCTGGTGGAGCGGGAAACGGACCGGCTCGCGTCGCTTCGCTCCCGCCCGGTGCTGGCGGCCCCGGAGGGCATGGTCACCGCCCGGCACGACGACGTCGAACGGCTCAAGGGCCGGGCGCACGCGGCGATCAACACCGCCGTCGTGCGGGCGGCCGACCAGCTGGTCCACCTCAAGGCCCAGATCCGCGCCCTCTCGCCGCAAAAGACGCTCGACCGGGGCTATGCCGTCGTCCAGCTCGACGACGGCACCACCACACCGGGAACCCGGCACGAGGTGGTACGGCACCCCGACCAGGCACCGGCGGGCACGGCGTTGGTCGTGCGGGTGGCCGGCGGCAGGTTCACGGCCCAGTCCACGGGCGGCCAGCAGCCCGCCGAAGACTGACCGGCCCCGGCAATCCAGACAAACCCCGACGTCCCCCGTCCGGCCCGCACGGGCCCACGCGGGAACCAGAAAAGGAGCACCACATGGCAACAGAGAACGCAGCAACCCCGGACGCCGACCTTGACGCCCTGAGCTACGAAGAAGCCCGCGAACAGCTTGTGGGTGTGGTCGGCAAGCTGGAGGCCGGCGGCGCCAGCCTCGAGGAATCCCTCGCCCTCTGGGAGCGCGGGGAAGCCCTCGCCAAGCGCTGCGAGCAGTGGCTCGAGGGTGCCCGCAAGCGGCTCGCCGCAGCCCGGGACCAGGCCGCCCAGGAAAACTGAGCGGAGCGCCGGTTAGGAGCGCCGCACCAGCTCCTGCTCCATCTCGACGTCGAGTTCCGGGACGGGCCACTCAAGCGCCAGCCCTTCGAGTGCGTCGAGGAGCAGCTGCTGGACGGCAATCCGGGCGAACCACTTCTTGTTCGCCGGAACCACATGCCAGGGCGCAAGCTCCGAGCTGGTCTGCTCAAACGCGGCCTGGTAGGCGTCCATGTAGTCCTCCCAGAAGGCCCGTTCCTTGAGGTCGTTCCCGCTGTACTTCCACCGTTTCGCGGGATCCTCGAGCCGGGCCAGCAGGCGTTCCTGCTGCTCGTCGCGGCTGATGTGCAGCATGACCTTGACGATTTTCGTTCCGGCGGCCGTTTGCCGGGCCTCGAACTCATTGATCGCCCGGTAGCGGCGCTCGAGTTCCTCGGCGTCCGCCCAGCGGTGCACCCGGTGGATCAGCACGTCCTCGTAGTGGGAGCGGTCAAAGACCCCCACCATGCCGGCCGCGGGAACTTCCTTTTCGATCCGCCAGAGGAAGTCGTAGGACTGCTCCTCGGGGGTGGGCGCCTTGAACGACTTCAACTGCACGCCCTGCGGGTTCATCTGGCCCATCACGTGGTTGACGATCCCGCCCTTGCCGGCGGTGTCCATGGCCTGCAGGACCAGCAGCACGCGCTTTTTCCCGCCGATCCTGGACTCCGCGAAGAGCTGCTCCTGGAGGTTGGTGAGCTTGCCGTCGAGTTCGCTGAGCAGCTTCTCACCTTCGGCCTTGTCGCCGGCGTAGCCCGGCGTGGAGCCGGGATCGACGTCGCCAAGCTTGAACTTCTTCCCTGCCTTCAGGGTGTCAGCCGGGTGTTGGTCGAAGTTCACGACATCTGCCATCAAAGCCTCTTTCCGGTTCGGGCAGCCTGCCCGCCGGACGTCCGTCCCGCAGCGCTGCTGCCCCGAATCCTAGTTGCCCTGGTACCGGCTAAGGAAGTCCGCCATGCGGTTGATCGCTTCTTCCAGATCCTTGACGTTCGGCAGGGTCACCATGCGGAAGTGGTCCGGCCGGACCCAGTTGAAGGCGCGGCCGTGGGAGACCAGGATCTTCTGCTGGCGCAGCAGGTCCAGGACAAACTTCTCGTCATCGCGGATGTGGTAGACCTCGGGGTCCAGCTTCGGGAACAGGTACATCGCGCCCCGGGCCTGCTGGGTGCTGACGCCCGGGATCGCGTTCAGCATGTCGTAGGCCTTGTTCCGCTGCTCCAGCAGCCGGCCGCCCGGCAGGATCAGGTCGTTGATGCTCTGGTAACCGCCCAGGGCCGTCTGGATGGCGTGCTGTGCGGGCACGTTGGCGCACAGCCGCATATTGGCCAGCAGGTTGATGCCCTCGAGGTAGTCGGCGGCTTCCTTCTTGGGACCGGAGATGGCCATCCAGCCGGCCCGGTAGCCGCAGACCCGGTAGGCCTTGGACAACCCGCTGAAGGTCAGGCAGAGCACGGCGTCGCCGGT
Organism: Pseudarthrobacter sp. B907; assembly: GCF_040137805.1. Lineage (NCBI taxonomy): Bacteria > Bacillati > Actinomycetota > Actinomycetes > Micrococcales > Micrococcaceae > Pseudarthrobacter > Pseudarthrobacter sp. B907. The sequence continues at coordinate 813 of NZ_JBEEQE010000024.1, read as the reverse complement.
GAGGCTGGCCATGTTCACGTGCACGGCGTCCTCGTACAGGATCTTCTCGTAGATCTCGTCGGCGAACAGGACCAGGCCGTGCTTTTCGGCCAGCGCCACGATCTTCTTGAGCGTTTCCACGGGGTAGACGGCACCGGTGGGATTGTTGGGGTTGATCACCACGATGCCCTTGGTGCGCGGCGTAATCTTCGCTTCGAGATCCTCGAGGTCGGGCTGCCAGCCGGATTCCTCGTCGCAGAGGTAGTGCACGGGCTTCCCGCCGGCCAGGGCCACGGAGGCCGTCCAGAGCGGGTAGTCCGGGGTGGGGATAAGGACCTCGTCGCCGTCGTCCAGCAGGGCCATCAGCGACATGGTGATGAGCTCGCTGACGCCGTTGCCGAGGTAGATGTCGTCGACGTGGATGTTCTGGATCCCGCGCGTCTGGTAGTACTGCGAGACGGCGGTGCGGGCCGAGAAGATGCCGCGGGAGTCGCTGTAGCCCTGGGCGTGCGGCAGGTGGCGGATCATGTCCACCAGGATCGCGTCCGGCGCTTCGAACCCGAACGGGGCCGGGTTTCCGATGTTCAGTTTGAGGATGCGGTGGCCCTCTGCCTCCATCTGCTGGGCGGCCTGAAGAATCGGTCCACGGATGTCGTAGAGGACATTATGAAGCTTGGTGGACTGCTTGAATTCTGCCATTCATCAAATATGCCATATGGCGGATGTACTTCCGTTGAGACTTGTCTCACAGCGGAAGCCCGCGTCATACGGCCGTCCCTCCGGCGGGATGGGGACAACACGACGGCGGCTGCCGGACCGGGCGATCCGGGTCCG
>NZ_JBEEQE010000023.1:1840-57398 GCF_040137805.1 Pseudarthrobacter sp. B907 | reverse complement strand
CACGGCGTCGAACCTCGGCCTGGACCTTGGCGCTGACCTCTACACGGCCAGCACCCTCCAGGGCACCAGCGGTGAGAACACCACCGGCACGGCCCGCGGGTCTTACACCACGGCGTCGAACCTCGGCCTGGACCTCGGCGCTGACCTCTACACGGCCAGCACCCTCCAGGGCACCAGCGGGGAGAACACCACCGGCACGGACCGCGGGTCTTACACCACGGCGTCGAACTTTGGACTGGGACTCGGCGCTGACCTGAACACGGCCAGCACCCTCCAGAACACCAGCGGTGGAAACACCACCGGCGTCCTCGGCCGCTAAGTTCTGCTGAGGCTGAATATGCCAGGGCGGGGCCCGGTTGCTGCACTAAGCACCCGGGCCCCTGCCTAAGGCGGGGTGCGTTTTACCTTTCGGTGGGCGCGGTCACGGCCGCAGCCGATGATCTTTGACCAGCAGGCGGGCAGAGGAGTGTTCCTCATAATGTCTGAGGTCACTGATGAAATTAGTCCATGGGAATCGGTGCAGCTCTCATCGCCCGTCCGGCCGGCAGGCCGGACGGTGAGGAGCGCCGGGTTCCGGCCGCCTGCACTGAACGCGTCCGGACCCCGGCAGCAGCACCTCTTATTGTCGGAGGTCACCGGCAGGATTGAGTCAGGGGAATCGGTGCAGCTCTCATCGCCCGTCCGGCCGGCAGGCCGGACGGTGAGGAGCGCCGGGTTCCGGCCGCCCGCACTGACCGCGTCCAGACCCCTGCAGCAGCACCCCTTATTGTCGTAGGTCACCAGCAGGATTGAGTCATGGGAATCGGTGCAGCTCTCATCGCTCTTCCGGCCGGCAGGCCGGACGGTGAGGGGCGACGGGTTCCGCCGGTGGACAGCATTCTCGAGCAGCTACGCGGGTTCTGTGCAACGGCGGTCGGGGACGCGGCCCTGATGGACTTTGGCGAGGCGGCCGAGTTCGCCGGCCGGGTCGAGGAGATCTCCCGGGCCGCGGAATACCTGCAGCTCGTCGCCGCCGGGGCGGTGGAGCGCACCCGTCGGGAGGCCGCCGCCGACGGCGCCCCGGCCCTCGATGACGGCTACCGCAAAACCGGCGAGTTCCTCCGTGACCGGCTGCAGATCAGCGCCGTCGAAGCCCACCGCCGGCTCACCCTGGCCGGGGACGTGCTGCCCCGCACCGGGATCACCGGGGAGCGGCTGCCGCCTCTGCGCGAGGAACTCGGCGCGGCCCTGGCCGCCGGGACCGTCCCGTCCCGGTCCGCGACCATCATCACCCTCGCCCTTGGCCGGGTCCGGCCCGTCTGCGACGCGGAGACGGCCGCCCGGATGGAACACGCCCTGACCCGCACCGCGGCCGAGCACGACCCGGACTTCCTGACCCGGATCACCCGCCGCTGGGTGGACGCGATCGACCAGGACGGCGCCGAACCGAGCGAGGAAGTCCTCCGCCAGCTCCAGGGCGCCTTCATCCGCAAACCCCGCCACGGGCTACAGCACCTGGAAATCTTCGCCACCACCGAACAGTTCGAACACCTGCTGACCGTGATGAACACCGCCACCAACCCCCGCACCGGTCACGGAGCGGACGGCAGTGACGCCGACGGAGCGGGTGGCGGGACAGGCGCGGACGGCAGTGAGACGGCGGATGCCTTTGTTCCGAACCAGCTGGACCGGCGGTCGCGGCCGCAGAAACACCTCGACGGGCTCGTCGGCGGCTGCAAGGTCGCCATGGCCTCCGGCGGACTCCCCGTCACGGGAGGCTTCCGGCCCCAGGTCATGGTCACCATCGACTACCGCGACCTCCTCGAACGCCTCCACCGCCTGACCGACACCGGGGAAGCTTGGAAGCTGGGAGAGGCCGTGCACTCCGGAAAGTCCGGCCGGACTGGAGACGCCAGCGGACTCAACCCTCGCACCGGCACCGGCGCCGGCCCGTTCGGTTTCACCGCCACGGGCACGATGGTGTTCACCGGACCCGTCACCGCCGCGACCATCCGCAAAATCGCCTGCGACGCCGACATCCTCCCCGTCCTCCTCGGCAGCAAGGGCCGCGTCCTGGACATCGGCCGCACCACCCGCGTCTTCCCGCCCCGCATCCGCAAAGCCATCACCGCCCGCGACCAGGGCTGCGCGTTCCCCGGCGGCACCATCTCCGCCCCCTGGTGCGAAGCGCACCACATCACCTACTGGTCCCGCGAAGGCTCCACGAGCACCGACAACGGAACACTCCTGTGTTCACACCATCACCACCTGATCCACAAAGAACATTGGACCATCCAGCCCCACGCGGGCGTCCCGTGGTTCATCCCGCCACCCCACCTCGACCCCCACCAAACACCGAGACGCAACCACTACTTCCGCTGCTGAGACAGGCGGCCAGTTGGCCAAGAGCCGCCCCCGGGACAGCGAATCATGCGCCGAGCACGAACATTCCATCCGGGCCCTCGGCCGCACGTCGGGTGCCTCCGCTCGAGTAGACACTGACCGACCAGAGTGATTCGTCGCTATGCGGACCGAGGTGCCAGTCCGAAAAGCGGTGGGTCAGGGTGAGACCGGAGCCGGCAGCCGCCACGTCCTGCTGCGCAGGTCCGCCCCTGGCCTTCGTGGAAGTACCGATGATGAGGCGGCCACCCGGATTCAGGATCGAGGAGACCTGCTTGAAGATTTCCGGCAGAGCGTCACCAGGGAGGAAGGCCGGGACGTTCCCGGACATGAGGACGCAGTCATAGGCGCCCGGAAGTCCCCATGTGCGCAGTGCCGAGGCAGACACGGCTCCGCCACTCAAGTTCTGAAACCAGGCCCGGTCGAACAGTTCGCGGGCCACCGTCAGGACGTCGTCGGACGGATCAACGCCGTACGCCATATGGCCGCGGGCTCGAAGCGCGCCGACCGCCGACCCGATACCGCAGCCGAGATCCAGGATGTGGGCCCGACGCGGACTCAGCATGTCCACGAACCGCGCGTCCACCTCGAGGTCGACGCCGGCGTCGACCAGGCCGCGCATCTTGGCGGCGTACGCGGCATAGCCGGGTCCGGGATTCACTGCATCAGTCTGCCCCGGCGCCGTCACGGCGTTCAGCGCCGCCAGCGATACGGGGTCGTCGTGGACACCCGGACCAGGCCGTAGCGCTCCAGGATCGGCCGTGAATATCCGGTGGAGTCGCTGTGGATGAGAGTCTTGCCCAGGGACAGTGCCGCACGCGCCCGGCCTGCGGTGACCGCGCGGTAGATGCCCCGGCCTCGCCACTGTTCGCGCGTGGCCCCGCCCCAGATCCCCGCGAAGTCCGTGTTCGGCACCGGCTCCAGCCGGCCTGCACTGACAATCAAACCTTCATGTTCGGCCACCCACAGCTCCATGCCGTCGTCACGGGCCATTCGGCGCAGGATCGCTTCGGCGTTTCCGTCCGAGACGGGACTGCCAAAGACCTCGTCCTGCATGGCGCTCATCGCCCGGATGTCCGGTTCTTCCGTCACACGCCGCAGGCGCACTCCGGGCGGCAGCGCCACGTCGACGTCGAGCGCATCGCCGGCCCCGATCATCACGGACTCGGTCTCCTCCGGCTCAAAACCGTTCGCCAGCAGCGCGTCGTGGAGCCCGGGCGCATGGTCGTGGCCGCGGGTCTTCCATTCGACCCGCGTGATGTCCGGATCCGCACGGTAGAACGCCACGGTCTCGGCCACCCACCGCGCGATCGTCTCTGCGCTGGCTCCGGCCAGGTCCTGATAGGTCACAAATCCGCGGCCGCCGGCAAAGGTCACGAGCCGCAGCGGGCCCAGCCGCTCGACGGCGACCGCGCTGGGAGTCTCGGCGTCGGTGCGGAGCTGCTGGTCGTACGCCGCAAGGAGTGTTGAAGTATCCATCAGGCCCACGGTACAGCGGCAGGCGGCCGGGTTGGCGTCGAAACCTGTCCTTCCGAGGCGGGTAGTACGGTAAGCGGTAGCACGGCCAGCGTGGCCGGCCCGGGGGAGGTCAAGTGGGTACAAAGCGTCGGCTGGGCGCTGCGGTCGGGGTCGCCGGAGTTGCTGTCCTTCTTGTCAGACTCCTGGCCAAGGTCAACGATGCCGCGCGCTATCCGGACAGTCTTAAGGTTCTAGCCGTCGTCGTGCTTCTTTTGGCGGTGGTCATTCCCATTTGGCTGACGTGGCTGTTTCACAAGGCGAGAACGTTTAAGGCGCAGTTGCAACTGGCCCATCCCGGCGCGCTCGTCGTGGATACCTTCTGGACGGGGCGGGAACTCGGGCGGTTCCTCAAGAAAGGCCCGTTGTCGCCGAAGGCGAAGGGGACCGGATACATCCTTGCCCTGGTTGCGGACGCCCGCGGGCTCCAGCTGGTCAGACCGCGACGGCGGCCCGTCTATTTCGGACTCGTGCCGTGGGAGCAGGTGGTCTCAGTGAGAATGGAAACCCTGCGGAGGCCGCTGGAGCGCCGGGCCATGGTGGTCATCGAAATTGAATCGTGGGGCACGCCGTATGTCGCCGTTTTCCGTCTGGTGCCTTCCGGGAGGCAGAACCGCGAAACAGGAATGGATCTCGCCGAGATGATCCTCGCAAAGAGGCCCCGTGTTCCTTTGCCGGAGAACCGTGCGTAGCATGGCAACCCTCGAGAACCTGGCCAACGTCAGGTCCGCCTATGACACGGTGGCCGAGGCATATGCGACGGCGCTCCCGGACACCAGCTTCGAGGCCCCACTGGATATGGCCATGATCGATGACTTCTGCGCCAGGCTTCTCGCCGTCCCCGGGCCCAAGGTGATCGACGCCGGATGCGGCGCCGGGCGCCTGAGCGCCTACCTCAGCAACGCCGGGCTGGATGTCATCGGGGTGGATCTCTCGCCGGGGATGGTCCGGGTGGCGCGGCGGAGCCATCCCGCGCTCGTCTTCGAAGTGGGCCAACTAACCGATCTCCCCGCTGCAGATGCTGCCGCGGACGGCATCCTTGCCTGGTACTCGATCATCCATTCAGCGCCGGCGGAGTTACCGGCGATCGCCCGCGAATTCTGGCGGGTGCTGCGTCCCGGCGGCCTGGCCCTCATCGCCTTCCAAGCCGGCAGCGGACACCGCGCGCTTGAACGCGCCTACGGGCACGACGTCGAACTCCGGGCGGAACTGCACTCCCCCGACGACATCGTCCTCCGCTTCACGGAGCAGGGCTTCGTGCTCGAGGCGCAACTTGTCCGGGCCGCGCGGTCAACTGAAAAACACCCGCAGGCAATGCTCCTGGTGCGCAAACCCATGGTCTCCGGACCCTAGCCACCGGGCGCCGGCCCCGCCCGGCCGGCGCGGTAAAGTGACACCCGGAAGATTCCTTCCCGGTCCCGCCACACATTCTTGAAAGGCTCGCTGCAATGAGCATGCTCGGCACCAAATGGAAGATCCACGGAAACGGCAAGTCCATCCGCCCCGGCGAGGTAGTGCGGCCCGATGAGCGCCTCGCGTGGCCCCTGACAATCGGCGTGGGCATGCAGCACGTCGTCGCCATGTTCGGCGCCACCTTCCTGGTCCCGATCATCACCGGCATGCCGCCGGCCACCACCCTGTTCTTCTCCGGCATCGGCACCCTGCTGTTCCTGGTCATCACCAAGGGACGGGTGCCCAGCTACCTCGGTTCCTCCTTCGCCTTCATCGCCCCGATCATGGCCTCACAGCAGCAGTACGGGATCCCCGGCGCCCTCGGCGGCGTGGTGCTGGCCGGCGTGGGGCTGGCGATCATCGGCGCCGTCGTGCAGAAGTTCGGCGCCGGCTGGATCAACCGCCTCATGCCGCCGATCGTCACCGGCGCCATCGTGGGCCTGATCGGCCTCAACCTCGCCCCCGCTGCCAAGAACAACTTCGATGCCGCCCCGATCACCGCCCTGATCACCCTCGCCGTGATCATCGTCGTCAGCGTCGTCTTCCGCGGAATCCTGGGCCGGCTGAGCATCCTGGTGGGCGTTGTGGTGGGCTACCTCGTCGCCATGATCCGCGGCGAGGTCAACTTCGCCAAGGTCGACGCCGCCGCGTGGGTGGGTCTCCCGCACTTCCAGACCCCCGAGTTCCACCTCGGCGTCGTCGGCTTGTTTGTGCCGGTGGTGCTGGTGCTAGTGGCGGAGAACATCGGCCACGTGAAGTCGGTGTCCGCCATGACCGGGCAGAACCTCGACGGCGTCTCGGGACGCGCGCTGATGGCTGACGGCGCCGCGACGGTGCTGGCCGGCCTGGGCGGCGGCTCGGGCACCACCACCTATGCAGAGAACATCGGCGTTATGGCCGCCACGAAGGTCTATTCGACCGCGGCCTACTGGGTAGCCGGCATCTTCGCCGTTGTGCTGAGCTTCTCGCCGAAGTTCGGCGAACTGATCGCCACCGTCCCGGCGGGCGTACTCGGCGGCGCCGCCACCATGCTCTACGGCATGATCGGCGTCCTGGGCGTCAAGATCTGGGTGCAGAACAAGGTGAACTTCTCGAACCCGATCAACCTCACCACCGCCGCCGTGGCGCTGATCGTCGGCATCGCCGATTACACCTGGACCATCGGCGACCTGAAGTTCACCGGCATCGCGCTGGGCTCCGCGGCCGCCCTGGTGATCTACCACGGCATGAAGGCCATCGCGAAGGCCCGCGGCACCGTGGCCGAACCGGAAACCGAAGACGCCGCGCCGGTCGCCGCGGTCAAGGCTGCCGTCAACGCCGCCGCGAAGCGCGCCCCGAAGAAGCGCCGCTAACCCCGGCCCGCGGCACAAGAAGGCCGGCGCCCTCCCACCATCTGGTGGAAAGGCGCCGGCCTTCGACGTGTGCGCGGCGGTTTAGCCGGCGTCGAACGATTCCTTGTCCTCGCCGTCGCGGTCCTTGGGCGACTGTTCCTCCGGCAGGTCCGTGCCGCTGCCGTCCGGGATGCCAGCGGCGTCCTGGCCGGATTCCGAGGAGAACGGCCGGCCCGGCGCGGGTTCCTCGGTGTTGGCCGCGTCCATCTCGGCTTCCGAGGACGGCACCGCACCACCGCTCTCGGCTGCCGCCTGGCTGCCCTGCTCGAATCCGGCTTCGCTGTTTTCGTTTTCCGCGTTCATCTGTTCCTCCGTTCCTCCGAAGCGTCCGGCTCCGGGTTCTCCTGCACTGTCCTGGTCTTCGGCGCCGAACTGGCTCAGATCCGGCGCGCCGGCCGGGTACGTCTCGCCGTCCGGGCTGTCCTGGTTAAGGCCCGCGGCGTCGAAAGCCTCTTCTTCGCGCGGCTGGGCGAACGTCTTCCCATCTCCGCCTGGCATTTCCTGCTCCGCGGTGGGCGTACCGTAGCCGCCTGCTTCTTCTTCAACGGCGCGTCCGTGCTGGTTTTCCTGAGTCATGTCGTTCCTCCTGCGCTCTGGCATTTGGCCGGTCGAATCTGGATGATCGGATCGAGGGGTAGGCCGCGCCCGGGAGCGCGTCCTTACCGTGTCTTCCACCGTACCGGAAAATCGTCAGTAAGCTTAGTACCAAGTTTTGATCCACATTAGGAGCGCTGATGCCGGACGCCGGGGAAAGCCGCGAGGGCGGCCGGGACGAGACCTTCGACGAAAAGATGGACCGCAACTGGACGGAGCTGCTGCAGGAACTCCGGGTGCTGCAGACGGGCGTCCAGATCCTTGCGGGCTTCCTGCTGACACTGCCCTTCCAGTCCCGTTTCGAGACGCTGGACGGCTTCGAGCTGACGCTCTACCTCGCGAACGTCGTCCTGGCGGCGCTGACGACCGCCCTGATTCTGCTGCCGGTCAGCGCGCACCGCAGGCTCTTCCGCAAGGGGCTCAAGGAAACCCTCGTAGCGAGCGCGGACCGAATCGCGAAGGTGGCGCTGGCCGGCGTCGCCCTCCTGAGCGTGGGAACCTCGGCGCTGGTCTTCGACGTGGTGGCGGGACGGGCCGCCGGGCTAACGGCCGGCGGCGCACTGCTCGCCATATTGTTGGCGTTGCTGGTCCTGATTCCCAACCGGCTCCGCCGTCGGGCCGTTCGGGGATAAGTCATGCCCGCTACAGTCGTTCAGACCATTCATCCAGATTCAGGAGCAAAGATGCGCAAGTGGGCCAAGGAACACGGACTGCTGCTGGCCAACATCGGACTTTTCCTCGTCTTCTTCGGCGGCATGGTGGTCAGCGGGGCGGCCGACTACAGCGAGGACCAAGTGTCCCACGGCCAGTCCGCCGTCGGGATCTTCGAGTACCTGGGTACCGGTGCCTTCCTGGAGGCGACCTTTGAGAACTGGGAGTCGGAGTTCCTGCAGATGGGCATGTACGTCATCCTGACGGTGTTCCTCTTCCAAAAAGGCTCCTCCGAGTCCAAACCGATCGGAACGAAAGCCCCGCAGGATGAGGACCCTCGGCACGCCACGATCAAGGCGGCAACGCCGTGGCCGGTCCGCCGCGGTGGGTGGGTGCTCAAGCTCTATGAGCACTCCCTCTCGATCATGTTCGCGCTGCTGTTCCTGATGTCCGTTGTGCTGCACGCGGTCGGCGGCAGCGAGGAGTACAGCCAGGAGCAGCAGGCCCACGGCCAGCCTGGTGTCACGGTGCTGGGCTATCTCGCCACGAGCCGGTTCTGGTTCGAGTCATTCCAAAACTGGCAAAGCGAGTTCCTCGCCGTCGCGGTGCTGGTCGGTGCCTCCGTATACCTGCGCGAGCGAGGCTCGCCGGAGTCAAAGCCGGTAGCCGAGCCGCACTACGAAACCGGCGCCTGATCCCGGGGGAATCCGGCTGCCGGCAACGCCTGCCGGATTCCGTCGCCGGCCCGCCCTGTGTAGTCTGGCCGGTGTAAGCAGACCATGATCCAGAAGGAGCTTCCAATGGCCAAGGGTGATATCGAGACGTACTACGAAGACGGAGTGTGGAAGAACAAGCGCGAAGGAACCGGGCGCGCTTTTTCCACCAGCGCAACGAAAGACGAGGCGGTCGCGGAGGGCCGGGAAGCCGCCAAACGGGACAAGGTTGAGCACATCGTCAAGAACCAGGACGGGCAGATCGCCAGCAAGAACAGCTACGGAAACGACCCCGCCAACATCCGGGGCTAGCCACAGCGTACGGCGGCGGCTCAGGCCCCTTCGAGCACCTGGCTGGTGGTCCAGGCCACGTACTTCGCGGCCTTCGCGATCGCTTCCTCGGGGCTCGGCGCCGCGTCCAGCAGCTGGGCGGCCGCGACCACCCCGTGGCGGGCCAGCTCGTCCGGGGTGACAAGGATCTGGCCCGCGACCATGATCACCGGGATGCCGAGCGCGTGCGCGGCGTCGGCCAGGGCAATGGGCGCCTTCCCGGTCAGTGACTGGGAGTCCAGCGAGCCCTCCCCCGTGATCACCAGATCCGCGTCCGCGAGCTTTTCGGCCAGCCCGGTGAGCCCGGCCACAAGGTCGAACCCGCCTTCCAGTTCGGCGTTCGTGAAGGCCAGGAACGACGCCGGGAATCCGCCGGCCGCGCCCGCGCCCGGGACGTTGACGTCCCGGCCGCTGGCCTGCCGCAGCACCGACGCCCAGTTGCGCAGCCCGGCGTCGAGCACTTCCCTGGTGTCCTCGTCGGCACCCTTCTGGGGGCCGAAGACGTGGGCCGCACCTTCAGGCCCGTAAAGGGGATTCTGCACATCCACGGCGATCCGGAACTTCACGGCTGCAAGCCGGGGATCCAGTCCGGCGACGTCGACGGCGGCCACCTCGGCGAGCGAGCCGCCGCCGAGGGGCACCACGTTCCCGGCGTCGTCGACGGGCTTGAGGCCCAGGGCACGCAAGGCGCCGCTGCCGCCGTCGCTCATCGCCGAGCCGCCCACGCCCAGCACGATTTCGGTCGCGCCGGCGTCGAGCGCGGCCGCGATCAGCTGCCCGCATCCGTAGCTGTGCGCGCGCAAGGCGTTCGCCGGGGTCGGTTCCATGTGTGCGAGCCCGGATGCCTGTGCCGTCTCGATGACCGCGGTGGCGCCGCCGAAGGCATCCTGGCGGATGGCCCAGGCCGCCCCGATCGGGGCCAGGATGGGCCCGACGACGGCATTCAGGCGTTCCTCGTATCCGGCCGCGACGGCTGCCTCCAGGGTGCCTTCGCCGCCGTCTGCCACCGGGAACTGGACGGTTTCGGCGTCGGGGTACACCCGCAGGGCGCCCTCGGCCATGGCGGCGGCGGCTTCGGCGGCGGTCAGGGAGCCCTTGAACTTGTCCGGGGCGATCAGGATACGCATGGCTCCATCCTGCCAGCCGGCACCGACTTTCCCGCACCGCGACAAGGCCGGGGCGCGGTAGTAACGTGGGCACTTCCGGAAACCCGGCAACCTCCCGCGGCAGTCCGCGGCCGTATTGGCACGCTTCCGCGGGACCAGAGCACAGGAGGAAACGGTGGGCGACAGCAGACAGGCCAGCGGAACCGGGCCCGGCATCAAGGGACTCGTCTTGGTCCGGCACGGGGAAAGCGAAGGAAACGTTGCTGCCACGCTTGCCCGTGAGGCGGGGGCGCACGTCATCAACGTTCCGGCGCGCGACGCCGACGTCGGACTCTCCGAGACCGGCCGGGAACAGGCGCTGGCGCTGGGCCGCCTGCTGGCCGCCGTCTCCGAAACGGACCGTGCCGCCGTGTGGTCCTCCCCGTACGCCCGCGCACGCCAGACCGCCCAACTCGCCGTCCAGACCGGCGGGTGGCAGGTGCGGATCCGGCTGGATGAACGGCTCCGCGACCGCGAACTCGGGATCCTGGACATGCTGACCTCCGCCGGCGTGGAAGCCCGGCTGCCGGAGGAAGCCCAGCGGCGGCGGTGGCTGGGGAAGTTCTACTACCGGCCGCCGGGCGGCGAGTCGTGGGCCGATGTCGTGCTGCGGCTGCGGTCGCTACTTGCCGATCTGGACCGCGACCACCCGGGCGAAGAGGTTCTGCTGGTCTGCCACGACGCCTTGATTGTGCTGTTTCGCTACATTCTCGAGGGCCTCACGGAGGCAGAATTGCTGGACATCGCCGCCACCACCAGCGTCCTGAACGCCTCGGTCAGCCGCTTCGTGCGGAGGGATTCCACGGGGGCGTGGGAGCTGGAAAGCTTCAATATGGCGGACCATCTGACGGAGCACGGCGTCCCCGTCACCGAGCACGCGGGAGACGCAAATGTCCACCCGCGCTGAGGCCGCCGCCCAACTGACACCAACGCTGCTGCGCGGCTGGCCGCTGCCCGGCGGCGGCGCCGGCAAGGACGACCGCGGTTCGGTACTCGTGGTCGGCGGTTCCCGTAAAACGCCGGGTGCAGCCCTGCTGGCTGGCATCGCGGCCCTGCGCTCCCGGGCCGGGCGGCTGACCCTTGCGACGGCGGAGTCGACGGCGGTTCCGCTGGCCGTCGCGTTTCCCGAGTCCGGCGTGGTGGGCCTGCCGGAGACGGCGCGCGGATCGGTGAAAGGCTCCTCGGCCTCGCTGCTGGCCGACGAAGTGGAGGCCGCCGACGCCGTCCTCATCGGGCCCGGACTGGACGACAAGGATGAGACGCTGGCGCTCCTCCGGGGCCTCCTGCTTCCGGGGCGGGGGCGGCCGAAGCGCGGCCCCGCCGTCGTGCTCGACGCCTATGCCCTGGGCTGCCTGCCCGAGCTGGTCGACGAATTGAAGCCTTGGGCGGGCAGACTGATCCTCACCCCGAACATCACCGAAGGCGGCATCCTGCTGGGCCGGGATGTTGAGGACCTCAAGCGGGACGTGCCGAAGATTGCCGAGGCCTACCAGGCTGTGGTGAGCTGCCAGGGGGTGATCGCGGAACCGGGCGGGGACCTTTGGGAAATCACCACCGGACACAGCGGGCTCGGCACCTCGGGGAGCGGCGACGTCCTGGCCGGCGCCATCGCAGGCCTCCGGGCACGCGGCACCACCGACGCGCAGGCCGCCTGCTGGGGTTCCCACCTGCATGCCGCCGCCGGCGATAGGCTCGCGAGCCGACTCGGCGGATTGGGCTATCTGGCCCGAGAGCTCTGCGACGAATTACCTGCGCTGATGGTGGAACTCAGCAGCTGAGCACCACAGCCGGCGGGCCGAAACGGCACCTCAGTCCCCCCACTGCCCCCGCTCCTGCAGGACCGCCTTCAGCAGGTCGGCCCGGTCGGTGACGATCCCGTCCACCCCGAGGTCCAGGAGCCGGTGCATCTCGGCCGGTTCGTTGATGGTCCAGACGTGCACGTGCAGGCCGTGGCGGTGGGCGCGGCGGACGAACCCGGCCGTCACCACGGTCACGGCGCCGTAGCGGACCGGGACCTGCAGGGCGTGGACGCCGCGGAGCGCACGGGCCGACACAAGGCGGAACAGGGGCGCGGGAAGCAGCGGGCCCAGCAGCACAAAGAGCGCGTTGGAGGCCATGCTGGCGGAGCTTGCGGCGGGACGGCTGAGGCGGCGCAGCACCGCGCGCCGCCGCCGGTCCGAGAAACTGGCAATCAGGACGCGGTCGTGCAGGCCGTACTGCTCGATCGCCGCGGCCAGGGTTTCCACCGAGTTCCAGTCCTTGACGTCGAGGTTGAGCCGGACCTCCGGGAACTCCGTGACGAGTTCGGCCAGCAGTGGGACCGGCTCCGCACCGGCGATCCGGGCCTTGGCCACGGTCTCGGCAGACAGCTCCGAAATGCGGCCGCTGCCGTCCGTGACGCGGTCCAGGGTTTCGTCGTGGAAGAGCAGCAGGACGCCGTCGGCGGTGGTGTGCACGTCGGCTTCCAGGTAGCGGTAGCCGAGGGCGACGGCGGCGCGGAACGCGGCCATGGAGTTCTCGGCGCCCTCCGGCGAGAAGCCGCGGTGGGCCATCGCCACGGGCTCACCCGCAGTGCCGCCGGAGGCGAGGAAGGGGTGCGGGTCGGTCACCCTTGAAGCGTACCGGAGCGGTTCGCTCAGGATCCCTGCGGCAGGATCTCCACCCCGTCGCTGCAGTGCAGCAGCGTGCGGCCGCCGCCGTCGAGGTCCACCCAGACCGTGGTGTGGTCCACCGTCAGCGCGTCCACGAACCCGCCGGTCTCATAGCCCGGCGCGAGCCGGACCCGCACACGGTCGCCCTGGCGCAGGCTCTGCCAGTGCGCGTCGGGGTCCACCCGCCGCAGCGGCTGCTCATCAAGATGTCGGTTACCGTTCCTGGCCATGATTGCCCCACTTCAGTCATACGATCCGTTCGGTGCTGCCAGCCTAGGAGACCAAGGTGAACGGCAGTTGTCAGCCAGCTGGGAATCCCGTGACCGCCGGGTGCCGATCGGTTTGAGGGAGGTTGCAGGGACTTTACGGAAGCCGGACGCCCAGTTCGGCGAGCTTGGCCTCGAGGATCTGGGCCACGCCGTCGTCGTCGAAGTGCGGTGCCTGCTGGCCGGCGGCGCGGATGGCTTCCGGGTGGCCGCTGGCCATGGCGTAGCCGTGCCCGGCCCAGCGCAGCATTTCGATGTCGTTGGGCATGTCGCCGAACGCCACGACGTCCTGCGCCTGAACGCCCAGGGACGCCGCGTATTCGGCCAAGGTCACAGCCTTGTTGACGCCGGGCAGGGACAGCTCCAGCAGCGCGATGTTGGGTGCGGAGTGCGTGGCGGCGGCCAGGTGCGCGACCGCCGGGGACACCTCGGCCAGGAATTCGTCCGCGGTTCCTTCCCGGACGATCGCGAGGAATTTGACGACGGCGTCGTCGGCCGTGAGCGTCTCGTCCAGCGGGGCCGGCGTGAATTCGGCGAGCAGGCCGGTGGAGCCGGTGCCGAGGAAGCCCGGTTCCAGGTGGAAGCCGGTGAGGGTTTCGGCGGCGAACAGCGCGGACGGACGCAGCCGCTGGATGATCCGGCGGGCCTCGAAAACGGCGTCGAGCTCCAGCGATCGGGCGGAGACCACCCGATCCGCCTCCAAGTCCCACACCACCGCGCCGTTGGAACAGATGACCGTGCCGGCATGGCCCAGCTGGTCCTGCAGCGGGTGCAGCCAGCGCGGCGGGCGGCCGGTGACAAAGACCAGTTCCACCCCGGCATCGCGGCAGGCGTGGAAGGCGCGCACGGTCCGGTCGCTGATCTTGCCGTCGTGGCCGAGGATCGTTCCGTCAATATCACTTGCTACCAGCCGCATACTGCCAGTCTACGTGGGCGTCGACGGGCGCCGGCCGGGGGGACGGCCGGCGGGACAGCACACGTGGGCGGCGGTCAGAATCGTTCGTAGATGCCGGTCAGGGACGCGCGGGCAAGGACGTGCGGGCCCAGCTTGACTTCCAGCTTGGCCGGGGACGCACCGGCGTCGAGCCCGGACTTCTCCACGTTCAGGGCGAGCACCGTGATGACGTAGCGGTGCGGACCGTGGCCCTTGGGCGGGGCCGCCCCGAGGTAGCCGGCCGAACCTCCGTCGTTCCGGAGCTGGAAGGCACCGAGGGGCAGGCCTCCGCCGTGGCGTGAGCCGGCGCCGGCGGCCAGCGAGGTGATGTCCGCCGGGAGGTCCAGCACGGCCCAGTGCCAGAAGCCTCCGTGGCCCGGGGCGTCCGGGTCGAACACCGTAACGGCGTAGCTCCGAGTGCCGGCCGGGGCGCCGCTCCAGTGCAGCGGCGGCGATTCGTCCCGGCCGCCGGGTCCGGTCGAGGCACCGCGCTGGGCCGCGGGCAGGACCTGGCCGTCCTCGAAAGTGTCGCTAAGGAGCGTGAAGGTTGCCATGGCTTCCTCTCAGTTGCTGGTGAGGCCCGCACTTTCCGGGTCGAGTTCCATCCGGTTCACTTCGGCCCGTGTGGGCGGGTTGGCGCCGGCACGGGAGACCGTGACGGCAGCCGCAGCGGCAGCGTGGGCGAGGAGTTCGCGCAGGCTTCCAGCCGAGAGTTCGCGCAGGTCCTTGCGGTTCTGTGCCCCGTTGAGGCCCAGGTCCACGATGCCGGAGAGCAGCGCCGCCATAAAGGAGTCGCCCGCGCCGACGGTGTCCGCGACTTTTACCGGCGGCGCCGGGACGTGCGCCTCGCCGGCGGCGTTCACCGCCCACGGGCCGGAGGCGCCGCGCGTGACCACCACCATGGCGGGCCCCTCCGACCCGCCGAGGGAGAGCCAGCGCCGCGCTGAATCCAGCGGATCCACGCCGGGGTAAAGCCATTCGAGGTCCTCATCGGAGGCCTTGACCACGTCCGCGAGCGTAACGAACTTTTCGGCCTGGCGGCGCGCGTAGTCGGCGTCGGTGATGATGCTGGGCCGGCAGTTGGGATCGAAGCTCACCGTGGTCGACGGGTGGGCATGTTCGACGGCGGCGAGCACGTCCGCAGCGCCCGGCGCCAGCATGGTCGCGATCGAGCCGGTGTGCAGCAGCGTGCTGCCCTGCAACATAAACGGCAGCCGGTCCGCCAGGCCGGGCAATTCCCACGCGAGGTCGAAGATGTAGCTCGCGGCGCCGTCGTCGTCGATCTGGGCGGTGGCCACCGACGTCGGCAATTCGTCGGGTCCCAGCGGGAGCAGCACCGAACTGGACCGCAGGTGCGCCGCGACGGCCTCCCCGTAGGCGTCCCGCCCGTAACGCCCGATGAACTGCACCGGGTGGTCCAGCCGGGCCAGGCCCACCGCGACATTCAGGGGGCTGCCGCCCACATGGGCCTGGATACCTGAGGAGCGCTGGACGACATCAACCAGGGCCTCACCGATGACTGTGAGCATGCTCATACTCTGCCAGAGAACGCGGCCCGGCGCTCCTGTGAACCGGCGTGGGATGATTTTGCGGTATACCCCCAGGGGTATATCCTTTTTGAATGGCAGACCTCAACATCCCGGCCGGGCGGAGCGCCGTCGTGCTGGGCCTGCGCCAAAACCTTGCCCAGTTCATGCTGCTCGTGACGGTCAACGCCCTCGTCGGCGGCACCCTTGGCCAGGAGCGCACCGTCCTGCCCCTGCTGGCCAGCGACGTTTTCCATCTGGACAAGTACACGAGCGCGCTGACCTACATCCTGGCCTTCGGCCTGGCCAAGGCGGCAACCAACTACTTCGCCGGAACCCTTTCGGACCGCTTTGGACGCAAGCCGGTGCTGGTGGCGGGGTGGCTGATCGCCCTTCCCGTCCCGCTGCTGCTGATCTTCGGCACCAACTGGTCCTGGATCGTTGCCGCCAACGTGATCCTGGGCATGAGCCAGGGCCTGACCTGGTCCACCACGGTGGTCATGAAGATGGACCTGGTGGGCCCGAACCGGCGCGGCCTGGCGATGGGCTTCAACGAGGCCGCGGGCTATCTGGGCGTGGCCGGCACCGCCCTATTCACCGGCTACCTCGCCGCCTCCTACGGCCTGCGTCCGGCGCCGTTCCTGCTCGGCGCCGCGTACATCGCCCTGGGCCTGGGCCTGTCCGTGCTTGCCGTGAAGGAGACACACCACCACGCGAAGACCGAGGCCGCGAACCACGTGGACGCGCACAGCGGTGCCGGAGCGGCTCTCAGCACCCGCGAAATCTTCACCCTGACCAGCTTCCGGGACCGTTCGCTCTCTTCCGTGAGCCAGGCCGGGCTGGTGAACAACCTCAACGACGGACTGGCCTGGGGACTGTTTCCGGTGCTCTTCGCCGGCGCCGGCCTCTCGATCGAGCGGATCGGCATCCTCGCGGCGGTGTACCCGGCGGTCTGGGGCGCGGTGCAGTTGGTCACCGGCGCGGCCTCGGACCGGCTGGGCCGCAAGTGGCTGATTGCGGGCGGCATGTTCGTCCAGGCCGCAGGGCTCGCGATTGTGGCCGCCGGGCACGGCTTCGAAATCTGGCTGCTGGCGGCCGTCCTGCTCGGCGTCGGCACGGCCATGGTCTACCCCACCCTCCTGGCGGCCATCGGCGATGTGGCCCACCCGCAGTGGCGTGCGCGGTCGGTCGGCATCTACCGGCTGTGGCGCGACGGCGGTTTCGCCGTGGGCGCGCTGCTGTCCGGGCTGCTCGCGGACGCCTACGGCATTCCGGTGGCGATCTTCGTCGTCGCCGGCGTGACCGCGGTGTCCGGGCTCGTCGTCGCGGTCCGGATGCGCGGCACCGACCACCACGCGTAGCGCGGCGGCGCGCACCAGCCCGCGCAGGGCCGGCACCACGCCGGCTCAGCGCTCCGCGCCGCCTTGCTGGTAGACGTCCGGGATCCCGTCCTGGTCCGAGTCCCGTGTCTCCTCTTCCTCCGCCGCCCGGTACTGCCGGTTCCGGGTCTTGAGAACCGCGGTGGCCAGCAGGGCGGCGAGCAGTGAGGCTGCCAGGATGCCGACCTTGGCGTGGTCGTCGTGGAGGCTGCCGTGGCCGAAGCTGAGTTCCGCCACCAGCAGCGACACGGTGAAGCCGATCCCGGCCAGGATCGAGACACCGAAGACGTCGATCCACTTGAACGAACTGTCCAGGCGGGCCCTGGTGGCCTTGGTCAGCAGCCACGTGGTGCCCAGTATGCCGGCCGGTTTCCCCAGCACAAGGGCCAGGATGATGCCCAGGGTCACAGGATCGGCCAGCGCCGAGCCCAGCCCGTCCCAGCCGCCCACGGCGACGCCGGCGGAGAAGAAAGCGAAGACCGGCACCGCGACGCCGGCCGAGATCGGCCGGAAGCGGTGCTCGAAGATCTCAGAGAGCCCGGGACCGGCTTCCGGCCCCCCGCTGGCCTGCGAGCGGAGGACCGGGATGGCGACGCCGAGCAGGACGCCGGCCACCGTGGCGTGGATGCCCGAGGCGTGCACGAGGGCCCAGGTGGCAAGGCCGAGGGGCAGCAGGATGAACCACGCCGCGGGGGCCTTCAGCCCGAAGAAGCGGCGGTAGCGGTGCGCCAGGTAGGTGTACAGGCCCAGCGGCACAAGGGCCAGAAGGAGGGGGGCGATCTGAATATCGCTCGAGTAAAAGACGGCGATGATGGTGATGGCGATCAGGTCGTCCACCACGGCGAGGGTCAGCAGGAACATCCGCAGCGCACTGGGCAGGTGCGAGCCGATGATCGCGAGGACCGCGACGGCGAAGGCTATGTCCGTGGCCGTGGGGATGGCCCAGCCGCGCAGGGTCTCCGGGCTGCCGAGATTGACGACGGCGTAGATCACCGCCGGGATGATCACGCCGCCGGCGGCGGCAGCGACCGGCACCACCGACTTGTTCAGCTGGCGCAGGTCCCCGGCAACGAATTCACGTTTGAGCTCCAGGCCGACAAGGAAGAAGAAGATGGCGAGCAGTCCGTCGGCCGCCCAGGCTCCGAGGCTGAGGTCAAGGTGCCAGGGCCCATAGCCGATTTTGAAGTCGCGGAGGGCGAAGTAGCTTTCCGATGCCGGCGAGTTGGCCCAGATCATGGCGGCGACGGCAGCGGCCACAAGGAGGGCGCCGCCAACGGTTTCCTTGCGCAGGATTTCGCCGATGCGCAGTGACTCGGCGTAGCTGCCTCGGCCCAGGATGGTGGGGCCGGGCGTGCGGGGCAGAGGCGTGGGCGGGGGGCTGTGGCTCATGCGGAAGTCCTAAAATTGGGTCGACTGAACTATGCCGACCAGACTTCCCGGCGCACCTGAGTCCAGTCTAGGCGATGACCGGTTGCCGCAGCCCGCCCAGGCTCAGCCCAGCAGTTGCTGGACCAGTTCGCGGCATTTCCGGTACGCGGGGGCCTTTGGCTCGATCAGGGCGAAGTGGTCGCCGGGGACCTTGAGGAGCT
The DNA here is from genome assembly GCF_040137805.1 of Pseudarthrobacter sp. B907. Classification (NCBI taxonomy): domain Bacteria; kingdom Bacillati; phylum Actinomycetota; class Actinomycetes; order Micrococcales; family Micrococcaceae; genus Pseudarthrobacter; species Pseudarthrobacter sp. B907. The sequence continues at coordinate 38,883 of NZ_JBEEQE010000023.1, read as the reverse complement.
GGACGGGGGCGCCGCCGGCCTTGGCCGCCGCGGCGTAGGCCTCGGACTGGCTCAACGGGACGGTGTCGTCCTCGGTGGTGTGCACGGCGTAGACGGGGACCCGGAGCGGCACCGCGCTCATCGGGTCCGCGAACTTATGCCGTTTGGGGTATTTTTCCGAGGAGCCGCCCAGGAAGTTGCTCACGGCGCCGTTGCTGAGGTTCAGCCGCTCGGCTTCGGCCAGGTTCAGCAGCCCGGACTGGCTGACCACCCCGGTGAGGTGCACCGCGGCGTCGCCGTTCTTGCGCTGGAGCTGGCGGTCCGCGTCCGGTGCGCCAAGCTCGCCGAGCCGGCTCCGGCCGGCCGCCCAGACGGCCAGGTGTCCGCCGGCCGAGTGGCCCAGCGCCACCACGCGGTCCAGGCCGAGGCTGTGTTCGCCGGCAACGTCGCGGAGTTTGTCGATCCCGGCGAGGACGTCGGCGAAGGTGTTCGGCCAGCCGCCGCCGTTGCCGGCCCGCCGGTACTCCAGGTTCCAGGCGGCGACGCCATGCGCGGCAAGGTCCTTCGCCAGTGGTTCGCCGAGTTCGGCCCCGTACTGCGAACGCCAATAGCCGCCATGGATAACCACCGCCACGCCCCTGGGCTGGGCCGCGTCGGGGAGGAAAAGCTCCCCCCACTGGCTCGGGTCGTCGCCGTAGTGGTACTTCTGCCGCTTCACTGTGTCCTCCTTGGGGCCCGGTGAACAGGCGGTGGCTGCCCCCAGTGTCACCGCCGCTGCGGCCGCGAAGAAAGCACGACGCCGCACATCAGCCATGTGCAGAGCCTACCTTGGGCGCTGCACGGCGCTGCGGAAGGCGGCTCCGTATTGCGGCCGCAGAATGGCCGCAGAGTGGCCGCAGGGCGGCGCGCCGGGCCCGCTGTCGGAGCCGGGCCGTAAGCTGGGCCCATGGCTAGCAACTGGGAGCGCCTTGACCCCGCGCTGCGCGAATCCGTGCAGGACAATGTGGAACTCTACGAACGGGTCCGCCCTGCCCTGAAACTGGTCACCCGCGATGTGTTGCTGACGCTGCGCACCATGCTCAAGGGCACCGAGGTGACGCCGCTGTTCGTGACGGGCCGGACCAAGACCGTCGAGTCGTTCCGCGAGAAGATTTCGCGGGTCGAGGAGCCACTGGAACCGGGAGGCCCGCCGGTGCTGAAGTTCCCGGACCCGTTCCGCACGCTCAATGACATGGTGGGGATCCGCGTCATCACCAAGCTTCCGGCCGAGAACGCCGTCGTCGCCAACCTGATCAAACGCCAGCGCCAGCTCTTCGACTGCCGCGGCGACCGCGAGAAGGACATCGGGTCCATCGAGTCGGGGACCTACGGCTACTCCAGCCGGCACCTGATCCTTCGGACCATCCAGAACGAGACCGTCAAGGAGTACCAGCAGGCGTTCAACCCGGACGCGCAGCCCAACGGCAGCTACTTCTTCGAGTGCCAGATCCGCACGGTGTTTGCCCACGCCTGGAGCGAAATCGAGCACGACATCCGCTTCAAAGCCGAGGATCCGCGCGCCTGGACCCCGCATTTCGACCGCCAGTTCACGGCCACGGCCGCCATGCTGGAGACCGTGGAGAGCGCATTCGCTGACCTGCATGAACGCTACGAGGAGGTCCGCAGCTACTGGGACATGGACGGCGAGGGAGCGGCGCAGCTGACCCCGAACCGGATCCGCGACGTCTGGCGGACGCTGCTGCCGCACGTGGACCGGAAGGTCGACGACGACTGGGGCTGGGCCGCCGAGCTGATGGCCGCGCACGGCCTGAACCAGACTGTACAGCTGGCGGGCCTGCTGAGCGCCAACCGGATCACCGAGGTCCGCCGGGCCCTGGACCACCGCTACTCCCCCGGCCCGGACCGGCTGCTGGACGACCTGTTGCTCTGGCAGTACGGCACCACCCACATTGACCTCACCGCGGAACCCGCTGACGCCGTCCCGCACCCGCGGCGGGACAGCCTGCTGCGCCGGCTCAAGCAGATCGAGCGCTACCGGCTCACGCAGGGTTAGGGGCAGGCCCTAGAGTGCCGTCGGCTCGAGCCGTTCCTCGAGCACGTCGCCGGTGGACCCCGCGGACCGGACCCGCGTCACCCGGTACGCGGCCTTCCCGGGGACTTCCGTGAACGCTTCGACCAGTTCGGTCCCGCGGTAGAGCAGGCCCACGCCGTCGTCGCTGCAGTGGGTCTCACCCAGGGTTCCGTCGGCCACCAGGCGGTGGACCGTGGGCCGGCGCGCCGCTTCGGAGTCGTAGTGGACGCCGTTGTCGAACGGAAGCAGCCCCAGGCCGTTGTTCACCGCTCGCAGTTCGGGACCGAACGAATCCGTGGTGCCGCCCTTGAACCAGCAGATCGAGCCGGCCGACACCCCTGCCAGCACCACTCCGGCTTCCCAGGCGCGGCGGAAGATCCCCTCCAACTCGTGGGCGCGCCAGACGGCGAGGAGGTTGACCACCGAGCCGCCGTTCACCCAGACGACGTCCTGCTCCAGCAGGTACTCCTCGATGTTCTCCACGTTGGGCATCGTGAACAGGTTCAGGTGGGTGAGATCGAACCCGGCCAGGCGCCCGGCTTCGCTGACTTCGTTGTTGAACCAGCGCTGGTCACCGCTGGCGGTCCCGACGTGGGCGACCTTAGGGGCCCGCCCGCTGGCGCCGGAGAGGTCCACGGCGTGATGGACCAGTTTGTTGAACTCCAACCGGGTCCGCGAACCCGGCCGGTAGCCGCCTGAGGTCGCAAGGATGGTCGGACTTTCGGCAGGCATAGGGTGTTCTCCTCGAACGGGTCGGCAGGCTCAGACGCAAACTATGAGACTAACCGCCCCCTAAGCCTCGTGGGCTACTTTGGACGCTAGCGGCCCGGCTCAACGATGAAAGAAGGACCACGTGGACAATGAGGCAGGCAGCTGGTTCCTCAGCGGCGCCGAGCGGGCCAACCCGGCCACGGCCGTTCAAGCGGGCGGCGCCGGGTCGCCGTCGTGGTCGGAGGGCAACCTCGTGCGGCCCCTGATTCACGGCGCGAGCTACTTCGCCCGTCTGCATGAGGAGCTGAGCGCGCTGCAGGCGGGAGACCGTGTGTGGTTCACCGACTGGCGCGGCGACGCGGACGAGCGGCTGCTGGCGGACGGGCCGTCGATCGGCGACCTGCTAGCCGGCTTGGCCCGAGCGGGAGTGGAGGTCCGCGGCCTGGTCTGGCGATCCCACGGTGAGCGCATCTCGGCGCCGATCAGCGGCCGCTCCAACCAGCGCCTGGGGCGCGAGATCAACGACGCCGGCGGTGAGGTGCTGCTCGATCAGCGGGTGCGCCCGTTTGGTTCGCACCACCAGAAGATGGTCGTTATCCGCCGCCGTGACGACCCGTCCCGGGATGTTGCGTTCGTTGGCGGGCTGGATCTTTCCCACAGCCGCAGGGACGACGCCGACCATGCGGGAGACCCGCAGGCGGTCGTCATGGACTCCCGGTACGGTAAACCGCCGCCGTGGCATGATGCCGCCCTTGAACTGCGGGGCCCTGTGGTGGCTGATGTGCTGGCAGTGTTCGCCGAACGGTGGAACGACCCCCATCCCCTGGACCGCCGCACGCCCTACCGGATGCTGCTGCAGCGCCTGGCCAAAATGCCGCGGCACCCCGAACCGCTCCCGGCCGCCGCTCCGCCGCCGCCGCCGGCGGGCCCGCACGCCGTGCAGCTGCTGCGCACCTACGGCGTGAAGCGTCCGCCGTTCCCGTTCGCACCCGAAGGGGAACGCAACATCGCCCGCGCCTACACCAAGGCCTTTGCCCGCGCCCGCTCGCTGATCTATATCGAGGACCAGTACCTGTGGTCCACCGAGGTGGCTGCCGGGATCGCGGAGGCCCTGGAACGGAATCCCGCCCTGAACGTGATCGCCGTCGTGCCCCGCTATCCCGACGCGGACGGCGCCATCGGCGGGCCGCCCAGGCGGCTCGGGCAGCTGCGTGCCCTCGACAGGCTGCGCCGGGTGGCGCCTGGCAGGGTCGGCGTGTTCGACCTGGAGAACAGCGCGGAAACCCCGGTCTACGTGCACGCCAAGATCTGCATCATCGACGACACCTGGTTTACCTGCGGCTCGGACAACTTCAACCGCCGCTCATGGACCACCGACAGCGAGCTCACCTGCGCCGTGCTGGACACCAGCGCCGGAAACCGGCAGGCCGCGGACGCCCAGGCCGGCCCGGCCCCGGCCCGGTCACTGGCCCGGTCACTGGCCCACCAGCTCCGGCTCCAGCTCTGGGGCGAACACCTGGGCCTGGACGAGGGGGATGGCCGGCTCGAGGACCCGGCCGAGGGACTGGCGCTGTGGAACGCCGCAGCCCACGCGCTCGATCGCTGGCACGACGCCGGCCGCGGCTCGCCCCGGCCCGCCGGACAGGTGCGCCGCCACACCGTCGAACCCGTGTCCCCGCTCCAACGGCTCTGGGCGGACCCCCTCAACCGCCTTATCGTGGACCCTGACGGCCGGCCCCGCAGGCTGCGCGGGACTCCCCGGTTCTAGGCGTATCCGGGCTTTTTCGGCCAGCTCCGGGAGCGGTTTTTGGCGCAATATAAAAAGTACGCTTAGTATTTTGGTGAAACGGTCCGTTGGACCGGGACTTGAATCTGGTTTGTGAAAATCTTCATCAGAAGAAAAACAAAGGGAGTCACTATGTTGCTTTGGATCGCTATTATTCTCGCCGTTCTTTGGCTTCTGGGCCTGCTCGGCAGCATCGGCGGTGGGTTCATCCACCTGCTGCTGGTCATCGCCGTCGTCGTCCTGGTCTTCCACTTCATCCGCGGACGGTCGCGCGTTTAGTCCGGACTGCGTAAGGCTGTGGCGGGGGTGCTGAGAATTCAGCGCCCCCGCCATTGTCTTGTCCCCTGAGCCCTCCACCCGGGCGGCCGCGGCAGAGCAGCGGCCCGCGGACGCTGGCCGGCAGTCAGGAATCCGGCCTGCGGAACCGCGCCACGTAGCGGCGCTGCCACGGTGTTTCCACTGCGCCGCGCCGGTAGTTCTGCCGCACGAAGGCGACGGCGTCGGCCGCCGGGACGCCGTCGAGGACGGCGATACAGGCCAGGGCGGTGCCGGTCCGGCCCCGGCCGCCCCAGCAGGCCACCTCCACCCGCTCCGTTTCCGCCCGCCGCCAGGCCTCCTGGAACGCGTCGAGGGCGTCGACGTCGTCGGCGGGCACGTGCAGGTCCCGCCAGCGGACCCACCGGGAGTCCCACGCCACCGGCCGCGGGCTGCTGCCGAGCAGGTACAGCCCGAACTCCGGCCGAGGCCCGGGCGGAAACGGCGCCAGGAGGGGCCGGCCGCGGATGAGCCGCCCGGAAGGAAGACTGAGCACACCGGGCAGTCCCGGCTCCCACGTCGGCGCCATAGTCCCGAGCGTAGTCTTCGGGCCGGAATTACGCACCGGCCGCCTTCCCGCCCAGTTGCCTTCCGCGTGCAGCCCCAAAAAGCTGCAACACGCCGCGTTTTCCGGTGTCCGGACCAGGGTAACCGGGCAGGAACGTGGACATTCGGGCTGCAGGGCCCTAGCGGCCAGGCGAACGGGCCCCTAAAGTGGCGCGGAAACCAAAAACCCGGGACCGGGCCTCACTGAAGGGATCCACGGATGTCATTCCAGGCGTACCTCGACACCATCGAGGACAAAACCGGCCTCACTCCCCGCCAACTCCTCGAGCTCGCCCGGGAGAAAGGCTTCGGCGACGGGTCCGTGAAGGCCGGCGAGATTCTGGACTGGCTGCGGGCGGACTACGGCCTGGGCCGCGGCCACGGCATGGCGCTCGTCCACGTCATCCGGCAGGGTCCGGGCATCAGCAGCAAGCACGTCGGAACCACGGGCGCGCACAGCGATGAGTCGGACACACTCTGGCTGGACGGCAAGGCGTCGAAGCCGGTCTCGTAGCACCGGCTCGGCTATAAATCTGACATACTCGTCCGCTGGTTGGTCATAAAGTGGCCACATCGCGGACGCCGGTGGCACCATTCTTGGATGCTTGAGGCAACTAAATCCCCTGAGTCCGTCCCGGAGACCCGCACCGCAGCGGATGCCCCGGTCAATCCGGCCCTCGCCGCCGAGGCGAAGATCGCCCGCATTGCGGTCACGGTGTTTCCGCTCCTCGTCGTGGCAGCCGGCGTCGCCGGATTCCTCCTGCCGGGCGCCTTCAAGCCGCTGGCGCCCAGCGTGCCGTACCTGCTCGGCATCATCATGTTCTGCATGGGCCTGACCCTGACCCCGCCGGATTTCGCCTCCGTGGCGAAGCGACCTTGGGCAGTAGTGCTGGGCATCGTGGCGCACTACATCATCATGCCCGGCGCCGGGTGGCTGATCGCCCAGGCGCTGCAGCTTGAGCCGGAACTCGCCGTCGGCCTGATCCTGGTCGGCTGCGCGCCGTCCGGCACGGCATCGAACGTGATGGCGTTCCTGGCCAAGGGCGATGTGGCCCTGTCCGTGGCCGTCGCGTCCGTCTCAACGCTGATCGCCCCGGTGGTCACCCCGCTGCTGGTGCTGTTCCTGGCCGGGTCCTACCTGCAGATCGACGCCGCCGGCATGGTGCTGGACATCGTCAAGACCGTGCTGCTGCCAGTGGTCGCAGGCCTGCTGGCCCGGCTGTTCCTCAAGAGGCTTGTCGCCCGGGTGCTCCCGGCGCTGCCCTGGGCCTCCGCCGTCGTCATCTCGCTGATCGTGGCGATTGTGGTGGCCGGCAGCGCCAACAAGATCGTCGCCGCCGGCGGCATCGTCTTCCTCGCGGTGGTCCTGCACAACGGCTTCGGCCTGGGCCTCGGCTACCTCGCCGGCAAGCTCGGGCGGCTCGACGACAAGGCCCGCCGCGCCCTGGCCTTCGAGGTGGGCATGCAGAACTCCGGCCTCGCCGCGACGTTGGCCACGGCGCACTTCAGCCCGCTCGCCGCACTGCCTTCCGCCGTGTTCTCGCTCTGGCACAACATCTCCGGCGCCATCATGGCGGCCTGGCTGGCCCGCCGCCCGCTGCGCGACGCCTGATCCCGGACGGGACACTCACGGCCCCACTCTCGGTCCTGACGCTTCCCGCTTCGACTCTGTTGCCCTGCATGACGGGCGAAGGGCATGTGCCTTGCGGGGCCCGTACCGGGTCGGGAGGATGAGGGGACCGCATAGGCACACCAGGGAGGTGGAACTTGCCCATGGACGACCAGTACACAACTGAACGGGACAGCTTCGGCAGGCTGCTGGCGGACCGGCAGGTCTGGCGGCAGGCCGCCACCATCCCCGCGGCCGGCGAACTGACCGCCCGCTGGCTGGAGGGGCGGAGCCAGTACCAACCGGGAACGTTCACGCCGGACATTGACGCGGAGACCGCGCCGATCGCCGGCCTGTTGGCGGAACTCAACCGGAACGGGCTGTTCACCAAGGAATCGCAGCCCGGGCTCCTCGATGGCGCCGGCGCGCAGCGGGCCTACGTGACGGGATTCTGCACGTCGGAGTCGGCCGGCCGCCTGCTGGACCTCTCCGCACGGACCGAATTCGTGACGGTGGCGCACGCTCCGGGGGAAATGAGCCGGGCCTCGATTCCCGTGACCCTGCAGGAGGCCGAGATTGTCACCGTGCTTGGCACAAGCGAGAGCCCGATTGAAGCGGACCAGTTGCAGGACTGGTCGGCCGAGGCCAACGAGGCGTTGGCACTGGTCCTGGCCGAGTCCTGGTACGTCGAAATCTTTGACCCGGTGTGGGGGCGCGACGGCGTGCTGCTGCCGGCGGTCCTCGACGCCCTCACAGCTGACTGAACCGACGACGGCGGCCCAGCGGGTTCAGCCGATGCTGGCTGCCTCGTCGAGGGTGCGTGATTCGAAGTGCTCCAGCAGCTCGCGCATGGCCTCCACGCCCTGCGTAAACGTCGCCGAGGCCCGCCACTGCTCGATCTGCTCCAGTGATTCCCACGGCCCGGTGCTGATGAACCGGTTCCGGACGTCGCGGTCGTGCATCAGCACCGCCTTGGTGTGCGGGTAGTCCTCCTGCGTTTTGCGGGCCAGGTCCCGCCAGGCCTGGATAAAATCGTTCTCGCGTCCCGGGTGGACCAGCCAGATTCCCAGCGTGTAGACAGACATGGCTGCCGCCTCCATTCTCTGTACGGGGTTGATAGCGCCGATTATGTTCCCGCGGCGGAGTACCCGGTAGGGCCGGATTGCCCGGCCAGTTCTGGCCAAATGACGAGCGGCGCCCGGCTCCTGCGCTAGCCTGTCACCGTGGGCCGTTGGACTTCCGGCGGCCCGGCCCGTGGCCGAGGTGGCCCCGGAGCCAGAATCTGTACGTTGTTCAGTATCGAGCAAAGGATGATCATGGCTATTTCAATTGAACTCGGCAAGAAACTCGACAAGGCCTACGAGAACAAGAGCCTGGACGAAGTGCTCGCCGCGCCCCCCTCAGCACTGGCGGGACTGACGGAGAAGCACGACGAGATGCTCGCCAGCATGGGCATCAACACAGTCCGCGATCTGGGAAGCAACAAGTTCTTCGCCACCGCCGGCGTTCTCGTTGCGCTCTCCGGCCACGTCGGCTAGCCAAAGATCCGTCCAACAGACTGACAAGGGCCCGTCCGGTTTCAACCGGACGGGCCCTTTGCTTAACCCGGGCGGCGGCCGTGCGGGCCCTACCCGATCAGCGCCAGCACCGCTCCGGCGGTCACCACGCCGCCGGCTTCGGCGCGCACATCCGTGACGGTCCCGTCCCGGTGCGCGGCCACCTGGGTTTCCATCTTCATCGCTTCCAGCACGACGACGGGGTCCCCGGCCGCGACCCCGGCCCCCGGCTCAACGAGCCACTTCACCACGGTCCCGGCCATGTGGGCGCGCAGTTCCGCCGGGTCCGCGGCGGCGCCGTCGTCGGGAGCGGTCGCGTCCTCCGGTGAAACCCCGGCCGGGAGGCCGCCGGAGAGCGGCCCGCCGGAGCGTGCCCAGCCGTCCAGCAGCTCCGCCGGCAGTCCGACGGCAAGACGTTTGCCGTCGATGTCGACGGTGATGGTGCGGCGTTCGCCGTCGGGCGCCGTGGTGCTGTAGCCCGGGTCGGCGGCGATGGAAACTGTGTCCGCGAAGTCGGTCTCGATCCAGCGGGTGTGGATGCCCAGGCCGGTTTCGGAGGTGAAGTCCGGCGATTCCAGCACGGTCCGGTGGAACGGAAGCACCGTGGCCACCCCGGTGATGCTGAGTTCCGCGAGGGCGCGGCGGGCCCGGCGCAGGGCCTGCTGCCGGTCCGCCCCGGTGACGATCAGCTTCGCCAGCAGCGAGTCGAACTGCGGCGGGACGAACGAGCCGGAGCGGACGCCGGAGTCGAGCCGGATGCCCGGGCCGGTGGGGCCGGAGAACTCCGCAACGGTGCCCGGGGAGGGCAGGAAGCCCCGGCCCACGTCCTCGGCGTTGAGCCGGAATTCGAAGGAGTGCCCCCGGGGTGCCGGGTCCTCGGTGAAGCGCAGCGGCTCCCCGGCGGCGATGCGGAACTGTTCCTGGACCAGGTCGATCCCGGTGGTTTCCTCGGTGATGGGGTGCTCAACCTGCAGGCGGGTGTTGACCTCCAGGAAGGCGACCGTGCCGTCGGCCGCGACCAGGAACTCCACCGTCCCGGCGCCGGAGTAGCCGGCCTCCCGGCAGACGGCTTTGGACGCCTGGTAGATCTGGCTTCGCTGCCCGTCCGTGAGGAACGGTGCCGGGGCTTCCTCAACGAGTTTCTGGTGCCGGCGTTGCAGCGAGCAGTCGCGGGTGCCGACGACGACGACGTTCCCGTGGGTGTCCGCCAGGACCTGGGCCTCGACGTGGCGCGGCCGGCCCAGGTAGCGCTCCACGAAGCACTCGCCGCGGCCGAACGCGGCTACGGCCTCGCGGACGGCGGAGTCGAAGGCTTCCTCGATTTCTCCGAGCTCACGGACCACTTTCATGCCGCGCCCGCCGCCGCCGAAGGCCGCCTTGATGGCGATCGGCAGTCCGTGCTGCTCGGCGAAGGCGCGGGCCTCCGCCGCGGAACCGACGGGGCCGTCGCTGCCGGCCACGAGGGGTGCCCCGGCGCGGACGGCCGTTTCGCGGGCGGTGATCTTGTTGCCCAGCAGGCGGATGGCGTCGGGTGCGGGCCCGATCCAGGTCAGGCCGGCGTCGAGCACGGCCTGGGCAAAGTCGGCGTTTTCGGACAGGAAGCCGTAGCCGGGGTGGACCGCGTCGGCGCCCGAGGCGGCCGCGGCGTCGAGGAGCTTGGGGATGTTCAGGTAGGTGTCCGCTGGCGCGTTGCCGCCCAGGGCGCACGCCTCGTCCGCGGCGGAGACGTGCACCGCGTCGGCGTCGATGTCGGCGTAGACGGCGACGGACGCCAGCTGGGCGTCGTCGCAGGCCCGGGCAATCCGGACGGCGATTTCGCCGCGGTTGGCGATCAGGACCTTGCGCATCAGTTACTCACTTCGTGTTCGGCGGCGGTTTCGTGGTTGTGGCCGGGGGTGGCGGGCTTGGTGGTGCCGGGCTCAGCCCAGCGGAAGCGGATGGTTCCGCCGATCGGGACCTGCGCGGCGAGGTCCAGTTGCGAGTCGACGACGACGGCGATTACCGGGTAGCCGCCGGTGATCGGGTGGTCGGCCAGGAAGAGCACGGGAAGGCCTTCGGGCGGGACCTGCAGGGCGCCGGCGACGGTTCCTTCGCTGGCCAGTTCCCCGTCCCGGATGCGCTGCAGCGGGATTCCGTCCAGGCGCATGCCCACCCGGTTGGACTGCGGCTTTACCTTCCATTCCTGGCCCGTCAGGGACTCCAGCGCCGCGGCGTCGAACCAGTCGGCGCGCGGGCCGGGGACGACGTCGAGCACGGTCACCCCGGTGCCGGGGAACTCAGGTTGCAGTTCGGGGTTCCCGACGACGCCGGACTCGGAGTCACCGCCAGCGGCCAGGAGTTGCCCGGCAGCCAGCGGGGCAGGGCCGATCCCGGACATGGTGTCGGTGGAGCGGCTGCCGAGGACCGGGGCGGCATCCACGCCGCCGCGGACCGCGAGGTAGCTGCGGAAGCCGCTCTCCGGTACGCCGATGCTGAGGGTTTCGCCGTCGAGCAGGGCGAACGGGGTGGCCATGGGGACGGTGCGGCGGCCCGGGTCCGCGTCCGGGCCGGCCGGGGTGGTGATGGCCAGTTCGGACGGCGCCCCTGCAACGGCCAGGACCTGGTCCCCGACGGCCTGGACCGTGAGGCCGCCGGCGACGGTCTCGATCGCCACTGTTTCAATACCGGCTGCGCCGGGCGCGTTCCCGACAAGGCGGTTGGCGCGGCGCAGCGAGGCGCGGTCGAGGGCGCCGGCCGCGGAGACCCCCAGGCCGGAGTGGCCGTGGCGTCCGAGGTCCTGGATCAGGCTCTGCAGCCCGGGCGAGACGATCCGGAGTCCGGAGGCCACCTCCGGCCCGGAAGCCCCCTCCGGCGCGAGGACTTCGGGACGCGGGCCGGCCGCCAGCGCGACGCTCTCGCGGACCGCGCGGAACTGGATCCGCGAGCCGGGGGCGGCGAGGGCGGGCTGCTCCCGGTCGAGGTCCCACATCCGGGCGGAGGTGCGGCCAATCAACTGCCAGCCGCCGGGTGAGCGGCGCGGGTAGACGGCAGAGTAGGTCCCGGCCAGCGCCACGGACCCCGCCGGCACGGCGGTGCGCGGGGAGCTGCGGCGGGGAACGGTGAGGGCCTCGTTCTCCCCGACGAGGTAGCCGAAGCCCGGGGCGAAGCCGGCGAAGGCCACTGTCCACGGCTGGCCGGTGTGCGCGGCGATTACGCCGTCGATCCCAAGGCCGGTCAGTTCCGCGACTTCGGCGAGGTCCTCGCCGTCGTACACGGTGTCGATCACCACCAGTCCGCCGTCGCGCTGCACCGGGGCGGCGAGGTCGAGCTCCAGCAACTGCCTGGCGATCCGGCGGGCGGCCGCGGGCGAGTCGGCCGTGACCATAACGGTCTCGGCGGCCGCCAGGACGTCCACCTGGCCCGGCAGCGGGTGCTCCAGGAGCTGCGCCTGGAGCGCGAGCACGCCTGGGGTGCCGGCGAGTTCGGCGAGCACCGCCCGGGTGCCCACCGCCCGCACCGCGTTCACTTTGTGGCCGGCGTCCTGCCGTGCTGCCGCCGTATCCATTGCTGCCTCCATGATGGTTGCCACCTCCAGGGTCCGCGCCGCCTAGGCGCGGGCGTCCTGCAGCAGCCGCTCTTCCTCGCTGGTCTGCGGGTTCCGGCCGATGGCCAGGCCCACCACGGTCACCACGGCGGACACAGCTAGGTACCCGGCAATCAGGAACCAGTTGCCGGTGGCGGCGAAGAGTGCCGTGAAGATCAGCGGGGCGACGGCGCCGCCGATCACGCCGGCCAGGGTGTAGGCCAGCGAGCTGCCGGCGTAGCGCAGCCGGGCGGGGAACTGCTCGGTGATGTAGGCCGCCTGCGGTCCGTACATAAAGGCGTGGAGCGCCAGGCCGATCACGACGCCGATGGTCAGCATCAGCACCGATTTGCCCTGGATCATGAGGAAGAACAGCGGGATGTAGAGGGCCGTGCCGACAGCGGCGATGCCGTAGACGAGGCGGCGGTTGAACCGGTCCGTGAGTGCGCCGGCTGCGGGGATCAGGGCGAGCTGGAAGGCCGAGCCGATGAGGATGGCGCCCAGCACATTGCCGGTGGTCATGCCCAGCTGCTTGGTGGCGTAGAGGGCCACAAAGACAGTGAAGAGGGAATAGAGCACGTCGGGGCAGATGCGCGACAGGGCGGCGGCCAGCAGGGCGCGGGGTTCCTTGGTGAAGACTTCCTTGATGGGGGCCTTGGAGGCCTCGCCGTGGGCCTGGATGGCTTTGAAGACCGGGGTTTCCTCCAGCTTGAGCCGGATCAGGAGGCCGAAGACCACCAGCAGGGCGGAGGCCAGGAAGGCCACGCGCCAGCCCCAGGACAGAAACGCTTCGTTGCTGAGGGTCGCAGCGAGCAGGGCCAGGACGCCGTTGGCCATCAGGTTGCCGGCGGGCGGTCCGATCTGGGCGGCCGAGGACCAGAATCCGCGCTTGCGCGCGTCGCCGAATTCACTGGAGAGCAGCACGGCCCCGCCCCATTCACCGCCGACGCCGATGCCCTGCGCCAGGCGCAGCAGCACCAGGATCGCCGGGGCTGCGACGCCGATCGCGGAGTAGTCGGGCAGCACGCCGATGAGCACGGTGGCGACGCCGATCAGCATCAGGGTGACCACCAGGACGTGCTTGCGGCCGATCTTGTCGCCGAGCCGGCCGAAGACCACACCACCGATGGGGCGGGCGAGGTAACCGACGGCGAAGGTGGAGAAGGACAGCAGCAGGCCCACCAGCTCATCCCCCACGGGGAAGAAGATCTTGGGGAAGATCAGTGCCGAGGCCACGGAGTAGATCGCGAAGTCGTAGTACTCCAGCGAGGTGCCGGTGAGGCTTGCGATGTAGGCCTTGAGGGCACCGGGCGGCAGGTTCCTCTTCCCAGCATTCTTTCCGGCGGCCGGAACGGCCTGGTTGGGTGTGGTCATGATGTTCCTCCAGTTGCGGGTGGTGCCTGTGCTGGGTGGGTGTGCTTAGACGAAGGGGGCGGTGCCGATGCCGGCGGCGTTGAGCGCCTCGCGGACGGCGGCTGCCATGGCGACGGCTCCCGGGGAGTCGCCGTGGACGCAGATGCTTTCGGCCCGGATCTTCAGGAGGGAGCCGTTGATGGTGCGGACAGCGGAGTCCGTGGCCATCCGGAGCACATGCTCGGTGACTTCTGTGTGGTCGTGCAGCACGGCTCCGGGGAGCGTGCGGGACACCAGGGTGCCGTCCGGGTTGTAGGCGCGATCCGCGAAGGCTTCGGTGACGGCGCGCAGCCCGGCGGCCTCGGCCAGGCGGAGCACTTCCGAGCCCGGCAGGCCCAGGATGGCCAGGTTCGGATCGACGGACTTCACGGCGTCGACGACGGCCTTCGCCTGCGCGGTGTGCGCGACGATCGCGTTGTAGAGGCCGCCGTGCGGCTTGACGTAGCTGACCCTGCCGCCCTCCGCGGCGGCCAGCGCCTGCAGGGCACCGATCTGGTAGACGACGTCGTCCGCCAGTTCGACCGGGTCGATGTCCAGGAAGCGGCGGCCGAAACCGGCAAGGTCGCGGTAGCCGACGTGGGCGCCGATCACAACGCCGGCTGCGACCGCTTCGCGGCAGGTCTTCCGGATGACGGAAGGGTCCCCGGCGTGGAAACCGCAGGCAACGTTGGCGCTCGATACGGAGCGGAACATCGCGGTGTCGTCGCCGAGGCTCCAGCGTCCGTAAGACTCGCCGACGTCGCTGTTCAGGTCGATGGTGGTCAGCCCGGTAGTTGCCATGTGTGATCCTCGTCTCAATGCTTGGCCACTTCAAGGATGCACTATCTCGTCGAATTGTTCAACAATCCGACGATTCCCTTTCGGGACAATCGTGTAGATTCGGCACTATGACGACTTCCGACGCCGGCCCCCGCGCCCTCGCGGCCGCGGCCCGCCTGCGCATTGCCGTCCCGTCGGTGGCGGACCGGGTCGCGGCGGAACTGCGCCAGCAGCTGGCCGACGGCGTGCTGCTGCCGGGCACCCGGCTGACCGAGTCGACGATTGCCGAAGACCTCGGCGTCTCCCGCAACACCGTGCGGGAGGCCTTTGCCGAACTGGCTGCGGAACGGCTGGTGGTCCGGCACCCCAACCGCGGGGTCTTTGTCGCCAGCCTGGCCCCCGGCGACATCCACGATGTGTACACCGTGCGGCGCGCCGTCGAGGTCGCGGCCCTGCGCGGCGGGGGCAGCCCGGAGCAGGTGGCAGCAGTCCGCGCCGCGGTCGAGGAAGGCAGGGCGGCGGCGGACGCCGACGACGAGGAGGCCCTGGGCACCGCGAACCAGCACTTCCACCGCGCGATTGTGGCCCTGGCCGGGAGCCGGCGGCTGGACACCATCATGTCCCAGGTACTCGCCGAGATGCGGCTGTTTTTCCACAAGGCCACCGTGGATGCGCACTTCTACCGCAGCTACCTGGCCGACAACGAACAGATCTGCGCCGCGCTGGAAGCCGGCGAACCGGACCGCGCCGCGGACCTCCTGCTGGCCTACCTCGACCGCTCGGAACAAAAGCAGAGCGCCGTCCACGGGGAGTAAGCCGGCGCCTGCCGCAGGACCCGCGGCCGGTGGCGGCTTCGGGGGCCCTTGCTAGGGTGGAATCATGAAACGCACCCTCGCCGCCGCCTCCCTTGCCGTCCTCGCGATCACCCTGTCCGGCTGCGGCCAGGTGCAGCAGGCCACCGACAAGGCAGTCAGCGACGGTGCCTCCCAGGTTGCCACCGCAGCCGGCAACGAGCTCAAGAAGCAGGCGTGTTCCCTGGTGGCCGACGGCCTGGTCAGCGCCTCGGACAAGAAGGCGTTGGGCGGCCTCGTCTCGGGCGCCCAGGCGGCCGGACTGCCCGCGGAGATCACCACGCCGCTCAAGCAGATCGCGGACTCGGGCGACCAGGTGCCGGCCGATTCGGTCAAGGCCCTGCAGGACGCCTGCGCCAAGTAGCCGCAGCTCGGAACAACTGCTAGCGCTTGCCCTTTTTCCGGGAGCCCTTGCCGCGGCCCTTGTCCGGGTTCGGTGCGTAGCGCTGCGCGACCTTGGGTTTCTTCACCGCGGGGCCGCGCCGGTCCGGTTTCGGCTCGCGTTTGGGCTTCTCCTGTTGCGCCGACGGCTGCCGGGAACTCGCCGCGGTGCGGCCGCGGACGATCCCGATGAACTCCTCGATCACCTCGTCGGTGGAGTCGCTCGGCCAGGCCAGGGCGATTTCCGTGGTGGGCGCCCCGGTCAGCTTCCGGGCCACCGTGTCCTTGACGTTGAAGTGGCGCGCCACAGACATCGGCAAGACCACCAGGCCCGCGCCGCTGGCAACTACCTGCAGGGCCGGTTCGGGTCCGCCCAGGGCAGCAACATCCAGGAACGTCTCGGTAGCCAGGTCCGCCAGCGACACCTCCTCGAACACGGAAATCTCGTGGCCCTTGGGCGCCACCACCACGGGCTGCTCCTCGTAGAGCGGGATGACGCTGAGGCCCTCGCGCTCCACCGGCAGCCGGACGAAGCTCAGGTCCGCGGAGCCGTCGCGGAGCACTGCCAGCTGGGCGCCGTCGTCGGACATAAAGGAGCGCAGCGGAACGTCGGGCATCCGCTCTTCCCAGCGGCGGATCCACTTGCCGGGCGTCACACCGGCCACGTAGGCGAAGCTCAGCTCCCGCGTCTCGGGCAGCGAATCGTCGTGGGACTGGGCGGTTTCTTCTTCTGCGGACACATGTTCACAGTACCGCCAGTACCGGGGGCCGCTGCCGGTCCGGCACCAGATTGGTGCCCTGCGCGCATCCCGCCGGATACCCTTGAAGTATGACCTCTGCGAACTCCCAGTCCATGAAGCCGGCCACCGTTGCCAAGAAGCTTGGTATCTACCTGCCCGCAACACCCCAGGAGTTCCAGGATTCGGTTATCACCCGCGCTGATTTCGCCGAGCTCCAGGCCAACCCGCCGGAGTGGCTGGCCGAGCTGCGCCGCACCGGCCCGCACCCGCGCCCCGTTGTCGCGCAGAAGCTCAACGTCTCCATCAGCGGCCTGGCCCGCGGCGGCGTCGAGGAAGCGCTGACGACGGCGGAAATCACCGCGCTGCTGCAGGCTCCCCCGGCGTGGCTGGTCGCCGAGCGCGCCACCCACGCCGCCGTCCGCGCCGAAGCCCAGCGCGTCAAGGATGAGGCCGCGAAGAAGGACGCCAAGAAGGCCCGCGCCAAGGCCGAGTAGGCCGCCGCCGTTTCGACGGTTACGTGCCCACTCGACGCTGCCAACCGCCCTGCCGGCAGGGAACCGTCGAAACGGCGGTGTACCGGTGTTTAGTCCTGGTGCAGCTGGACGTAGTTTCCGCAGCCGTCGTCGAGCACGACACTCGTGCCGCCGGGGCCCTCCGAGGGTTCACCCTGGAAGATCACGCCCTTCGCCGCCAGCCGCTCGTACTCGGCCCGCACGTCCGGCACGCCAAAGACAATCGCCGGCAGGCCCGCATCGTGGCAGGCGTTCATGTAGGCCGCGCCGATCGGATTGTCACTGGGTTCCAGCAGCAGCCCCACTGAGCCGCCTCCCGCGCCGGCCGGATCCTTGATGATGTAGAGGTTGTGTTCCGGCAGCGCCATGAGTGTTTCGAAGCCCAAAATGCCGGTGTAGAACTCATGGGCGGACGCCGGGTCCTTGACGTGGATGCTGCACATTTTTAGTCGCATGCGCCCTAGGGTACGCGAGGCCGGTGCGCCCGGGAACCGGCCATTGACGGCCCGGCCGCGATGGATTCCAATGGAATCAGCGGAACAGTGCCCGCCCGGGACGGGTTCCGCAGGAGGTGCGCGATGCCGTCACTGTCGGGATCCGGTCCGCTGTGGGCCCTGCAGATCCTGCCCGTCGCCCTCCTCGTGATGGCCGCCGCGGCCGGGTCGGTCTACCTCGCGCGAAAGCACCAGGCGTCCGACGGCGGCCTGCCGGATGCGGTGTTCTGGGACGGCTTCGCTGGACTCGCCATCATCGCCCCCGCGGTCCTCCTCCCGTCGCTGGCGTCCCCTCCGACCGGTCTACTGCTCACCGCCCTCGCCGTTGCAGCGGCCGCCCTCAGCTACCGGTTGACACCACACCTGTTCCGCTGGCGGGAGGTCCGGCGGGCCGCCCGGGACGCGTCGGCCGCCGACGCAGCCGCGGCCGAGCGGCACCGTGAGGCCCTCGAACGATGGCGGCGCTACGAGCTGGACCCCGCCTTCTGCATCGACTTCCCGGCGATGAGTGATCCGCGCCGGCCGGAAACCTCCGCCATGCTCAAGGCCATGAAAGCGGCCGAGCAGCAGCGCACCTGGGCCGGACGCGGCCCGGCCTCCGGCGGCTACTCCTCCGCCGTCGACCGGCTGGAGCGGGCCCTGGCCAAGGCCGAGCGCGCCGCGGGCGCGCGGCACGATTCCACAGAACTGCACATTTCTTCTGAGGGGGCACGATGACTGACATCACGATTATCGGCAGCGGCAACATGGCCCGGGCGATCGGCCTCCGGGCGGTGGCGGCCGGAAGGTCCGTTCAGGTCCTGGACCGGAGCCCTGACAACGCCGCGAAACTCGCGGCGGAGCTTGGATCCGCGACGACGTCCGGGGGCCTGGGCGATGTGCCCGAGGGAGACATTGTGGTCCTGGCCCTCTACTTCGAGCCAGCCAAGGAGGTCGCCACGCACTACGGCGACACGCTCAGCGGCAAGACAGTGATCGAGATCAGCAACCCCGTCGACATGGAGACCGGCGACTCGCTGGTGGTCGAACCGGGAACATCCGCGGCGGAAGAGGTGGCCAAGCTCCTCCCCGGCGCCCGGGTGGTCAAGGCATTCAACACGACGTTCGCCGGCACCCTCGCCGAGGGCTCAGCGAAGGGTATGCCGCTGGACGTCTTTATCGCCTCCGACTCGGAGGCGGCCCGGAACGAGGTGGCGGCCTTCGTCGCTGCGGCAGGACTCCGGCCCCTCCAGGTCGGGGCGCTGCGACACGCCCGCGAGCTGGAGGGGATGCAACTGCTGGTGGTGGGGCTGCAGTTGAATCCGGCCTACGAGTCCTTCAATTGGGGAACGGCACTCAAGATCCTCGACTGAGCAGCGCCAACCGGCACAACTAGAGCTCGACCGTCCCGCTTTCGCCGACGCTCATCCGGCTGTTTGTGACCTTCGACTTCACCCACTGCAAGACGGTCGCGGCGGTTCCGCCCGGGCTGGTCCAGTACTCGGCCGAATCCGAATCCACGTGCAGCAGCACCACCTCCGGGGTTTCCGGGCCGTCCGGGAACCACGCCTCAACTGCCTGGTTCCACCGGTCGCGGATTTCCTGCCGGTCCGTGACCACCTCTGCCGTGCCGGCCACGGAAACCCACTCCGTACGCCTCCCGAAGGAGACATTGACCGTGGGATTGGCGCTGATGTGGGCGACCTGGGAGGTGTCTGCCGACGTGAAGAACCACATGTCGCCGTCGGCCTCGACGTCCTGGACGGCCAGCGGCCGGCTGACGAGTGCGCCCTTTTCGTTGATGGTGGTGAACATCCCGATCCGCGAATCGTTGATGATTTCCGTCACCTTGCTGATGTCCTGTGCGTCCGACATGCGCTCACCTCGTCCTTGATCCAACGGGGTAGGTCCCCCTCCCGCCAGCCTATTGATAAGTGTGCTTACTTTTCAAGATGCACACCCAAAAGCTGGCGGAGGGGGACCTTCGGCGCCGGTTGCCGGCAGGAACGAATCCGGTCAGTGGCCCCGGGACAACACCTGGCCCCTGAAGAATTCCGGGCGCAGCCTCGCCATGACCAGCATGAGCACCGCTCCAAGCAGGATGACGCCCATGCCCAGGATAAAGACCAGGCCCAGCCCGCCGACGGAGGAACCGGAGCCGTACCCGGGGTCCATCGAGTCGTAGGCGGTCTTGACGAACATCACCAGCAGGATGACGCCGCCCAGCAGCGGGGCCAGGAACTTGAAGAAGAACGAGTGCGCGCCGCTGAAGGCCTGGGCGCGGAAGAACCAGACGCAGGCCAGGGCGGTGATGCCGTAGTAGAAACAGATCATCATGCCGAGCGCCGTGATTGTGTCCCACAAGGCGTTCTCGGACAGGGTCCGGGTGACGACGTAGAACGCGGCGGCCGCCACGGCCGAGGCAATGGTGGCATAGCTCGGCGACTTGTAGCTGGGGCTGATCCGGCCGAACTTGTGTGGCAGCGCCTTGTAGTGGCCCATGGACAGGAGGGTGCGCGCCGGGGACACAAAGGTGGACTGCAGCGACGCGGCCGAGCTGCTGAGGATGGCCAGCGACATCAGGATCGCGAACGGTCCCATCACGGGCCCGGCGAGGACGGCGAAGATACTGCCCTGGTTCTCCGGGTTTCCGGCGCCGAGGCCCTCTTCGCCGATGCCGGCGAAGGCCAGCGTGGACAGCGCGACCGTCATGTAGATGATCACAATGACCAGGACCGTCACGGTGGCGGCGCGGCCCGGTGTCTTCTCCGGGTTACGGGTCTCCTCGTTCATGGTCAGCGTCACGTCCCAGCCCCAGTAGATGAAGATGGAAAGCGAAACGCCGGCCGCGAAGGCGGAGAAAGACTCGACGGCGAAGGGGTTGAACCAGTCCGGCGCGATGGCGGTGGCATCAAAGGCGGTGCCGTTGGCCACGTGGCTGAAAGCGGCGACGGCGAACCAGCCCAGAACGAGCAGCTGGAAGGCGACCAGGACGTACTGGACGGTCTTGGTGGTCTCCATGCCCCGGTAGGAGATCCAGCAGGCGAGGGCGATAAAGACCAGCGTGGTGGCGATGTTGAGCGGCAGGTTGGTGGTCAGGTCCGCCAGCTCCGGGTTGCCAAAGAGCTGCGCCAGCATGAGGTAGAAGAAGTCGACGGCGACGGCCGCCAGGTTGGAGAGCACAATGATGGTCGCTGCGATCAGCCCCCAGCCGCCCATCCAGCCGATCCACGGGCCGAACGCCCGCGACGCCCAGGTGAACGAGGTGCCGGCGTCGGGCATGGCGTTGTTCAGCTCGCGGTAGCCGAAGGCCACCAGCAGCATGGGGAGGAAGCCCACGAGGAAAATCGCCGGGAGGTGGACGCCGACCTCGGAGACCGTCGGGCCCAGGGCGGCGGTCAGGGTGTAGGCCGGGGCGATGCAGGAGACACCGATGACGACGGCGCCGATCAGGCCCACCGATCCGGCTTTCAGTCCTTTTTCGCTCAGGCCGTGGCGCTGCTCGGTGTGTGCGGCCTTGGAGGTCGCGTGTTCGGTGCTCATGCTCGTGCCTCTCGGGAGGTGTCATTCGACGTTGAATGGGACAAGTTCTTGAGTTCGTAGTCGCTGGGGACCACGATCATCGGCACCGGCAGGGCGCGCAGGATGCGGTTCGCGGTGCTGCCGAGGAAGATGGAGCGGTTGCGGGCAAGCCGGCTCGAGCCGATCAGCAGGACCTCGCCGGACTCCCACTCGAGCCGGTCCACCGCCTCTTCGACGCTGCGGCCCTGGGCCACGACGACGTCGGCCTTCGACGCCGGCGTGCCGTCCGGGGCATCCGCCGGAAGGGCTGCCGCGAGGTGTGTGGTGGCGTAGGCGCGGGCGGCCTCGGCAGCCTCCGCCGAGTCCCCGTCGTCCAGGGTCAGCAGCGAGACGACCCGCAGCGGCACCTCCCGGTTCACTGCCATGGAGACGGCAAAGTCCAGCAGCTTTTCCGCGCCCGGGCGGTCCCCGAGTCCGCAGCTGACGCGGGTCAGGGCATCGCGGCGGTGGTAGCCGTGCGGGGCCAGTGCCACCGGGACGGTGGCGGCGTGCAGCAAGGCACTGGCCACAGACCCGACGGAGAAGCGCTTAAACAGCCCGTTGCTCGTGGCGCCGATGATCAGCATGTCCGCCTGGAACTCGTCACAGGCCTCGATCAGGGTCTGCGCATCGGATTCACCGCTGCGGATGTGGGCCTTGGCCGGGACGTCCGCGGGCACCAGGGCCAGCGCTTCGTCGAGCCATTCGCCGGCCTGCTGGTGCAGGTAGCTCTCATAGCCGGCGGCGGGGGCGTGGGCCGCGTTGAAGACCCCGGCGTCCGGGATGGCCACCACCAGGTCCAGGCCTGCTCCGCGGCCGCGGGCCAGGGAGACGGCCAGGTTGATGGCATCGCGGCCTCTGTCATTGGCTGAATACCCCACTACGTAACGCATCTGGCCGACCTCTCTGGTTGTTTGGGCTAGGGGTTTGTGGATAGGAATTTGGCTCTAGCGCGCGGCCGGGGTGCGGTCTGCGGCGGCGACGATCCGGGACGCCGTCGCGCGCCCCATCCGCACGGCGCCGTCGACGTGCTGGTAGCCCTCGGCCGCGAGGTCGGAGCAGGCCCAGTAGATCGGCCCCACCGGGGTGTGCTGGTCCTTGCCGTACCGGTGCAGGCCGCCGAGGTCGTAGCTGGCGGCGTACGCGCCGCGGGTCCATTCCTCGGAGCCCCAGTCGGACTCGTAGTAGACCTCCGGCTCGAGGGCCTTCTCGCCCAGGAAGCCCGCGATGGATTCGAGGATGGCGCGGCGGCGTTCCCCGGCGCTGAGCTCGAACATGGCGTCCGCTTTTTCGTCCGAGACGAAGCCCACCAGGGTGCCGCGGAGATCCCCGTGGTTGGTGTTGTCGTAGACCTCCTGGACCAGGGCGTCGGCCCCGAAGCAGGTTCCGGACAGCCCGTCTTCGCGCCAGAACGGGGTGCTGTAGACGGCGTGTACCTTGATGACCAGGCCCAGGGACTGGTGCTGGTGCATCTGGTGCTGGCGGCGCGGCAGCGGCGGGTTGTAGGAGACACGGGAATAGAGGTTCGGCGGGACGGCCATGATCACGAAACGGGCGTTCACGGTGGCGCGGTCCGAGACCACAGTGACGCGGTGGCCGGCGGCACTCTCCTCCCAGTTGACCGTGCGCACCGGACTGGAGAGGACGACGTCGTCGCCCAGTTCCGCTGCCTGCAGCAGCGAGACCTGCTGCATGCCGCCGACGACGCGTTTGTCCAGGATGAAGTCTTCATCGGTGAGGTTCGTGAAGGACCCGGCCGACGCCGCCATCAGGACCGCCTGCAGGGCGGAGAAGGCGTGCGCGGGCTTGGTCAGCATGCCCCCGGCGATGAACAGGCCGATGTTGTTGCAGGCTTCCTCATCCGAGGAGTTCGCGCGCAGCCAGTGATGGAAGGAAATGGTGTCCAGCTCACGGGCCTTGGGGTGGGCCCACGGTTCGGCGGCGCCGATTTCCGCGGCGAGTGAGTCCAGCAACTGTGTCAGCTTGTCCATTTCGGCCGCCGTGGTGTCGCCGACCGGGAAGGTCTCCCCGGTGTACAGCGTGCGCTTGCCGCCGGCGCCGATGTAGACCGAGTGTCCCTCTCGGAAGCGGTCGTAGGTCTTCAGGCCGAGCTCCTTGAGAAGCCCAAGCAGTGCGGTCTGGTCCGGCGAGACCCACTGGCCGCCGATCTCCAGCATGGCGCCGTCGACGGTGTCCGTCCAGGTCCGGCCGCCCACGCGGTCGCGCGCTTCCAGCACAGCGACGCTCAGGCCCGCCTTCCGCAGCTCCCGGGCAGCGGTCAGGCCGGCGGGGCCGGCTCCAACGATGACGACGTCGCGGTCAAGTTCAAGCATGATGTCCTCTCTGTGGCCGCGGCGTGATGCAGGCCACTAAATGAATGTCATTCATTTAGGACGACTATAGCGGCAACGCTGGAGAGAGGGAAGACCCGGCGCAAAGTCGCCTTCGGTGGAATAATCCGGTGGAATGGTCCAGAGGACAGCCCAGTAGAAAGGCCCGGAATGCCGGCAGCCACCAGCGCCACCGCGGAGCCGCACCGCCCCGACGCCAAGCAACGCCGCCGCGTGGGCCGGCCCCCTGCGGCCGTCCTTGACCTGGACGGCATCACGGCCGCCGCGCTGCGGCTGGTCCGCAAGAGCGGCTATGACGGATTCACCATGGCCGCCCTGGCCCGGTCACTGAATGTGGCACCGTCAGCCATCTACAACCATGTCTCCTCCAAACGGGAGGTGCTGGTCCTCATCCAGGACCACCTGACGTCGTTCGTGGATGTCTCGGCCTTCGAAACCGAGCCCTGGGAGCAGGCCGTCCGGGAATGGGCCTGGAGCTACCGGGACGTTTTCTCCCGGCACACGCCGCTGATCCCCGTGATTGCGGTGCTTCCGGTGGCCGACGCGCCGAAGACCCTCGCCATGTACGAGACCGTCAGTGCAGGGTTCCGCCGGGCCGGCTTCCCGCAGGAGCGCATCATTGCCGCCATCGTGGCCCTGGAATCCTTCATCTTCGGCTCCGCCTACGACGTGACGGCCCCGGCGGACATCTTCGACGCCGGCACCCTGGCGGCCTCGACGCCGAACTTCACCGCCGCGGTGGCCAGCATGGGCGAGCAGGGTTACGCGAACCAGGCAGATGTGGCTTTCAGCCTGGGGCTCGAGGCTCTGATCGCCGGGTTCGGCGCGCTGCGCGCGTCAAGTCCAGCCTAGAACTTGCCGTAGCGGGCGCGGGCCATGGAGTAGAGGCCATAAGCGACCAGCCCCGCCGCAACCGCGGCGAGCAGAAACACGCCGTACGGCTGGGACCCGAGGGTTTTGAGGCCGCCGTCCAGGCCGGTGGATTTCGATGGATCCGCGGTGGCCGCGGCGACAATGATGAGAATGCCGACGAGGGCGAGCACTACCCCCTTGGCGGCATAGCCCACCGTTCCGATCCATTCGACCGCGGTGCGGGCCTTGCCCGGATCCTGCAGGTCCTCCATGAACTTCCGCGTGACACCGCGGTAGACGTAGTAGACGCCGGCGCCGATGATCGCCAGTCCCAGGGCGGTCAGCAGCACCACACCGGCAGGCGCCGCCATGAGCTTGGCGGTGAAGTCGCTTGCCGACTGGCTGGAGCTTTTGCTGCCGCCCGTGGCGAAGACCGCGAAGGTAAAGGTCAGAACACCGAACACCACGGCCTTCCCCGCAGCCGAGGCTGCCTCTTGCAGCTTCTTCTTTGACTCGGTTTCGGACCGGGCTGCGAACACGGCCTCGCCCACCATCCAGAGGGCCAGCGCGGCGCAGGCGGCGAACCCCGCCCAGAGCAGGACCGGGCCTCCCGGTTTCGAGGCCAGTGAGCCGATCGCCCCCGACTGGTCGGCCTGGCCACCCTGGCCCCGGTCGATTTGCAGGGCAATGGCGCCTACCAGGATGTGGACCAGCCCGATAAACACGTAGCCGGCGCGCGCCAGCATCTGCAGGGCCGGGCTTCGGCTCGCCGACGCTGCCTCGGATACCGCCCGATTTGCCTTCTGCGAGGCATTGCCCATGGCCAGACCTTCCCGGTGAGAACCTGATTTCCTGTGGCCCGCTCAGCAGCGGCCGGGCCGCCGGCGTCGCGGAATGCTTCAGTGTAGATCCGTCCCCGGGCGTCCGGACAGACCCGGGTGGCCCGGCGAAGACATCCCCCGCCCGACGGCACCCTCTTGCTGGCCTGCGGGGGCGGGCCGGGCTAGGGTGGCGGCAATAATCAACTCTTGGATTGGGGACCAATGAGGTTTTGGCGCTCGGTGATGAGCAGAAGAAGTGTCGTCGTAGCGGCGTTGCTCGGGCTCGCCCTGGCCGGCTGCCAGCCGAACGCCGGACCGCCCAGTGCCGGGCCGGCCCTGGCGGCGGCCGCGGTGTCCACGCCCTCGTCAGCCGAGTTTGCGGCCATCATCCAGACGGCGGTCGAAGACCGCAACGGTGTTGCCATGGATCTTCCGCCGGCCCCGCGGTTGCCGGAGGGGAAGGCGACGGCGGCCTACCGGGCCAAGCGCGAACGGGACCTGCCGGTGGTCACCGAGTCGAAGGCGCGCTTCAAATCATTCGGGTTCTGGTACACATCCTTTTCAACCACCGTGACCGTGGAGTCGACAGAGTCGAGTGGCACCGAAGCGACCGTCCGCTTCAAGGAATTGACGGAGCAGCACCAGGCCTCGGCGGCTAGCGGGCCCAGCAACGTCCCGGAAAGCTACTCCCTGCCGCAGATTGCGACGTTCAAGGCGTCCGCGCAGGGCTGGCAGCTCGACAGCATCACCCCCGTGGGGAACAACTTCGGCCTGCCGATGTCCGTCGTTCCGCACTGAGGCCGGAAACAAAAAAGAACCCCGGTCCGAAGACCGGGGTTCTTTTCATTTGCGTGCGCGAGGGGGGATTTGAACCCCCACGCCCTTTCGGACACTGGCACCTGAAGCCAGCGCGTCTGCCGTTCCGCCACTCGCGCGCAACTTCTTTCACCCAGCTGAAGGCCGTATTCCGGACCATCAACCTCGTAAAAGCAGCGAGATCAAGCATAACGGACAACTGCGGGAAAACACCAATCGGGCATCCGAGGCGCAAAACGGCCCGGAAATCCGGACCGGCTCCGGGTCCGGCGGCAGCCGGTACCCCGGGGTCCCTTCCTCGCGCCGCGCACGCCGCAGCCCGGACATCGGCGCACGTCAGCGCAGGTCCGGGGCAAATTTCACGGCCGGGACGGCGGGGCTCATTAAGGTCATTCCCAGCCTTGCCCAGTAGTATCTGATGTAGGAGTGCCCGAATACGGCGGACTCCCGCGAATGTTGGAAACCGAGTTCCGGAACAAACGCTGCACCGCAGCCGTCAGGAAAGGAGAAGGACCATGGGCTTGCTGGACAAAGTCGAGCGCGGCATCGAAAAGGCCGTCCGCGGAGTCTTCTCCACCGGTTCTCGCGCCCAGGTTGAACCCGTCGAGATCGCCAGCCACCTCCGCCGCGAAGTGGATAACAAGGCACTGACCATTGCCGCGGGACGCACCCTGGCTCCCAACGTCTTCGATGTCCTCCTCAGTGGTGACGATTTCCAGCGGGCCCAGGAATGGGGCACCCCGCTTGCCGAAGAGCTCTGCGACGTCGTGATCAACCACGTCCGCAGCCAGGGCTACACCCTGCAGGGCCCGGTCCGTATCAGTTTCCGCCGCGACGAAGAGCGCCGCGCGGGCGATTTCGAGATCAAGTCCCGGACCGAGAAGGCGGGCGGAGCTCCGGCGCAGCCTGGGGCCCAGGGCGCCATGCCGGCCGCCCCGACCCGCCAGCCCGCGCGCCTTCAGCCGGTGCTGGACATCGACGGCCAGCGCTATTCGCTGAATGCTCCCTCCGTCGTATTGGGCCGTTCCTCCGAAGCGGACATCCTGATCGATGACACGGGAGTTTCCCGCCGCCATCTGGAAATCCGCACGGGCCAGGGCACCGCACAGGCAATCGACCTGGGGTCTACGAACGGCAGCTACGTGAACGGCCACAAAATTGTGGGCAGTTCGGAACTCACCGACGGCGCCACGATCACGATGGGACGGACCAAAATCATCTTCCGCCTTCTGCCCGCCAACCCGGGCGGCCGCCCGTGAGTGAACTGACAATCACCGCCCTGCGCTTTGGTTTCCTGATCCTGCTCTGGGTGCTCATTTTCAGCATCGTTTCCGCCATGCGCCGCGACCTGATGATCGGTCGCAAAGCCGCCGCCGGCGCCCCAACGGCTCGCCAGGTGCGCCGCAATCCCGCTCTGGCCGAGCCCGCCCCGGCCCCGGTGAAACAGCAGGCCCGCCAGCTCGTCGTCACCGAAGGACCGCTTAAAGGCACCACCCTTCCGCTGGCCGCGAGCCCTATCCTGCTCGGCCGCGCCCAGGAAGCAACCCTGGTCCTGGAGGACGACTACGCCTCCGGCCGGCACGCCCGCCTGTTCCCGCAGGGCAGCCGCTGGTTCATCGAGGACCTCGGTTCCACCAACGGCACGTATCTGGCAGATCAACAGCTCACCCGGGCACTTCCGGTTGAGCTGGGTGTCCCCGTGAGAATCGGCAAGACGGTCATTGAATTGAGGCCGTAGCCATGGCTGCCCCCGAGACTCCCGCAGACAAGGCAGCAACTGCCCCGAAGCGGCCGCTCATCATGCGTTATGCCGCGCGTTCCGACGTCGGGCGCGTGCGGTCGAAGAACGACGACTCCGCCTACGTGGGCCGCCACCTCGCCGTCGTCGCCGACGGCATGGGCGGGCACGCCGGCGGTGACGTGGCCTCGGCGGCCACCGTCCTGGACATGATCCACCTCGACCGCGACGACTACGACGGCGAGGCCGGTGAAGCCGACACGGTACTGGCGGACGAGATCCAGACCGCCAACTCGCTGCTCTCCGAACTGGTCCACATCAACCCGAAACTGGCCGGGATGGGAACCACGGTCACGGCACTGCTGCTGGCCGGGGGCAAGCTCCACTTCGCGCACATCGGCGATTCGCGCGCTTACCGGCTGCGCAACGGCACCTTCGAACAGGTCAGCGTGGACCACACCTTTGTCCAGCGGCTCATCGACGAGGGCCGGCTGCGCCCCGAAGAGGCGGAGACCCACCCGCACAAGAATGTTCTGATGCGCGTGCTCGGCGACGTCGATGCCAGCCCCGAACTCGACCTGGACGTCCTCGGCGTCGAACCCGGCGAACGCTGGCTGCTCTGCTCCGACGGGCTGAACTACGTCGCCGGCCATGTTGTTGAACGCACCGTGCGCGAGACCAAGAGCCTGCGCGAATGTGCCGAAAAGCTTGTTGACCTCACCCTCGAGGCCGGCTCCCCCGACAACGTGACGGTCGTGATGGTGGACATCGCGGAACAGACGCCCGACGACGTCAACACCGCCGCCGTCGAGGTCGTCCCCGCCCCGGCCGCCGTCACCGGCACGGCACAGGCACCTCAGGCGCCCATTGCCGCAAAGGCGCCGCCGACGGGCAGCCCCGGCAGCACCTTTGCCGGCAACGCCGCCGCAGGCGCCCTGACGGGGAAGCCCGGCGACGCGGACGCGAAGAACCCGGAATCCGGGGCCGAGCGGGCCAAGGAACCCCAGCCCTCCACCGACCCGAACCTCGGCGAGCACCTGTCCGCCGAGGTCCTGCGCGAGGAACTGTCCACCCGGCCGCACGAGCTGGTGGGCGCCGCAGCAACCGCCGCCGAATCCGGCTCGATTCCCTCGATCGCCGGGCGGACCGTGGCCCGCCGCGCCGCCACCGTGCTGACGCACAAGGCGGAACAGGACAAGGACGAAGTCGAGGAGTACAAGCCCCCGGTCAAACGCCGGCGCTGGCTGACGATCTCGATCGCCGCGGCCATCGTCGCCGTCCTGGGCATCGGTCTCTGGCTCGGCTACGCGTGGACGCAGACGAGGTACTACATCGGTGAGCACGACCAGCGCGTCGCCATTTTCAACGGGGTGTCACAGCGCCTCGGGCCCATTCCGCTTTCCACCCTCGAGACAGTGACTGAGATCCGGATGTCCGACCTGCCAGAGTTCTCCCAGCAGCGTGTCCGCCAGACAGTTCCCGCCCGGGACCTCTATGACGCGCAGCGGATCGTCAAGAACCTCGAACGCACCGGCACGACGGCGCCGGCCGACGAGTGCCTGACGCCCTCTCCCGCGCCGAGCGCCAGCGGCCAAACGCCTACCCCTGCCGCGCCCTCGGGCTCGGCCGCGGCCCCCGCACCATCCGGCTCAGCCACGCCGTCGCCGGCCCCGACCAATTGCGAGGGGGCCAAATGACGCCTATCGACCCCACCCCCCGGCCGCGCCGCAACGCCGAGCTGGTCCTGCTGATCCTCGCCCTCGCGGTGGGTATCGGCGCGAACGCCCTTGTCGGCGTCGACCGTCAGAAAGCCTTCGACACGGACTTCTGGTTCCAGTCCGGGCTGCTCGCCGCCGCGGCGCTGGCCTTCCACGTGGTCCTCCGCCTCCGTGCTAAATATGCCGATCCGGTAATACTTCCGCTGGTCGTGGCCCTCAACGGCCTCGGCCTGGCCATGATCCACCGCCTGGACCGGGTCAACGAGGACACCGGAAACAACCAGCTGCGCTGGACCCTCGTGGCCATGGCCGTGGCCATCGCGGTGATCTTCATCCTCAAGGACCACCGGCTCCTGCGCCGCTTCACCTATATTTCGCTTGCGGTCAGCGCGGTGCTGCTGATCCTTCCGCTGGTCCCGGGGATCTCCGCCGGCGAGGTCCTGGGCGCCAGCGTCTGGATCAAGCTGGGATCCATGACGTTCCAGCCCGGCGAACTCGCGAAGGTCACGCTCGCCATCTTCTTCGCGGGGTACCTGTCCTCCAACCGCGACCTGATCCTGCTCGCCGGCCGCAAGATCGGTCCCGTGCAGTTCCCTCGGTTCAAGGACATGGGTCCGATGATTACGGCCTGGCTGGTGAGCATCGGCGTGCTGATTTTCCAGCGGGACCTTGGAACCTCGATCCTGTTCTTCGGCCTGTTCCTGGTGATGATCTACGTTGCCACCAGCCGGATCAGCTGGGTCATCATCGGCATCGTGCTGATGGCGGCCGGCGGCTTCGTCGCCTCGAAGGTCTTCTCCCACGTGGCATTGCGGATCGACGGCTGGGTGAACGCCTTTACACCCGAGGTCTACGATCGGCAATTTGGCGGCAGCCGCCAGATCGTCGAGGGCCTGTTTGGCATGGCCAACGGCGGCCTTGTGGGCACCGGCCTTGGGCAGGGGCGCCCCAACCTCGTCCCCTTCGCGAACAGCGACATGATTGTTGCCTCCTTCGGCGAGGAATTGGGACTGATCGGCATCTTCGCGATCGTGCTGATGTACCTGCTGCTCTTCACCCGCGGCTTCCGGGCCGCGCTCGGCACCAGGGACGCCTTCGGCAAACTGCTCGCCACCGGGCTGTCCTTCGCGATTGCGCTGCAGTGCTTCGTGGTGATCGGCGGCGTCACACGCCTGATCCCGCTCACCGGCCTGACCACGCCCTTCCTGGCCGCCGGCGGATCCTCGCTGCTGGCGAACTGGATCATCGTCGGGCTGCTGCTGATGATCTCGCACACCGCCCGCGGCCCGGTGGACACCACCCCGCTCCCGCCGGCCCAGGACCCTGACGCGAAGAAGGACACACCTTCCCTGCCGCCGAAGCCCGCCACGGCCCCGGCCCGCAGTGCCCGAACCAGTCCAGAAGCTCCCACCGAGGCGGTGAAACACCTGTGAACCAGGCCATTCGCAACTCCTGGATCGCCGCGATCGCGATGTTCGCGCTGATCTTCGGCGCGCTCAGCTATGTCCAGGTGGTCGGAGCGGACGAGCTCAAAGCCAACGCCTGGAACAAGCGCACCCTGCTCCAGACCTACTGCAACGACCGGGGTTCGCTCATCGTCGGCGGCACCCCTGTGGCGCTGTCGGAGCCGGGCAACGACAGCTGCCAGTTCCAGCGCCGCTACACCCAGCCGGAGCTCTACGCGGGTATCACGGGCTATTTCTCCAAGAACTACGGCCTGACCGGTATGGAACTGGCCATGAAGGACCAGCTCTCCGGCAGTTCCGACCAGCTGTTCCTGGACCGGGTGGGCCAGCTGTTCCTCGGCAACCAGCCCAAGGGCGCCTCGGTTGAGCTCACGCTCGATCCGAAGATCCAGAAGCTCGCCTACGACCTGATTCCGGAGGGCCAGCGCGGGTCGATCGTGGTGACCAACCCGAAGACCGGCGCCATCCTGGCCATGGTTTCCAAGCCCTCGTACGACCCCAACCTGGTTGCCACCCAGGATGCCGACGCCGAGGCGGCCAACATCACCGCCCTGAACAAGATCCCCGGCATCAACCTGAACCAGTCCGTCAGCGGCCCCACCGGCGCGCTGCTGGCCCCCGGGTCCGTCTTCAAGATCATCGACACGGCCGCGGCCCTCAGCTCGGGCAAGTACAACAAGGACAGCGTGCTGCCCAACCCGGCCGAGATGCCGTTCCCTGGCATCCAGTACAAGCTGCCGAACTACGCCGGCGGCAACTGCTACACCCGGGACACGGCCACCTTCGCGTTCGCCCTGCAGCAGTCCTGCAACACGCCGTTCGCCCGGATCGCCCTGGACCTCGGGCAGAAGGCGATCGCGGACCAGGCGGCCAAGTTCGGGTTCGGGCAGGACTTCGGCGACCAGCTCAAGCTGGAATCTGCCAAGAGCAGCTTCCCGAGCGAGCCGCTGGATGCAGCCGGCCTCGCGCAGTCGGCAATCGGGCAGCGTGACGTGCGCGCCACGCCGCTGCAGATCAACCTGATGACGTCCGCGATTGCCAACGGCGGTGTCCAGATGAAGCCCAGCCTGGTCAAGACCCTGAGGGCCCCGGACCTGCGGATCATCGACGAACCCAAACCGGAGACGCTCCGGACCTCCACCACCCCGGAAATCTCCCGCCAGATCACCGAGTGGATGACCAGCGTCGTCAGCGAGGGCATCGGCCGCGGTGCCGCGGTGCCCGGCATCCAGGTGGCCGGCAAAACCGGCACGGCCGAGCTCGGCACTGGCCTGAACAACTCATGGTTTACCGGGTTCGCCCCGGCCAACGACCCGCAGGTGGCTGTCACGATTGTTATGCAAGGCGTAGACATCACCACCGGCGCACAGCTAACCAGTCCGAACGCAAAGAAGATTTTTGAGGCGGTGTTGAATAAGTGAGGCCTACATCGGGAATCACCCTCGGCGGCAGATTCCAGCTGACCACACGCATTGCGATCGGCGGCATGGGTGAAGTCTGGAAGGCCAAGGACCTAATCCTTGGCCGGATCGTCGCCATCAAGGTCCTCAAGGAGGAGTACACCGGCGACCCCGGTTTCCTTCAGCGCTTCCGGGCCGAAGCGCGGCACACCGCCCTGCTGAACCACGTCGGCATCGCCAACGTCTTCGACTACGGCGAGGAGGAGGGATCCGCCTACCTTGTGATGGAGCTCGTCCCGGGCCAGCCGCTGAGCAGCATCATCGAGCATGAGCAGGTACTCTCACCGGACCGCACCCTGTCGATGATCTCCCAGACGGCACGGGCTTTGTCTGTTGCGCACGCCCAGGGCCTGGTGCACCGCGACATCAAGCCGGGCAACCTGCTCATCACCCCGGACGGGCGGGTCAAGGTCACCGACTTCGGCATCGCACGGCTCGCGGACCAGGTGCCGCTGACCCAGACCGGCCAGGTCATGGGCACTGCCCAGTACCTCGCCCCGGAACAGGCCACCGGCCAGACTGCTACCGGCGCCTCCGACATCTACTCCCTCGGCGTCATCGGCTACGAGTGCCTCACCGGGCACCGCCCGTTCTCCGGCGAATCCCAGATTGCGATCGCACTGGCCCAGGTCAACGACGCCCCGCCGCCGCTGCCGGACACCCTGCCCCGGCCGGTCCGCGCCCTGCTGATGTCGATGCTGGCCAAGGATCCCAAGAACCGCCCGGCGGACGCGATCAAACTGGCCGAAGCTGCGGACGCGATCCGCAACGGCGACATTGCGGCCGCGCACGCGGCCGTCCCCGGCATGCTGCTCTTCGAGGCGGCCACCGGTCCCATGACTGCGCCGGTGAACGTCCCCACCGCCGCCACGGGTGTCATCGGCGCCAGCGCGGCCGAGGACAAGTCGACGTCGGCGCTTCCGGTGGTCGGTGCAGCCGGCGCCGGCGCAGCGGCCGGGCTGGCGGCGGGAGCCGCCGCGGCCAGCGGCTACGGCGCCCGGAACGCCCTGTCCCGCGCTGATGCGCTGGCTGCCGAGCGGAACTGGGCGCACGAGGAGGAAGAGGACTACGACGGCTACGAGCCGGAGGAGGAACCCCGCCGCAAGGGGCGCAGCCCGTGGACCTGGCCGCTGATCGCCCTGATCCTGCTGGTGCTGTTTGCCCTGATGGGAATCGTCCTGTCCCAGGCCGGGATCCTGTTCCCGTCGTCCCCTGCCGCCACGAGTTCCAAAGCCACCACCACAAGCGCCGCGCCGACCTCCAAGAGCCCCAGCCCCACGTCCAGCTCCGCCACGCCTACGCAGTCGACGCCGGCTGCGATCAACCTGTTCCCGGACGCCTACAAAGGCCGGCCCTACAACGATGTCCGGGCGGAACTGAACAGCATGGGCCTGCAGGTCAAGGGCGCGCCGGTGTTCGACCCCGCGGCCCCGAACACGGTGCTCGATATCAATCCCTCCGGGCCCGTCCAGCGCGGAGACGTCATCACGGTCAGCTACTCGAAGGGACCCGAAATGGTGACTGTCCCCTCGCTGGAGCAGGGTGCCACCGAGGCGGCCGTCCAGCGGGCGATCGAGTCCGCCGGACTGCGCTGGCAGAAGGGCGAC
This sequence comes from Pseudarthrobacter sp. B907, assembly GCF_040137805.1. Taxonomy (NCBI): domain Bacteria; kingdom Bacillati; phylum Actinomycetota; class Actinomycetes; order Micrococcales; family Micrococcaceae; genus Pseudarthrobacter; species Pseudarthrobacter sp. B907. Next base: position 5,229 of record NZ_JBEEQE010000023.1, on the reverse strand, counting down.
CCGGTCGACGGCAAAAAGAACCAGCAGGAGGGCACCTTCGTGAGCTCCGAGCCCGCCTCCGGCAAGCAGGTAGCTGCCGGCTCCGTCGTGATCTACCACCTCGCCGCCGCCCCGGCCTCTCCCGCGCCGAGCGTCAGCACAACAAAGTAGGCACCGTGTCCACTTCACCCCGCACCCCATCGCACCGGGAGGACAGCAGCCCGGTGACCAGCCAGCGCGTCCTCAGCGGGCGCTATGAGCTGGGTGAGCTGATCGGCCGCGGCGGGATGGCCGACGTCTTCCGCGGGGTCGACACCAGGCTGGGACGGACGGTGGCCATCAAGCTGCTGCGCCCGGATCTTGCCCGGGACCCGCAGTTCCAGGCCCGGTTCAAGCGGGAGGCCCAGGCTGTCGCCGCGCTGAACCACCCCTCAATCGTCGCCGTGTTCGACACCGGGGACCATGCCGTCCCCGGCGGCCACGACGACACCGTGCGCGTGCCGTACATCGTGATGGAGTACGTGGCCGGCAAGACCATCCGCGACCTGATCAGGGCCAAGGAAGTCACCATCGACCAGGCCATCGACTACAGCCTGGGCGTGCTCTCGGCCCTGGATTACAGCCACAAGGCCGGCATCGTGCACCGGGACATCAAGCCCGCCAACGTGATGTTCTGCCCCGACTCCAACAGCGTGAAAGTAATGGACTTCGGGATTGCCCGCGCCATGGCGGACTCCTCGGCGACCATGACCCAGACGCAGGCGGTGGTGGGCACGGCCCAGTATCTGTCGCCCGAGCAGGCCCGCGGCGAAACAGTCGACGCGCGCAGTGACCTGTATTCGGCCGGCTGCCTGCTCTACGAGATGCTGACCGGGCGGCCGCCGTTCATCGGTGACAGTCCTGTTTCGGTGGCCTACCAGCACGTCCGCGAGATCCCGGACCCGGCCAGCAGCCTCAATCCCGACGTTTCCGAGGCCTTGGACAGTGTGCTGGCCAAGGCACTGCAAAAAAACCGTGCCGACCGCTTCCAGGACGCCGCGGCTTTCCGGCGGGCCCTTCGGGCCGCGCGCAGCGGCGTTGCCGTGGCCGCGCTGCCGCGCAGCGAGAGCCCCACGGATCCGAACAACACGGTCGCCTCCCCGGATCAGGCGCCGCCCACCGCCGCTTTCGCCCTGACCGGCGCCGCTTTCCTTGACGACACCGCCGCCGGCATCCCGCCGGCGCACCTCGCGGAAAGCGACGAGCCGCTCACCGCGGTGTCCGGCAGCCACGTGCCTCCGGACACCGGAAGTCTGCCGCTGAGCCTCCCGGCCGAGCGCGAGCCGACCGTCCAGCAGAAGTCCCGCCGTCGAACCTGGATTGCCACGCTCGTGATATTCACGCTGCTGGTGCTCGCCGGCGGCGGACTGTGGCTCTACAACATGGTCAACCAGCAGCCGCCGCCGGTGGCCAAGGTGGACGTCCCCACGGTGGCGTCCCTGACCGAGTCCGAGGCCCTGCAGAAGCTCTACAACGCCGGGCTCAAACCGAAGCTGAGCCGGGTCCAGCATGAGACGGTTCCCAAGGGAACCGCCGTCGGAACGGTACCCACGGCCGGCAGTTCACTGGAACGCAATTCGGAAATCACGCTCAAAATCTCCGAGGGCCCCAGTGTCATCACAATCCCTGCGGACCTGCCCGGCAGGACCGAGGCGGACGCCAGGGACGTGCTGCGCCGGACCGGCCTGACCGGAGCGCCGAAAACCACCCTGAACAACAGCCCCAACGTGGCGGCCGGCGTGGTCATCACCACCAACCCCGCGCCGGGGCAAAACGTCGCTGTGGGGAGCACCGTGGAAATCATCGTCTCCACCGGCAAGGTGGCCGTTCCACAGCTGGTCGGGCTCCCGCAGGCGGAGGCGGAGGCGGCGTTGAAGAACGTCGGGCTCATTGCCAGCATCAAGGTAGTCGAAAACACCCAGGTCGAACCGGGTAAGGTGACCGCGCAAAGCGATCCTGCGGACGCCGCCGTGGAACAAGGCAAAACGGTCACCATCACCGTGGCCAAGGCCCCGCCACCCCCGCCGACGCCGACCCCCTCGCCGTCGTCGACCAAGATGAACACCAAAGGCAGCGCTGACAATCTGCTCGGCGGCTTCACCGGCCCCTAGGGGCCACTCCCCGGGCGTTGACGCCGGTGGTTAGTGCTGGATCAGCGGGCTCAGGTCCGCGGCCCGCGCCGCCGCGCCTGCCATTCCGAGGGATTCAAGCCAGTTGCCCAGCATGAGGTAGCCCCCCTCGGTCAGCACCGATTCCGGGTGGAACTGCACTCCGCACAACGGGGCCGTGCGGTGCTGCAGTCCCATCACGACGCCGGTTCCCGTCTCGGCGGTGATCTCCAGGACTTCCGGGATGCTTTCGCGCACGGCCGCGAGCGAGTGGTAGCGCGTCGCGGTGAAAGGCGACGGGAGGCCGGTGAACACGCTCGTGCCGTGGTGCTCCACAAGCGAGGTCTTGCCGTGCATGAGTTCGGGGGCATGGGTGACGCGGCCGCCGTAGGCCTCGGCCAGCGCCTGGTGCCCAAGGCAAACACCCAGCATCGGTTTATTATGGCTGCCGCACCACTTGATCAGCTCGATGCACACCCCGGCCTCGGCCGGCGCTCCGGGCCCGGGCGAGATCAGCACACCGTCGCGCGCTTCGGCCATCTCAATCGCCTCGGCCAGCGTCACGTCGTCGTTGCGGACCACCGTGGTCTCCGCGCCGAGCTCCTGCAGGTAGCCGACCAGGGTGTAGACAAAGCTGTCGTAGTTGTCCACGACCAGGATCTTCGTTGTGCTCATGGGTGCCTTGCTGTGCCAATCGTCGAGACAGTGAACGGGCTGGATTGCGCCATCCGGAGGAACAGGAACAAAACCATCAATACCAGTTCCCCGGCCGGCAAGACCAGCGCCGACGCAACCCGAAGCCGCGGCCGGTGCGGCAGCGGCGGCGTGGCTCCCGGCACGACGCGGGTGCAGCCTGAACTGCAGCTAGAATTGGCTGCGATTAGGATTCCAAACCTGACCAAAAGCGTGATGGCTGCCGGTTATTCCTCCCTGCAGGATATCAAGCAGAGCCATCCGCTTTTCGTCCAGCCCGCCAAGGAGGACCCGTGCCAGAGTCGAAGCCGCGTAAGAGGACTGCCCGCGTGGCGCAGCAGACTTCTGCGACGCAGGCCTACAAGCCGAACCCCGTGTGGTTCAAGCCGGTCATGTTCGGCCTGATGATCATCGGCCTGCTGTGGATCATCACGTACTACATCAGCGAAGGCGCCTTCCCGGTCAAGGACTGGGCCTCGTGGAACATCGTTGCCGGCTTCGGCATCGCCATCGTGGGCTTCCTGATGACGACGCGCTGGCGCTCCTGACGCATTTCGACCTCTTCGCAGC
>NZ_JBEEQE010000023.1:0-1694 GCF_040137805.1 Pseudarthrobacter sp. B907 | reverse complement strand
GGGCAGCTGGGTTCCCCCCCCCCCGCTGCGTTAAGCCCGCCGCACGTCTGGGCATTTCACGGGCGATAATGCTGGAAGGCAACATTTCCCAGCAAAGGATTACGCATGCCCCCGGACGCTACCGGCTGCATCATCGGCGAAGACGGCTTGGCCCGGCCGGCCTGGGCGGCCGCCGACCCCCTGCTGCGCGACTACTACGACGGCGAGTGGGGTCTTCCGGTGCGGGACGAGCAGGGGCTGTACGAACGGATCAGCCTGGAGGCCTTCCAGGCGGGACTTTCCTGGGCAACGATCCTGCGCAAACGGCCGGCCTTCCGCGCCGCCTTCGCGGATTTCCACCCGGAGACTGTGGCGGCGTTCACCGACGACGACGTCGAGCGGCTGTTGCAGGACGCCGGTATTGTGCGAAACCGGCTCAAGATCCGGGCCGCGATCACCAATGCCCGCGCCACCCTCGAACTCAGGGTCGACGGCGGACTGGTTGACTTTGTCTGGTCTTACCGGCCGGACTCCACCCCCGCGCCCACGGCCCTGGACCAGATCCCGACCAGCTCACCGGAGTCCGCCGCTTTGTCCAAGGCACTGCGAAAGAGGGGCTTTGTGTTTGTCGGGCCCACCACCATGTACGCCCTGATGGAGGCCATCGGGATGGTCGACACCCACCTGCTGGGCAGCCACCGCAGAGGAACCTCGGGTGTCTGGGACCGTTAGGCAGCTGCCCGGCGAACAGAACTCTCGATCCACAGCTGTGCACAAGACGCCGCAAGTTATCCACACGCTGTGTGTGAATCGGGCCGTGCGGGGCGGCCAAGAGGCGCCCAGCGGCGTCGTTCCGGTTCGAGATCGGCACTGTAATGCCAGCCTTCCGCCGAATGACAGGACTGTAAGTTATTAACAATGTGGATTGCCTGTGGATAACGGCGTACGGCGCCCCGGTATCTGTGCGGTCCGCGTCATCCGTGCCTCCGGCGGAGGACGCAGCCACCTAATTCCGCAGCCAGGGGCCACTGTTACTGGCAATGACCTCCAGCGCCGAGTTATCCACACTTGGACGGAGTTGTTCCCACAACTTATCCACAGCTGGGGACAACTTGGCGCACTGCCGTCCGCTCTGGATCCTGAGAGGCCTGCAACGTCGCAGTTTCTCCCGGAGTAGTTAGAGCATCAAGTTATTAACACTGTGAAAAACGCTGTGCATAACTTCGTTGAAATCAGATAAAAGGGCCGCTGACCGCGGATGCCGTGCCCATTCCGTGGCTGCGGGACGGCGTGCGCGGGCCCGTCCCGGGGCCGCCCGGAGGTATAGCGCGGCCGTGGGCCCTACCTGGGGTGGCGAAGGACGCACCGGGCAGCCGTTTGACCTCCCTGGGGTGGCGAGGCCCTACAGGCATCCCCGGGAGTTCCCCCGATCCCGGCGCTCCCGAAGGCACACCACATCCACCGGCCGCAAAGTTGTCCACTTAACCACAGCGCCCAGGGGGAAAGTTATCCACAGATGTGGAGAGCTTCACGGCGTCGTTCGGTGAATTTGCCAGCTGTGGCCCTCAGATCCGGCATTTCGACCTGAACTACAGACGTGTAAGTTACCAACAATGTGGATAACCCCTGTGGAAAAGCGTCGGCAGAACGCAGAACCGAGGGCGCACCGGATTCGGAAGGGCGCTACGGTTTCGGACCAGCGCACCCCGGGCCCC
>NZ_JBEEQE010000022.1:0-59942 GCF_040137805.1 Pseudarthrobacter sp. B907 | reverse complement strand
TCCGGGCGGCACTGCCGGTGCCGGTGCCGCTGGTTTGGGTGCTGTTCCCGCGCTGGCCGGTGTGCTGCCGGCCGGTATCACTCTGACCGGCAGCGGCGGCCTGGACATCGCCGGCCTGGAATGGCTCGGGGCACGGGCGTACGACCCGGCCACCCGTGCCTTCCTCTCCACCGACCCCCTCGCCCCCGTCCTCGGTGCGGGCTGGGACGGCAACCCCTACGCCTACGCCGGCAACAATCCCCTGAACACCACCGACCCCACCGGACTGCGGCCCCTTACCGACGACGAGCTGAAGGCGTACGATCAGTCCGCCGGGAGCCACTGGGAATACGTTGTAGGTGGTCTGGCCGTCGCCGTCGGCGTTGCTGCGTTGTTCGTGCCCGGGCTCAACCTCATCGCGGCAGGAGCGATCGCCGGGGCATTGACCTCGGGCGGTCTCTCGGTCATTTCCCAAAAGGAGCAGAAGGGATCGGTCGACTGGTGGTCGGTCCTCGGTAACACCGCTATAGGCGCTGTCACCGGGGCAGCGGGCGGTGGTGCGGCCATGTGGACTAAGAGCATTATTGCGGGTGCCCCGGCAGGCCAAGCCGCGGCCGCGATCGGAGTTAGTGCGGGTGCCAATGGGGCCGTCGGTGCGGGTGCAGGCGCTGCGAGTTATCTTTATCAGAACGGCTGGCGCATCAACAACGGCTGGGACTTTGCTGGCAAGGCCGCAGGTGGTGGCTTCGCCGGTGCCGTCGGTGGCTTGGCGGGGCCGGCCGGTGGCAGCCTCGCCAGAGGGATTTCATTGTCGTCGACCGGAGTGGTTGCGAAGGCAGGAACGATTGCGATCAGTGGCGTTGGTGCGGGAACAGGTTCGATGCTGGAGAACGTCGTCGCCGGGGACCCGATTGACGTCGCTAAGGCCGGGAGAACAGGCCTGTTTGGCGCGGGCGCTGCCGTCATACCTGTGGGGCGTATACCGGCGTTCAACCAGACAGGTTTGAGCACGCTACGGCAGATGCCGTACTTTGCGCCTCGGACTTTGAACGGCATGTTCAATTACAACCAGACGAATACCGTGGGACTGTGGGGAGGCGCCTTTGGAGGTGGTTCTGTCGGCTTCGGTGGCGACCAACTCCAGAGCGCAGTGGGATGGTGAGCAAAACATGCCTAGAAGGGGTTGGTTGTTGTGGGAAGAAAAGCTGAGCATCCGGTACGGAATGCTCTGATCCTTAGTGGCGTGTTATTGAGCGCCACGGTCGCGGTGGTCCTGGTGGGACCTCAGGACCACGTATCGCAGGAGGTCGTGGCACTTCTCGCAGGTCTGGCTGTGGGTGTGTGGTTGCTTCGCTTCTCGCCGCCCTGGCGATGGCTTGCGATGCTGGTTTTGGTGCTTTCCCTCGTGCTTTGTCTGGTGTTGGGCCCAGCAGGAATCGCATGGTTCGGTGGGTTTATTTCGGGGACTCAGGCAGGGCTGGCCTGGCAGCATGCGAAGAAGCGGAGTCGTAAGCCCGCTAAGCCGGGCCGGAAGACCGCAAAGGAGCCGGAGTGGCTTGTTGATGGGCGGTGCCTTGGCACCGCCGCGGAAGCACGCGAGGCGGCTATTGCTGGACTGCATTCCCTAGACGGGAAGTCGCGTGGACGGTTGGCCGTTGAGTTTGGGTCGGCGCGTTTTGAGGTGGCCGGTGGTGGTGGGGTCGGGATGGTCTGTCATCGGAATGCTGACGCCACCAACGAGGGATCATGGGCGGTGCTGGCGCGGTCTGAGGACGTCGCGGATGAGTCTGTGGAGGTGCCTATGGGTGCTGGGATCGGCTATATGCCTGCTCGTTTCGTACACGGCCTCGCTTCCGTGCAAGCGGCCTTGGATGAGTTCTTAAAGAACCCGGAGTCTTCTTCGTTTGGGCCGGCCTGGTTGACTGGCAATCAGGCTGAGGGAACACGCCTGACTAACTATTAGCGGTTCGGCAGTCGAACTACTTTGGTCTGCTCCGGGCATCGTCCTGGACCTGATGCGACTGGGCCTGCCGGATACCTAACGAGCGTGGTCGCCCGCCCCGACGGACGAAGCTTCCCCGGCACGATCTGGGTGAATGTCCGTCTTTGTCCAGGCTGGGTGGATGCGTAGCCATCAACGCGGGAGTCAACAGAGCCAGGGTTCAGTCTCCGGCGTCGACCGCCTCCGGTGCACTTCAGCAGGCTGCGCGAACTAACACCAGTACTCTGTCCGGGCTGGTGGGCCTGGGGCCCGCTGCCCTGAAACTCTTCCGTTCCGCCACTTTTGGAACGACAGCGGCTGCCGGGCTGGATATCGCAAAGTTTTTAGTTACTGGGAATTAGGGTATGGAGAAATTAGTGAACAAGCGTGACGCAGCTCGACCTCGTGGACGGGACGAACTTCGCGATTTTTGGCTGCGAATGATTATTCCTGCTGTCCTCCTAGCACTGATCACTGTACTCATTGTCTTTTTGCCTCCTCAGGTCGTTATGGAGGCCGCCGTGATCGGGGGCGCGGGGATTCTGGCAGGCGGAGTGGTGGGTATTCTGACAGGAATCCGCGGACCGGCATGGCTGATCTATGCCCTGATTGCAGTTGAAACCGCTTTGCTCCTTGCGTTACCTACACCTTGGCGGTTGCTCGCCCTAATGAGCGTCCCAGTTTCGGCGCTTGGGTACGCGATGGGCAAGGAAATTGCCTATTACCGCTATAACAGCAGTCATGAAGTTTCGGAGACCGCATGGGTGGTCACGGGAGAAGCTATCGCCGATGTTAGAGAAGCCAAGCGCATTGCTATATCGAAGCTGAATGACTGGGAAAGCGTCCCGGACGGTCGTTTCGTAGTGTGTCTGGGCAACCGCCGTTTCGAGGCATGGGGCTCCGCCGCAGATGGATTCATAATTCATACCGCTCTTGATGACCGGGACCTTGCGACAATGTCAGTGCTCACGCGCCTCCCCCACGAGGAAGAAGAAGCCTCGATCGCGCTAGACCCGCACGGACTGCGCGCCTGGGTGCCTCTCGGGGTCAAGGTCCCCATCGATGTTGCGGCTAAAGCCCTGGAAGGGTTTTTTGAGACCCAAGGGGCTATAAGCCTGGACGGTTGGGCTTGGGAAAATGGGACCCGCGCCCAGGAGTTGCGCTTCTTTGATGAGGCTTCCTGAACTTGGATTTGTGCACAGGGAAGACTCCGGTGCGACCGAAGCGCCCTTCGACGGAGTGGGCCCTTGGTAGGTGAAGGTGTGGGCTCCGATCCAGAGGCTAAAGCCGATGGTGGTTTCACCGAGCAGGATCTGCTGCTAGGGAAGACTGCCGTGACGTTTATACGTGCTCTCTGCGCGCTAGGATTCGTGGTCTGTGTCGGAATTGCCATATTTGTGTTCATGAACGTCCCCTGGGGCACCCGGATGCCGTATGACGGAAAATACAACCGGAGCGGAAACGGAATTCCTATGCAGGTCGCAATGCTCCCCTGCCTGGTAGTTCTCTTCGAATTCTGGCATGGAGGAAGAAAACCTGATGCGCATCAGATGCGCAAGGGATCGCGGGTCGGGTTAGATATCCTCGGGCCCGGAATAGTTTTGGCCGCTGTTGTTGGCCAGTGGATAATGGGGCAATCAATTCTGGTTGCTGGCGGGTATCTAGCCGGTTAGTTTGGGTAGAGTCCGCACAGGCGGGGTGAGGGGCTCCTACTGCGCCAGAAACTACCATGTAAACAGTAATCGTGCGGCGCCAGATTGGAATGGACGAGACCTTATATCTCTGAGGACGCACTAGGATTTTTGTTCCAGAATCTTACAAGCGCGGCGTCATAAGGGATAAATAGGTACTGGAATGAAAAAAGAAACACTGGAAAGTCTACTAACCTCCCTAGAGGAGGAATTACGGCTTTCGGAGGAGAATCGCACCACAGGCGCTTCCGACTTGTCGCTGCAGACTGTCCTAGACTTACTTCGGAGCGCTGAGAAGACGGCAACTTCGGGCCATGCTGCGAAAGCTAAAGACGCTTTGAGTCTCGCTGCGCGCCAAGTAAGCGATTCCTGGTCCTTCTGTTCTACCTTAGGCATAGCAGTTCTTGAGTTTGTGCAGACCGCTAAACGGACCATGCTCTAGCCGATTTAGGATGACCAGCTCCGTCGCTGCCTACGTTGGCATGCATGCTGAATGAAGATCCGCTAGTAGCGCTTGCCGGGCAGCACGGCGTCGACGGGCGGCACGGCCGTGCTGGAGCGGATCACGAACTTGGTCGGATACTCGGTGTCTGCCGCCGCCGTGTCGGCGCCGCCTTCGAGCCCGGCGAGCAGGCGCCGGACCGCCAGGGCGCCCTGCCCCCGTGGATCCTGGTCGATGGTGGTCAGGCCGAAGAGCTCGCCAAGTTCGTGGCCGTCAATCCCGATGACCGACAGATCCTGGGGCACGCGCAGGCCGAAGTCGCGGGCGGCAAGGATGGTGCCGATCGCCATTTCATCCGAGGCCGCGAAGACCGCCGTCGGACGCTCCATCGAACTGCCGAGTAGTTGCCGTGCGCTGGCATACGCGCCCTGGATGGTGAAGTCGGCGGAAATCAGCCATTCCGGACGGATCGTCAGCCCGGCGTCGCGCATGGCTTTGGTGAAGCCGCCCTGCCGCGTACCCGGGAGCCGGAAGTCCTTCTCATATGCGGCGTCGCCGGTCATGTGGGCGATCCGGCTGTGGCCCAGCTGGATCAGGTGCCGGGCTGCCGCCTCGGCGATGCCCGAGTCGTTGATCCGGATCGTCGAGGCGCCCGGCAGCGGGCCGCCAATCCCGACAATGGGCCGGTGGATCGCGAGAAGTTGCTGGATCTCGGCCTCGCTGAGTTCCAGGGACACCGCAATGACCGCGTCCACACGCTTGCGCAGCAGGAAGTCATTGAGCACGCTGTGCCGGCGCTCTTCGCCCTCGCTGACGTTGTACAGCGTGAGGTCGTAGCCGGCGTCGAGCAGGGTCGCGGAGACGCCCTCAACCACCGAGGAGAAGAACCAGCGGTGCACGGACGGAACCACGACGCCCACGTTGTGGTTCCGCCCGGACGCCAGGCTGGAGGCGTGGTAGGACAGCACGAATCCGAGCTCGGCGGCGGCGGCTTGGGCCCGCTCACGGCTCTGGGCCGAGACATTGCCCTTGCCGCTCAAGGCACGCGAAACGGTGGCGATGGAGAGGCCGGCCCGTTCCGCGACGTCCTTGATGCCGGGCATTTTCAGCTCTCCGTGTCCTCGATGTAGATTTCCAGCCAAACAGTTTCACCTGAGCTTAACCGATGGGCGTCTTCTGCCTGCTCCGCGGTTCCGGAGCTGCGCAGCAGCACCTGTCCGGCGGGCAGCTCGAGCGGCTCCGGCCCGACGTTCAGCAGCACCGCGGTGGTGCCGTTGAGGTAGGCCAGGGAGGTGTCCGTGCACCAGTCCTCGAGCCAGGCAAGCGAGCCCTGGCCGAGGCTGAGCTCGCGCCGGAGTTCCAGCATCCGGCGGTACAGGTTCAGGTGCGACGACGGCGACGCGGCCTGGGCGTCGCGGGCCAGCCCGGCGAAGCTCGACGGCTGCGGCAGCCAGGGGTCGGCTCCGGCGCCGAACCCCGCGTGGGCTTCGCCGGAGCACCACGGCAGCGGAACCCGGCAGCCGTCCCGGCCCAGCCGCTCGCCGCCGGTGCGCCCGAAGGTGGGGTCCTGGCGCTGGTGGTCCGGGATGTCGATGCCGTCGGGCAGGCCGAGCTCCTCGCCCTGGTACAGGTAGGCGCCGCCGGGCAGGCCCAGCATGAACATCGAGGCTGCGGCCGCGCGGGAGCGTCCGAGCTCCTCGTACGGCTGCGCATCGGCCGGGCCGATGCCGTCGCCGTCGCGCGGAGCCGGACCGTTGTAGCCGAAACGGGTGGCATGGCGGACGACGTCGTGGTTGGACAGCACCCAGGTGCTCGGAGCTCCGACGGCGTCCAGGGCGGTCAGCGAGTCCGTGATGACGCGGCGCATGCGGTGCACATCCAGTCCGGCGTGCAGGTACGGGAAGTTGAAGGCCTGGTGCATCTCGTCGGGGCGGACCCAGTCGGCCAGCCGGGGGAGCGGGTCCACGTTGGCCTCGGCGCAGAGGATGCGGTCGGGACCGTATTCGGCCAGGATCCGGCGCCAGGTGCGGTAGATGTCGTGCAGTGCGGGCTGGCCGAACATCGGGGCCTCGTGCCCGGGGAAGCCGTGCGAGCTGTTGCCGTCGGCGCGGCCGCCCCACTCGGGCAGGCCCGGGGCCTTGACGAGCGCGTGCGCCACGTCGACGCGGAAACCGGAGACCCCTCGGTCCAGCCAGAAGCGCAGAACGCGCTCAAACTCGGCGTGGACGGCGTCGTTGTCCCAGTTGAAGTCCGGCTGGGAGGTGTCAAAAAGGTGCAGATACCACTGGCCGGGGGTTCCGTCCGGCTCGGTGATCCGGGTCCAGGCCGGGCCGCCGAAGTGCGACTGCCAGTTGTTGGGCGGCAGCTCGCCGGCGTCGCCGAGGCCGTCGCGGAAGATGAACATGTCCCGTTCCGGGCTGTCCGCGGGGGCGGCCAGCGCGGCCTGGAAAGCGGTGTGCTGGTCCGAGCAGTGGTTCGGCACCAAATCGACGATCAGGCGCAGGCCGAGCCGGGTGGCCTCGGCCATCATGGCGTCGAAGTCGGCCAGGGTGCCGAACAGGGGATCGACGTCGCAGTAGTCGCTGACGTCGTAGCCGGCGTCGCGCTGCGGGGAGCGGTAGAACGGCGAGAGCCAGACGGCGTCGATGTCAAGCTCCGCGAGCTGGTGCAGTTCGGCCGTAATGCCCGCCAGGTCGCCGACGCCGTCGCCGTTCAGGTCCCGGAAGGAACGCGGGTACACCTGGTAAATGACGGCGGAGCGCCACCAGCCGGGGGTGTGGTCTGCGGCATGCACCAGGGTCAAGGGGCTGGCCAGGGCGGAGAGGACTGAATCAACGGACATGCCGGTAATCGTAAGGCCCGCCGGCCAAAATTGAAAACGCTTCCAGTCGCAGGGCGCCGGCGTGCCGGATTCTCGCTCCCCGCCGAATCCCCGGGCGAAGACTGCATCCGGCCCCTGACTGCGCGGGTTCTCGGAATCCGCAGGAACACGGGCATGGTCGGCAGGCCGCGACACGCCCCGCTAGAATAACTTTCCAAAGCGTGCATCACCGTGTAGCTTGGAAGCGCTTGCAGCTGTGAGCCACATCACCGACGATGCCACCGGGCCCGGATCCTACCGATCAGGGCCCAACGCGTGGATGCAGGATTTTATGAAAGGGACACCAATGAAGGTGCAGAACACCCTCACGACCGGGACCAGCCGCCGGGTCTTCACGGCAGGCGCGATCTCCGTGGCCGCGGCGCTGGCACTGAGCGCCTGCGGCGGAGCGGCAGCCACCGCCCCGGCCACGGCCACCGCGAAGCCGGACCTCAAGTCCGCCGGCGCAGCCACGATCACCATGTGGGTCGACGCCGAGCGCTCGCCCGCGCTGAAGGACATCACCGCGAAGTTCCAGGCTGACACCGGTATCGAAGTAAAGCTCGTGGTCAAGGACTTCGCCGCAGTCCGCGACGACTTCATCACCCAGGTTCCTACCGGCAAGGGCCCGGACCTGATCGTCGGCCCGCACGACTGGGTAGGCAAGTTCGTCCAGAACGGCGTGATCGCACCTGTCGAGCTCGGCGACAAGAAGGCCTCCTTCCAGGATTCCTCCATCAAGGCCATGACCTACAACGGCTCGGTCTACGGCGTTCCCTACGCGATCGAGAACATCGCGCTGCTGCGCAACACCGCGATCGTGTCCGACACGGCCAAGACCATGGATGAGGTCATCGCCAACGGCAAGAAGGCCGTCGCCGACGGCAAGGCCAAGTTCCCGTTCCTCGTCGGAATGGACCCGAAGCAGGGCGACCCGTACCACCTGTACCCGCTGCAGTCCTCCATGGGCTCGCAGGTCTTCGGCAAGGCCTCCGACGGCGGCTACGACCCGAAGCAGCTTCTGATCGGCGACACCGCCGGCGTCGAGTTCGCCAAGAAGCTGGCCGCCTGGGGCGACGCCGGTGAGAAGATCATCAACTCCAACATCACCGGTGACATCGCCAAGGAGAAGTTCCTGGCCGGCGAATCCCCGTACTTCCTGACCGGCCCGTGGAATGTCCCGGACGTGCAGAAGAAGGGCATCAAGTTCGCCGTGGACGCACTGCCGACCACGGGCGGCCAGCCGGCCCAGCCGTTCATCGGTGTTAACGGCTTCTTCATTAGCGCCAAGAGCGCCAACGCCCTGGCCACCAACGAGTTCGTGACCAACTACCTCACGTCCGAGGCAGCCCAGGACTCCATGTACAAAGCCGGCGGCCGCCCGCCGGCGCTGAAGGCCTCCTTCGAGAAGGCTGCAAGCGACCCGGTTGTGTCAGCTTTCGGCAAGATCGGCGCCACCGGCGTCCCGATGCCGGCCATCCCGGAAATGAGCGCGGTCTGGGCTGACTGGGGAGCCACCGAGCTCGCCCTCATCAAGGGCCAGGGCGACCCCGCCGCTGACTGGGCCAAGATGGCAGCAAGCATTAAGACCAAAATCGGGGGCTAGCCCCCGAGCCGGTTCCTGACCCCTCAACACTTTTGAGGAGCGTCAGGAACCGGCCAGCACCGGGCCGGGCGGCACCAAACCGCCCGGCCCGTTCCTGCATCACCCCAGCTTCCCCCAAGGACTGAAGACAGCTATGCCAGAAACTGAACTCCGCGAGGGCTTAGGCCCCGACGTCGTGCCGGCCACCCAGGGCGCCGGCCCCTCCGCCCCCGGTAGGCAGCGCGTCACCTCCCGCCGCCGTTTCGGTCCGGACGGCACCAAGGGGACCATCGCCAAGATCGTCCTGCTGGGCCTCGTGGATGCCGTGGCCGTCTTCGTCCTGACGATGCTGTTCTTCAGCCACTCCTGGGCGGCTCTGGCCGTCTCCGCCGTCGTCGTGCTGGCGATCAACTGGATTTACCTGCGCAAGGGCGGCCTGCCCGCGAAGTACCTCGCGCCCGGCGTGCTGTTCCTGCTGGTCTTCCAGGTCTTTGTGGTCATGTTCAGCGGCTACATCGCCTTCACCAACTACGGCGACGGCCACAACAGCACCAAAGATGATGCCATTGCGGCCATCCAGCTCACCGCCCAGAAGCGTGTGCCCGACTCGCCGGCCTACAAGGCCGCCGTGCTGGCCAAAGACAACTCCTTCTACCTGCTCTTCACCGCCCCGGACGGCAAAGTCTCGCTCGGCAGCACCGACACCCCGCTGAAAAGCGTCGACGCAGCCGGCAAGGACTCCACCGGCAAGGCCAACGCCCTGGACGGGTACCGGACCCTGAACTTCCAGGAAATCGTGGCCAACCAAAAGCAGATCCTGGGCATCACCGTCCCGGTCTCCTCCGACCCAGCCGACGGCACCCTCCGCACCGCCGACGGCAGCAACGCCTACCAGTTCAAACCGGCCCTGAAGTACGACGCCGCCGCGGACACCTTCACCGACACCGACACCGGCTCCGTCTACCGCGACAACGGCAAGGGCGCCTTCGCGGCGGAAAGCGGCGAGACGCTGTCCACCGGTTGGAAGATCGACGTCGGCATGGAGAACTTCGCCCGCGCCTTCACGGACCCGAGCCTGCGCGGGCCGCTGCTGGGCGTGATCCTCTGGACCTTCACCTTCGCGCTCGCCTCGGTTGCCCTGACCTTCGCTCTGGGCCTCTTCCTCGCCATCGCCTTCAACCGCGAGGACCTCAAGGGCAAGAAGGTCTACCGGATCCTGATGATCCTGCCCTACGCCTTCCCCGCGTTCCTCACCGGGCTCGTCTGGTCCGGCATCCTGAACCCGGAGTTCGGCTGGCTCAACCAGACCCTGCTTGGGGGCGCCTCCATTGGCTGGCTGACCAACCCGGTGCTGGCCAAGATCAGCGTGCTGGTGGTCAACCTCTGGCTGGGCTACCCCTACATGTTCCTCGTCTGCACCGGTGCCCTGCAGTCCCTGCCGAGCGAGCTGGACGAGGCCGCCCGGATGGACGGCGCCAGCCCGTGGCGGGTGTTCCGCTCCATCAAGCTGCCGCTGCTGCTGGTCTCGATCGCGCCGCTGCTGATCTCGTCCTTCGCCTTCAACTTCAACAACTTCAATGTGATCTTTATGCTCACCGGCGGCGGTCCGCGCTTCGCGGATACCAACCGGGACATCGGAGCCACCGACATCCTGATCACCCTGGTGTACAAGGTGGCGTTCGGGCAGGGGACCGGCCGTGACTACGGCCTGGCCAGCGCCCTGGCGATCATCATCTTCATCATCGTGGCCACCGTATCGGCCATCAGCTTCAAGCAGACCAAGGCACTCGAGGACGTGAACTCATGAACGGGTCAGCACCGCGCACCGCTCCGGCGGAACCCACGACGGACCACCCGACCGCAGCCGGCGGCACCACCGACGTCGACTACCTCAAGTCCCTGCACCGCCGGCGCCCGTTCGGGGCCTGGTTCAAGGACAAGGGCTGGCGCCACGTGGTCGGCGTCGTCGTCACCATTTTCGCCATCTTCCCGCTGCTGTACGTGCTCTCGGCGGCCCTGAACTCCACCGGCACCCTGGTGGGCTCCAACGCCCTGTTCAGCAAGATCGACTTCGGCAACTTCGCGGCGCTCTTCAACATCCCGTCGCGGCCCTTCGCCCGCTGGTTCCTCAACACCCTGGTGGTGGGCGGCGTGACCTCCGTGGCCACGGTGTTCCTCGGCGCCATGGCGGCGTACGCCTTCTCCCGGATGCGCTTCACCGGCCGCCGCGTGGGCCTGCTGAGCCTGCTGCTGCTGCAGATGTTCCCGCAGCTGCTGGCCGTGGTGGCCATCTTCCTGCTGCTCAGCGGCATCTCCGAGGTCATCCCGGCGCTGGGCCTGGGCAGCCAGCTGGGCCTGATCATGGTCTACCTGGGCGGCGCACTGGGCGTGAACACCTACCTGATGTACGGCTTCTTCAACACCGTGCCGCAGTCCCTGGACGAGGCCGCCAAGATCGACGGCGCCAGCCACACCCAGATCTTCTTCGGCATCATCATGCGCCTGGTCACCCCCATCCTGGCGGTCGTGGGGCTGCTGACCTACATCTCCATCTCCGGCGAATTCGTCATCGCGTCCGTGGTGCTCACGGACCCGGACAGCCAGACCCTGGCCGTCGGCCTCTACTCGTTCGTGGCGCAGCAGCGCTCCGAAAACTGGGGCGTCTTCGCGGCCGGTGCGGTGATCTCCGCCCTGCCGGTGATGGCCCTGTTCCTGTTCCTGCAGCGCTACATCGTCAGCGGCCTGACGGCGGGCTCGGTGAAGGGCTAGGCATGCCGGCGGCGCACACGGCGGGGCCGCTTCCGCACCACGACGGCTCGGGGCTGCACGCCCCGCAGCGCGTGGAACTCGGGGAAGCGGCCCGGCTCCGGCTCCGCATCCCCGAGGCATGGGGGCACGCGAGCCGGGTCTGGCTCCGCTCCGTGCACGACGGCGAACCCCGCTACACCGCCGCCGCCGGCCTCGGTACGGCCGACGGCTGGGCCTGGTGGGAGGCCGAGCTGGCGGTCACCAACCCGGTGGCCCGCTACCGCTTCCTGATCGAGGCCGGGCAGCAGTACTGGAGTCTCAACGCCCAGGGCCTCTTCAACCGCGACGTCTCCGACTACGCCGACTTCCGGCTCGCAACCTACCCGGCCGGCCCAGAGTGGCTGCGCCGGGGCACCATGTACCAGGTCTTCCCGGACCGCTTCGCGCGCTCGTCCGCCGGACAAAACCCAGCTTCGGCGCACCCGGCCCCGGACTGGGCCGTCCCCTGCGACTGGGACACCACCGCGGTGCAGGGCGCCTCCGCGCAGACGCCCCTGCAGTTCTACGGCGGCGACCTGCACGGCATCACCGAGCACCTGGACCACATCCAGGAGCTCGGGGCGGACATCATCTACCTGACGCCGTTCTTCCCGGCGCGCTCCAACCACCGCTACGACGCCTCCACCTTCACCGCGGTGGACCCGTTGCTCGGCGGCGATGAGGCCCTGGTGGAACTCGTCGAAGCGGCCCACGCCCGCGGCCTGAAGGTTATGGGCGACCTGACCGCCAACCACTCCGGCGACGCCCATGAGTGGTTCCAGCGGGCCCTCGCCGACCCCGGCTCCGAGGAAGCCGGCTACTACTACTTCAGCGCGGACCACAGCAGCTACGAGGCCTGGTACGGTGTGCCTTCCCTGCCCAAGCTCAACTGGGCCTCGGCCGGCCTGCGGGAGAAATTCGTGCTCGACGACGATTCCCCGGTGGCGCGCTGGCTCCGTCCGCCGTTCGACCTGGATGGCTGGCGGATCGACGTCGGCAATATGACCGGGCGGCTGGGAGTGACCGACCTCAACCAGGAGGTGGCCCGGCTGATCGCGGAGCGGGTCCGGGCGATCAACCCGGACGCGGCGCTGCTGGCGGAGGCAACCAACGACGCCGCGCCGGACTTCAGCGGCGAGCACTGGCACGGCGCCATGACCTACTCCAACTTCACCCGCCCGCTGTGGGCCTGGCTCGCCGGCGACGCCGGGCATGTCAACTTCTTCGGCACACCCCTGGCCGGACCGAACCGGATCGACGCGGAGGATTTCCTCGCCACCCACCAGGACCTCGCCGCGGCCTTCAGCTGGAACGTCCGGCAGCAGAACATGAACGCCCTGAACAGCCACGACACGGCCCGGGCCGCCACCGTGATGATCGACGGCGGCCAGCAGCTCGGCGCGGTGCTGATGTTCACCCTCCCCGGGGTGCCGGTGGTGTTCGCCGGCGACGAGTTCGGGCTCAAAGGCGACAACGGGGAGTTCTCCCGGACGCCCATGCCCTGGAACGACCCCGCCCGGGTCCCGGCCGATCTGCGCGGCGCCTACACCGCACTCACCGCGCTGCGCCGGGACCAGCCGGCGCTCACGGGCGGCGGCATCCGCTGGCTGCACGCGCAGGGGGATGTGCTGGCCTTCGTCCGGGAAACCGCGGACAGCGCGGTGCTGGTGGTGGTGGCCCGGGCCGCCGCGGACGTGCACCTCGCCGCGGGCCTGCTCTCCGACCGACAGCTCGCTGCCCTCGCCCTGCCGCCGGCCTTCGCTGTCGGAGACATCACTGCGGCCGGGGCACACTTCCGGGCCGGCGGCCCGGCGGCCGCCGCCTGGGTGCTCCCCGGGGTCACGCTGCCGGCACCCTAGACTGAAGGCCAGGACTGAAGGCCGGATTCGACGGAGAACTGGAGAGCCATGCGCAGCATTGTTGAGGAGCTGACGAACGCCCTCGGAGCGGAAAAGGTCGTGGTGGACGAGGCCTCCCTCGCCGGCTACGCCGTGGACCAGGCCCCCGTGCTGGACTACCAGCTCCCGCAGGCCGCGGTCCTCGCCGAATCGATCGAAGACGTCCAGGCCGCCGTCCGGGTGTGCGCCGCCAGCAGGGTGCCGCTGGTGGCCCGCGGTGCCGGCACCGGTGTGTCCGGCGGCGCCCACGCCAGCGAGGGGTGTGTGGTGCTCAGCCTGGAACGGATGAACCGCATCCTAAACCTGAATGCGGACGACGAGACCGCCGTCGTCGAACCCGGGGTCATCAACGCGGACCTCAACGCTGCCGCCGCCGTGCATGGGCTGATGTACGCCCCGGATCCCGCGAGCTACAGGATCTCCACCATCGGCGGGAACGTCGCCACCAACGCGGGCGGGCTCCGGTGCGCGAAGTACGGGGTGACCCGGGACTCGGTCCTGGCGCTCGACGTCGTGCTCGCGGACGGTTCGCTCATCCACACCGGGCACCAGACCTTCAAGGGCGTGGCCGGCTACGATCTCACCGGGCTGTTCGTGGGCTCGGAGGGGACCCTCGGCATCGTCGTCGGGGTCACGGTGCGCCTGAAGTACCTGCCGCGGGAGGTGCACACGATCGCCGCGTTCTACCCGGACTTCCGCAGCGCTGCCGCGGGCGTCCTCGCCGTCGGCCGGGCACGGGTGCAGCCGGCCATCATGGAACTGCTCGACGGCGGCACCCTGGCCCAGCTCGATGCGATCCACGGCTCGGACCTGGCCTCCCGCGGCACCTCGCTGCTGCTGATCCAGACCGACGGCTTCGGCGCCGCCGCCGAGGCCGCAGCGATCCGGCCGCTGCTCGCCGCCGGCGGGGCCGTGGTGACCATGGAGGCCAACGCCGAAGCCGAACAGCTGGTGGAACTGCGCCGCAACAGCCGCGGCGTGGAGGTCGACGACGAATACCGGGTGGGCGAGGACGTCGCCGTGCCGCGCTCCCGGCTGGTGGACTACGTCGAAGAGCTCGAGGCCATGGCCGTGCGGCATGAGGTCAAGCTCAAGGTGGTGGCGCACGCCGGCGACGGCAACCTGCACCCCACCTTCTGGGTGGACCGGACCGGGGACGCGGTGGACGCGGGGGCCATGGAGCGGCTCGGCGCCGCCCTGGACGATTCCGTCACCGTGGCACTCGCGATGGGCGGCACCATCACGGGCGAGCACGGCGTGGGCCAGTACAAGCTGCGCTGGCTGGGCCTGGAGCAGAAAGAACCGGTGCGCGAACTGCAACGCCGGGTCAAGGAGCTCTTCGACCCGGCCGGCATCCTGAACCCCGGCAAGGCGATTTAGCCCGGCCGTGCTTCTTCCCTAGTCGTCCGCGTCCGGGTACTCGTTTTCGTCGATGGACTCGTCGTCGCCGTAGCGGGATTCCTCGGTCTCGACTTCGAGGATCTTCAGCAGCTCGGTGTCCGGGTTGAGCATGATCGCGGCCTCGTCCCGGCGGTGCCTCAGCTCGGAGTCGATGTACGACTGCACGGCCTCGGCCAGCGGGATGTGCCGGTTCTCCTTCTCGGACATGTACCAGCGGTGTTCCAGGATCTCGTGCACGGCTTCCGCAGGTTCCAGCTTCCCGGACAGGTCCCGGGGGATCGAGCGGACGATCGGCTCGAAGATCTGGCTTACCCAGAGATGGGCGCTGTATTCCTCGTCCATGCCCGGGTTGTTGTCCGCCCGGAACGAGTCCATGTCGTTCAGCAGCCGCCGGGCCTGATTCTCCTGGGCGTCCAGTCCGGTCAGGCGCAGCAGCCGGCGCTGGTGGTGCCCGGCGTCCACGACCTTGGGCTGCAGCTGGATCGTGGAGCCGTTCTGCGTGGTCTTGATGGCGTATTCCTCGACGTCGAAGCCGAGTTCGTTGAGCCGGCGGATACGGGCGGCCACGCGCCAGCGCTCGCCGATCTCGAACGACTCCTTCTCGGTCAGCTCGGTCCAGAGCCGACGGTAGCTCTCCATGATCAGCTCGCTGGTGGCAACGGGATCCACCTTCTCCTCGATCAGGCCGCCGTCGAGCAGGTCCATCAGTTCACCGGCGATGTTGACCCGGGCAATCTCCAGGTCGTACTCGCGCTGGCCTGTGGACAGGTCCGGGTACAGCTCACCCGTCTCCGCGTCCACGAGGTAGGCGGCGAAGGCGCCGGCGTCGCGGCGGAACAGGGTGTTGGAGAGGGACACATCGCCCCAGTAGAAGCCGATCAGGTGCAGCCTAACCAGCAGCAGGGCCTGGGCATCGATCAGGCGCGTGAGGGTGTCCTTGCGCAGCATCTGGGAGAACAGCGCCCGGTACGGCATGGAGAACTTCAGGTGCCGGGTGACCAGCACCGGGTTCAGCGGCCGGCCCTCGGGCGTGGTCCGGCCGGTGATGACCGCCACCGGCTCCACGCACGGGACGTCCAGTCGGGCGAGCTTGCGGAGCATGTGGTATTCGTGCCGGGCGATATGCTCCGAGGTCTCCTTGATGGCGATCACGGAGCCGCCCAGATGGGCGAACCGCACGATGTGCCGGGAGATGCCGCGGGGCAGGGCGGCGAGGTATTCCGCCGGCCAGTCCTCCAGCGCGATGTGCCAGGGCAGGTCCAGCAGTTCGGGTTCCGTGGCGGCGGCCGTGATGCTCAGCGAGCTGGAGACGGCCTTGTCGTCATTGGCGCTGGCGGCCTGATACCGGGGCAGTTTGCCGATCTGCCCGTAGTCAGTGGGTTCGTCGTGCCACTGGGCACCGTTGTCCTCGCTCATGCGGTTCTCCTCGGTCATGAGGCAATTCTCCCGCACAGGGCGGGCGGCGCCTAAAGCCGGACGGTTAACGCCCGACGGCGGCCCTCCCGAGGGAGGACCGCCGTCGTTCTCTAAGCCGGAACGTCAGTCGCCCAGGCGCAGACCGGTCTTGGTATCGAACAGGTGCACGTGGCCCGACTGCGGGCGGACCCAGATGGACTCGCCCTTCATCGGGGGACGGCGGCCGTCGACGCGGGCCACGATGTCGTGGCTCTTGCCGTCCAGCGTGGTGTGCCCGTAGACATAGGCGTCGGCGCCGAGTTCCTCGACGACGTCGACCTCAACCTGGAGGCCGTCGCCCTCGGGGGCGGTCTCGAGGTCCTCGGGGCGGGAACCCAGTGTCACGGTGGAGCCGGAAGCGTCCTCGAGGACGTCGCGCGGTACCGGGTAGACGGTGCCGCCGAACTGCACGCCGCCGTCGACGACGGGAAGTTCGAGCAGGTTCATGGCGGGGGAGCCGATGAAGCCGGCGACGAAGACGTTCTTCGGCTTGTCGTACAGGTTGCGCGGGGTGTCGACCTGCATCAGCAGGCCGTCCTTGAGCACGGCGACGCGGTCACCCATGGTCATGGCCTCGACCTGGTCGTGGGTGACGTAGACGGTGGTGACGCCGAGGCGGCGGGTCAGCGACGCGATCTGCGTGCGGGTCTGGACGCGGAGCTTGGCGTCGAGGTTGGACAGCGGCTCGTCCATCAGGAACACCTGCGGGTTGCGCACGATGGCGCGGCCCATGGCGACGCGCTGGCGCTGGCCGCCGGAGAGGGCCTTCGGCTTGCGGTCCAGGTACGGCTCGAGGTCCAGGAGCTTGGCGGCTTCACGGACACGCTCGGCGCGCTCTTCCTTGCTGACGCCGGCGATCTTCAGCGCAAAGCCCATGTTGTCCGCGACCGTCATGTGCGGGTAGAGGGCGTAGTTCTGGAAGACCATGGCGATGTCGCGGTCCTTCGGCGGGACGTCGGTGACATCGCGGTCGCCGATCAGGATCCGGCCGGAGTTGACGTCCTCAAGGCCTGCGAGCATACGCAGGGAGGTGGACTTTCCGCAGCCGGAGGGTCCAACGAGGACCAGGAACTCGCCGTCGGCGATTTCAATGTTGAGCTTGTCAACAGCGGGCTTCTCTGTGCCCGGGTACAGACGCGTAGCGTTATCAAAAGTAACTGTAGCCACAGTCATCAATCCTTTCACCGGCAGGTACGTGCCGGACGATCCGTAGTGAATGGTTCTTTTTATTCAGTTGTGGCATCCGAAGGATGCGCATGCTCCTCGGCCGAAGCCGAGGAGCATCCAATGACGCCGCACGGTAGTTGTGCGCCACATCACATACAGAGTATGTCAGATTTTTGGTTTTAGGGTGAAAAGGTTACGGATCTCACAAGTGGGCTCCCTCACGTAGAGCCGGAAGCGCCTGTGTATGCTGTGCGCATGACGGCCCTCCAGATCTATGTCAGTTTCCCCGGCACGGCGCGGGAAGCCCTTGGCTTCTATGCGGACGTTTTCGGTGGAGAGCTGGCTATGTTCACGTATGAGCAGTTCAACCGCACCGACGGCCCGCCGGACGCCATTGCCCACGGCCAGCTGACCGGCGCCGTCGCCCTGGCGGGCTCGGACGCGGCGCCGGGCGAGAAAAGTGTCCGGTTCGAAGGCCTGATGCTCTCGCTGCTGGGGACTGCCGAACCGGCCGTCCTCCACGAGTGGTTCGACAAACTCGCCGTCGACGGCCGGGTGATCGACCCCCTCGCCCCGAAGCCTTGGGGCGCATCGGACGGCCAGGTGGTCGACCGGCACGGACTTCACTGGCTGATTGGCTACGAACCCGAGTCCTGACCCAACTGACTCGCATTAGTTGTCGTTTTGAGGGCTGATAACGACAACTACTGCGAGTTAGTTGGGGTGCGGGGCTGGTTAGGCGCCGACGGCCTTCCGGCGCTCGCGCAGCAGTGCCTCCAGCAGCTCCGACACGTGCACCAAGGCCTCCACCCGGAACTCGGCCTGGGTGAAATCCAGGCCCACCTTGACGCCCAGGTCCCCGCGGATGAGGCTGCCCAGGGCGTCCTCGTCCGTGGTGTCGTCGCCGGCGAACACGACGGCAGTGGCCCCGGTGGCCTGGCGGAGGAAGGAGATCCCCTCGCCCTTGGAGGCGTGGACAACCGAGGTCTCCAGCACCCGGTTTCCGGTCTTGAGGAAGACCCCGGGGCGGTCCTGCAGGGCGGCCTTCGCAGCGGCCACCGCGTCCTCGGCGACGTCGTTCGCGGCCAGCCGGGTGTGCAGCACGACGCCGGCCGGCTTGTCCTCGAGCAGGGTTCCGGGCGCCTGCTCCACGATTTCCGCCAGAATCCGGCGCACATCCGCGAGCAGCTCGCGCTGGGCGTCTTCGAGCACGAGTTCGCTGGAGCCGGGGCCCATCCAGACCTCCGCTCCGTGGCTGCCGATCAGCAGGGTCTGCTCCGGGGGCGAGGCGACGGCACGCAGGCTGTCGAGGGCACGGCCGGAGATGAGCGCCGTCGTCGTCCGCGGAAGCTCGGCGAGGGCGGCGAAAGCGGCGGCGGAACGGGGGAGGGCCCGGGAGTCTTCGGCGTGGTCCACCAGCGGGGCCATGGTGCCGTCGAAATCCATCGCGACCAGCAGCTCCTCGGTTCCCGCGACCCGGCGCACGGCCTCCAGCAACTCGGGCGAGAGTGAGAGCCGTGTGTTGGCTGGATTGGCGTCAGGAGTCATCGCGCACCACCTTCTCCTGCAGCGCGCGGAGGAAGTCGGCGGACCAGAGGTCGACGTCGTTCGTCAGGATCTGCTTGCGCATGGCGCGCATCCGGCGGGCGGCCTCGGCGGGCTGCATGTTGACCGCCCGCATGATGGTGTCCTTGAGCCCGTCGATGTCGTGCGGGTTCATCAGGAGGGCCTGCTTGAGCTGGTCCGCTGCGCCGGCGAATTCACTGAGCACCAGGGCGCCGTCGTTGTTCGTCCGGGCCGTGACATATTCCTTGGCGACCAGGTTCATGCCGTCGCGCAGGGCGGTGACGAGCATGACGTCGGCGGCCAGGTACAGCGCGACCATTTCCTCGATCGGGTAGCTGTGGTGCAGGTACCGGACGGCGGTGTTCTGCATGGTGTCGAAGGTGCCGTTGATGTGGCCAACGGTGCCCTCGACTTCCTCGCGCAGCAGCCGGTACTGTTCGACGCGCTCGCGGCTGGGGCTGGCGACCTGGATCAGGGAGGCGTCCTCCACCGTGACCTTGCCATCCTCGAGTAGTTCCTCGTAGGCCTTGAGCCGGTGCCGGATGCCCTTGGTGTAGTCGAGCCGGTCGACGCCGAGCAGGATGGTCTTGGGGTTGCCGAGGTCGCGGCGGATCTGCTTGGCCCGCTCGATGATCTCGGGCTTCTGCGCCAGTTCGGTGATCTGCTTGACGTCGATGGAGATCGGGAAGGCCTGGGCGCGGGCGATGTGGGTGGTTTCGCCGTCGGCGCCCTTGACGTGGACCTGCTGCTGCTTGACGCTGGCGCCGAGGAAGCGGCGGGCCGAGCGCATGAAGTTCCCGGCGTCGCTGCTGCGCTGGAAGCCCACCAGGTCCGCGCCCAGCAGGCCGTCGATGATCGCGCGGCGCCAGGGCAGCTGCGCGAAGATCTCCGGCGGCGGGAAGGGAATGTGGTTGAAGAAGCCGATCTTGAGGTCCGGGCGCGCCTCGCGGAGCATCTTGGGCACCAGCTGGAGCTGGTAGTCCTGCACCCAGACCGTGGCGCCCTGCGCCGCGTGGCGGATGACGGCGTCGGCGAACCGCTTGTTGACCTTGCGGTAGGAGTCCCACCAGGCACGGTGGAACTCCGGCGGCGCAATCACGTCGTGGTAGAGCGGCCAGAGCGTGGCGTTGGAGAAGCCCTCGTAGTACAGCTCGATGTCACGGGTGCTGAGCTGGACGGGGATGAGGTCGATGCCGCCGTGGCTGAAGGGCTCGAGGTGCTCGTCCGGGGCGCCGTGCCAGCCCACCCAGGCGCCGTCGGTCTTGGTCATCATGGGGGCCAGTGCCGTGACCAGGCCACCGGGAGAGCGGCGCCAGCCGTCCTCGCAGCCCGGCTCGTCCGGGGAGCAGCGGTCCACAGGCATCCGGTTGGACACCACCATAAAATCAAAGGTGTCGACGGCCTCCCCGGGGGCGGGTTCCGCCGTCGACGGGGCTTCCTGGTCCGCTTCGGCTGTTTGTGCAGTGTTCTGCTCGGCGGTCTGCTCGGCGCTCTGGCTTGCTTGCATTGGTGCCCCCTGGGGTCGCTTGTGGCTCTGATCCACCCTAGCCGGGCGGAATCTTCTGTGCTATTCGCCCGTTGGGCACACGGAGGGAAACTTGAAAGCGCAAGCTCCTCAGGTTTCTCCCCTAAAATGATGGAGTTGCCACCCAGTGGACCATCCCAGGCCGACCGACACGAGGAACCAATGAGCCCCGCAAACGAACCCCGTCAGTCCAAAGCGGAGCGCACCGCCGCGGCGCGCGAGAAAGCCCGTGAGATCCGCGAGGCGCAGCTGAAGAAGGAAAAGCGCAACAAGCTGCTGATCGGCTGGGGCATCGTGGCCGCCGTCGTCGCCATCATTGTGATTGTCGCCCTGGTGGTCACCTCGAACATCCAGAAGAACGCACCGATCGCCGATTCCGGCCCGACGCCGGCGAACGGCAACGTCAACGGCGGCGTGACCCTGCTGGCCAACACCGAGGTGGCGAAATCGGACGCAGCCACCGTCAAGCTCGCGGACCTGCCGTCCCCGGCCGCCACCCCGCCCGCAGAGATCAAGGCGCCCGGCGCCGACGCCGAGGCCGGCAAGCCGGTCAAGGTGGTCCTCTACATCGACTTCATCTGCCCGGTCTGCAAGGACTTCGAAGCCCGTTACAACGAAACCCTCACCAAGCTGCGCAACGACGGCAAGATCACCGTCGAGTACCGGCCGCTGGGCTTCCTGGACAGCCGCTCGACCACCAACTACTCCTCCCGGGCGGCCAACGCCGCGGCCTGTGTTGTGAACGAGTCCCCGGAGAAGTACTCGGACTTCGTGGACGCACTGTTCGCGAAGCAGCCGAAGGAGGGCACCGCAGGCCTTTCCGACGCGGACCTGAAGAAGCTGGCCACGGATACCGGCGCCAAGAGCATCGACAAGTGCGTGGATGACAAGACCTACCGCCCGTACGTGAAGTACACGACCCAGCAGGCTGCGGCCATCGGGGTCACGGGTACGCCCACCGTGTTTGTCGAGGGCAAGCAGTGGGGCAAGGGCGACAGCGCCCAGACCCCGTTCGACCAGTACCTCCAGGCAGCGGTCGACGCCAAGAAGTAAGCGCGCGCTCGCGGACACAGCCCGGCCCCGGATCCGTCCGGCGCCGGGCTGTCTCCTTGCCGGCATTTTTTACCGGCAGGCGTCCGTGGGCTACCCTTATCTAGCGCTTAGCGTCCGGCCCCTTTCGCGGCTGGACGACGACGGCGAAATTGCCTCCTTAGCTCAGTTGGCCAGAGCACCGCTCTTGTAAAGCGGGGGTCGTCGGTTCGAATCCGACAGGGGGCTCCACGAACCCCTCCGTTCCGGCGATTCTGCCCGGGACGGAGGGGTTTTTTGTGCCTCCGGGAGGAACGTCCGGTCCGGTGCGTGGCTGGCTGCCGGCCGTCTGGGGGCACTATGACACGGACACCCCGGGCCAACGCGGCGGTACGGAGGGAGCCGGGTCCAATGGCGCCCCGGACGGACGCGGGGCCCGCGCAGTCCAAGGATGGCTACCTTCTTGGTGGGGAGGCCGGCTGCTGGGACGTTCGGCCCTTGACCGGGCCAGGGCGGCGGCGGAGGCTGGGCAGATGAGCGAATCGAATCCGGAATCCACGCCCGAGATCAAGTCGACTGACCGCCAGGAGCAGCCCACGGCGGTGCTGCGCGAAACCGTTCCGATGAACGCCCTGCGGGAGTTCTTCGGCCGCGCTTATTCCTCGGTGATGGCCGCCGTGCAGCAGCAGCACGTCCAACTGGCCGGGCCGCCGTTCGCGCTGTACCGGGGCATGCCCACCGACGTCGTCGACGTCGAAGCCGGGTTCCCGCTCGCCGCGCCCTTCCCGGGCGGCGACGGCGGCGTGGTGGCCGGCGTGCTCCCCGGCGGGCGCGCCCTCGAAGCGATGCATGTGGGCCCGTATGAGACGCTGCCGGAGACCTACGGCAAGGTGATGGCTCGGATGCAGGCGGAGGGCCTGACGCCGGGGGACACCATGTGGGAGTACTACCTCAGCGATCCGGGCACCGAGCCCGACCCCTCGGCCTGGAAGACCCTCATCGTCTGGCCGGTGGGCTGATCCGAAGGTACCCCGGCGCTAGTCTGCGTCGATCTCTTCGAGGAGTTTCCTCGCTGCGTCGGCTATGTCGTCGTGACCATGTTGTGCGGCCCGGCTCTGGAGCGAAATTACGGCGCAGCGGTGGATCCTCTTGAAGTCGCCGAAGGGAAACGTCACGCTGCCCTTGGTGCCTTCCGAGGCGTCCGGGTCCAGCCCCAGATGCCAGTGGGAGAACTCGGCGAATCCGTTCTTCTCGATGAACGTGTTTTCCTGCTCCGCTGACGGTGCGTGCTCGCTCCAGTCGTCCCGGGTATCGCGCCGGACCTTTCCGTCCTTGACCAGGCGGCGCGCGAGGGAGAGCGCTTGTTTGTTGAGTTTCGTAGGCATCGTTTCCTCCAGATTGTCACGGTCCGGCGACGCGGAATGTCGCTTTGAACACAGTATTCTTCAACTCCGGGCATGATGGCCTAAACTGCTTCACTGAGGTGCCTGAAATGGCGCTGCGCAGCAACGAAAGTGAATCCCGCTATGGCTACCGATTACGACGCCCCACGCAAGACAGAAGAAGAGTCTCCCGCTGAATCGCTGGAGGCCCTCCAGGCGTCCCGTGGCGGCGGCGCCCAGACTGCTGTTATCGACGTCGACGAGAACGACACCGCCGAAGGCATCGACCTTCCCGGCGCCGACCTCTCCGGCGAAGAACTGACCGTCATTGTTGTTCCCGAGCAGTCCGATGAATTCACCTGTTCCTCCTGCTTCCTGGTCCGCCACCGGTCCCAGGTTGCCAAGGAAAAGAACGGTATGAAGTACTGCCGCGACTGCGAAGGCTAACAACCCTCCAGTGCGAGCCCGCCCCGCGGGACGTGCCAAGAATTTCGAACTCAGTGCAAAGCGCCGGCCTCCCCCAAGGGCCCGGCGCTTTGCCGTATCCGGCGGCGCCCGGACCAGCATCACTGCTGAATTCGTGACCGGAGCCGCTGCCGGCTAACGGTTGGGCGCCGATGCTGCACAGGCCCTCGCCAAGGCGGGCGCCCGATCCTACGCTTGAGGTGTCTAAACGACTTGAGGGGGCGGCCCGGGTGAGGCGATTCCAGGAGAAGAAACTTACCGTCTTGATGGCGGCGGTGCTGATGGCCGCAGGGCTGGGGCTACTTGCCCCCGGGCCCGCCGCGGCTGATCCTTACTGCGGACTCGTGTGGGGGTCGCTGGCCAAGGCCGACGCCGCGATGAGCCAGGCGAAGGTGACCAACGTCCGTACCGGCCAGCACTACTGCTTCGACCGGATCGTCATGGACCTCAACGGCCCGGTGGGCGGCTACACGGTGCGGTACGTGCCCCAGGTCGTCCAGGACGGGTCCGGGTTGCCGATTTCGCTGCGGGGCCAGGCCTTCCTGCAGATCACCGTCAACGCGCCCGCCTACGACGACGCCGGCCAACCCACTTACACCCCGGGTACCAAGGACGAAGTGAGCAACGTGGGCGGGTACCAGACGTTCCGGCAGGTGGCGTGGGCCGGGAGCTTCGAGGGCTACACCAGCTTAGGGCTGGGCGTCCGGGCGCGGCTGCCGTTCCGGGTCTTCACGCTGCCGGGACCCGGCACGGGCTCACGCCTGGTGATTGATGTGGCGCACTTCTGGTGACCGGCCCCGGTGGGACGGCGGCGCCCGACGGCGGGTCCCGCTAGAGCGAGCCGAGGTCCGCCCGCAGCGGGTACTCCTTGCCGTCCAGCACAAGCTGGGTGCAGCGCCGGGTGGCCGGGTTGAGCACAATCGGCGCCATCAGGTTGACCGTGGTGGCAGTGGGGGAGTGGTTGACCACCACCAGCACCTGGGGTGCCTCGCCGTCGCCGAGTTCCAGGGTTTCCAGCGCGGAGCCCGGGAGCGGCGGCGTGTAACCCGGAACGAACACGGCCGCGTCCGCGAGGAACAGCCGCACCGGCGAGGAGCCGGACTCGAGGGCGAACAGGCCGGGGGCACTGTCGATGTTCCGCAGGGTGAAGTCGTGGACATTCTCTAGCCCCGGCATCGGGGCAGTGAAGGTCACCGGCGTGCTGCTGAGGACCGAGTTCATCGCAGGAAGTCCATCAGGGTGGGCTGCAGGACCCGTGCGGTGGCGGCCAGGGCCACCTGGTAATTGGTTTCCTGAAGTTTCAGGTCCATGATCACGCTGCCAAGGTCAGCTTTTTCAATGCCGGTCCGCTGGGCGTCCAAGGAAGCCTCCAATTCGGTGTTGACGTTGCCGGCACGTTCCAGCTGTGCCTGCCGTGTTCCAATTTCAGCACGGCCGTTGACGATCTTCTTAAAGGCGGTGTCGACGTCGGCCACCCGCGGGGCGACGTCGGTGCCGGTCCGCAGGTCCGCGGCCAGTTTGCTCACGGTGTCAAAAACGGAGCCGGCGCCGTTACCGAAGATCTCGGCGCCGTCGGCGTCGACGCGCACGGTTTGGGTGGCGCTGATCCGCCGCTCCACCGAGCTTATGCCGGTGCCATTGAAGGTGGGCGGGGTGCCGGCGTCGCTGGGGACACTGGGGTTGCGCGGCGTGCCCGGGGTGAAGGCACCGGCTGCATCCGAGCTGCCGGCGAAGACGTTTCGGCCCAGGTGCTGGGTGTTGGCGATGGACACCAGGTCCTTGTTCAGGGACTCCAGCTCGGCGGCGATCGCGTCCTTGCCGGACTGGTTCAGCGAGCCGTTGCCCGCCATGACTGTCAGGTCCTTGACCCGGCGCATCACGTTGGTGGCCTGTTCCAGCGCGGAATCGGCGGCGGTGAGCCAGGTGTTGCCGTCGTCGATGTTCCGGCCGTACTGGGCGTTGGCCGCGAGCAAGGACCGGGTGGCCAGGGCCTGGGCCGTGGCGGCGGGATCGTCCGAGGGGCGGGAGATCTTGTTGAGCGAGGTGGCCTTGTCCTGCAGCTCGGCCAGCTTGGCCTGCTGGGTCTGCAGGCTCCGCTGCGCGGCCGCGTTCATGGTCAGGTTCGTTACCCTGTTCAGCATGGCTACCTTCCTACCAGTCCGGTGCGGTTGATCAGGACGTCAAGGGCCTCGTCGACGGCGGTCATCACGCGGGCGGCGGCCTGGTAGGCGTGCTGGTTGGTGAGCAGGTTGACGTTCTCTTCATCCAGGCTCACCGAAGCCTGTGACGCGCGGCCGGTCACCGCCGATGCCTGCGCCGCGGATGTGAGTGCCTCGCGCTGCTGGGCGCCGCGGGACTCCACCCCGATCCCGGTGACAATGCCGGACCAGAGCTTATCCGGCGAATCCGCGCCCGTGCCAAGCTGCGAAATCTTGTCCGCGATGCTGGTGTCGAGGGCACCCTGGCTCGGGGCCTTGAGGGCGATGCCGGCGGTCCCGGCGGGAGCCTTGATGCCGAGCGCGGTAGGTCCGGCGCCAATGGTGAAGAAGTCGACGTTGGTGGCGCCTGCTCCTGTTTCGCCGGAGCGGTGGACGGTGTTGACGATTTCAGCGAGTTTGCTCGCGAAGCCGTTGTACTTCTCGGCTGCCTCGGCGATGGCGCCGCCGTTGCCGCCGGCGGCAGGGGCCAGCACAGAGAGGGCACCGGCGATTTCGCCGCCGTCGGAGGACGCCACTCCGGCCGGGTCCGTCCAGAGCAGCTGCACGGCGGATCCGAGGGTGTCCGCGGTCTGGCTGCCGGAGAGTTGAAGGCCCCGGACCGAGGTGCCCATCACGAGGGCGTTGCCGCCGATGTGGACGTCCACGGTGCCGTCTGCCTGTTCGCGCACCGTGCCGCCGGCCAGGCGCGAGATGGTGTCGGTGAGTTTGGCGCGTGCGTCGATCAGCTCGTTCGCTGAACCGCCGGCGGCCAGGGTGGAGCGGATGGTGGCGTTGTAGGCGGCCACCTGGCTGGCGGCCGCGTTCACGGCGGTGACGGCGTCGGCGGCCTGGGCCCGGACGCTGCTCCACTGCCCCTGCAGGGTCTGGTACGCGGAGGAGATCTTGTCCGTCAGGGAGTTGGCCGCATTCAGCAGCAGCCCTTTGGGGCCGTCCTCGGCCGGCTGCCTCGCGGCACCCTGCCAGGCGGACCAGAATCCCTGGAGCGAGGCGGAGATGCCGTTGTCGCCGGGCTCCTGCAAAATGCCTTCGATCCCCTGCAGGGCCGAGGAGCGGACACCGGCGTAGCCTGCCTGCGCGCTCGCGGAGCGGACGCTGGCGTCGAGGACACTGCTGCCGAGCCGGGTGATGGCATCCACCGAGACGCCCTGGCCCGCCTCGGGACGGCCGGAACCGTTGAGGCCCTGGGCCGGCGCCGCGAGGGCCGACTGCTGGACGCGCTGGCGGGTGTAACCCTCGGTGGCCGCGTTGGCGATGTTCTGGCCGGCCACGTTCATGCCCTGCTGGGCGGCGGTCAGCCCGCGGTAGGCGGTGTTCAGGGCGCCAAAGGTGCTCATGGTCGCTTCCTTAGAATTGCTGGTCGAAGATGCGGGAGCCGGCGGAATCCCCGGTCTTGCCATGCGCGTCGTAGGTGCCGGCGGAGGCCGGACGCAGATCGGCGAGCGACTCCTGGGTGGACCGGACGGCGGTGCGCAAATACTGTTCGTTCGCGTCGCGGAGTTCCCTGATCAGAGCGGTCTGGCGGGTGAGGGCGGCGAGGTGCGCGCTCAGGACTTCGGCCCAGGCGCCTTCCGGCGCGGCCTCGGCAAGTTCACCCAGGGTGGCGTCGGTGGGCAGGCCCCACATTTCAGCCACGACGGCGGCCTCGATGGTGCGCGCCAGGCTCGCCTGGGACAGATGGCCCAGAACCTGCTCCACTTCCTTGGTCCCGTGCGGCAGCCAGCGGGATTTGCCGGCGGTGAGCAGGAGCTGCTCTTCCTCCAGCTTGAAAGTCAATACGTCCAGCAGTTCACGCTCCCGCCACAGCAGGGCAGAAAGTTCGTGGATGGCCATGGTCCGGACGGCTCCCTCATGAGTGCGAATGGTGCGAAGGCCGGGAAATCGTCGTGCGGACGACGAGGCCTTCTGCAGGGTTCGTACAAACTATCGGCAGGATTGCCGCACCCGTTAGCAGGAATAAGGCTGATAACACGCGGATTTCGGCGGAAGGGAAATTCCGAAAAGAATATTGGAATTCTCCTTACCCCTGCAGTCTGGATGGCGATAGCTACTGCTGAAGGCCCACGGATGGGCCATCGCTTACAGTCCCAACTCACGGAGGAAATACCATGGGCTTCGTTATCAACAACAACCTCGCGGCGAACAACTCGTACCGCAACCTCAACTCCACCCAGACCGATCTCTCCAAGTCCCTGGAGAAGCTGTCCACCGGCCTGCGCATCAACCGCGCCGGCGATGACGCAGCAGGCCTGTCCATCTCCGAGGGCCTGAAGGCTCAGGTCACGGGTTCGGCTCAGGCCGCCCGCAACGCCCAGGACGGCATCTCTGTCATCCAGACGACTGAAGGCGCCCTGACCGAGGTTCACTCCATCCTGCAGCGTATGCGCGACCTCGCCGTCCAGGGCGCGAACGATACCAACAACGCCGACGCCCGTCTGGCCATCAAGGCTGAAGGCGACGCACTCGGCAAGGAGTTGAACCGCCTTACCGCGGCCACCAACTTCAACGGCATCGACCTGCTCAAGGGCGCCACGGGTACCGGGGTAACCTCTGACGGCGGCACGCCTGCCAACGGCATCCTGAAGATTCAGGTTGGCACCGGAGGCACCACCAACGACACCATCTCCGTCAAGGTCGGCGATGTCGAAGGCGCCTCCGGCGTCAATGCAGCTGGCAAGGTTCTCTCCGCCTCCACGGGTGCGACCGACTTCAAGGTGGATACGGCAGCAAACGCCCAGCTCTCGATCGGTTACATCGACGCCGCAATCAAGAACGTGTCCTCGCAGCGCGCAGACCTGGGTGCAGCCCAGAACCGCCTCGAGCACACGATCAAGTCGCTGAACGTTGCCGGTGAGAACCTGCAGGCCGCCCAGTCCCGCATCGCCGACGTCGACATGGCCTCGGAAATGGTCAAGTTCACCAAGGCGAACATCCTGTCCCAGGCCGGCACCGCAATGCTGGCCCAGGCAAACCAGTCCAGCCAGGGCGTTCTTTCGCTCCTGCGCTAGGCAAAACCGGCAGTCTAGCAGTAGGGCTGCCACCGGCGATCGGACGAAGAGACACCCCCGATCATCAAGCTGCGGAAGGGCCGGACGATGGCAAAACCATCGTCCGGCCCTTACGTGCAACACCAATACACCAGCATCACCACTGAACATTTTGAAAGCTATTGCCAAGGAGAGGCAGCGATGGGAATCTCACTCGACGGACTGGCCAGCGGGCTCGACACCACCGCGCTCATCAGCTCGATCATGCAGTCCGAAGCCCTCCCGCAAACCCTGCTCAAGAACAAGTCCTACGACATACAGTCCATGGTCTCCGCCCTCCAAGGCCTCAACGGCAAGGTAGCCGCGCTCGCAACGCAGGCCACGGCAGCCGCCAAGCCCGGCGCCTTGGACCTCTACACGGCCACCACGAGCAGCGACAAGGTCGTCGCCACCTGCACCGCTTCGGCCAAGGCCGGATCCCTCGACTTCCAGGTCACCAAGCTGGCGCAGACCCAGGTCACCGTGACCCCCAAGGTCAACGCCGTGACGGGCTGGCCCTACACCACGATGACCATCAACAGCGGCGGACAGAACTACACGATCACGCCGGCCTCGAACAGCCTGGACGACGTCGTGACTGCGGTCAACGCCGCGGGCGCCGGGGTCACCGCGAGCAAGGTGGATGTCGGCGGCGGCGACTTCCGAATCCAGTTCACCGCCACCAAGTCCGGCGCCGCCGGCGCGTTCACCATCAGCGATCCCGGAACCACTTTCACGGACGTCAAGAGCGCCCAGGACGCTGAGCTCGTCCTGTGGCCGACAAGTCCCATCGCCCAGACCACCATCAAATCCTCCACAAACACCTTTGCTGATGTGCTGCCTGGCGTGACGCTTACCGCCAAGGACGTAACTGCCGCGCCCGTCACCCTCACCGTCTCCCGCGACGACGCAGGCATCAAGAAGGTCGCCTCCGACCTGGTGGACGGGGTCAACGGCATCTTCTCGCTGGTCGCCAGCAAAACCGCGGTCAACACCACCACCAACACCAGCGGTGCCAAAGTCTCCGCCGGGATCT
The DNA here is from genome assembly GCF_040137805.1 of Pseudarthrobacter sp. B907. Lineage (NCBI taxonomy): Bacteria > Bacillati > Actinomycetota > Actinomycetes > Micrococcales > Micrococcaceae > Pseudarthrobacter > Pseudarthrobacter sp. B907. The sequence goes on along the minus strand of NZ_JBEEQE010000022.1, from coordinate 30,451 downwards.
TTGCCGGAGACAGCACGGTGCGCTCGGTCAACCAGAACATCCTTTCCGCAGCCTCGCTGCCGGTGGGCACCCCGCCGCGATCGCCGTCGGAGATCGGCATCAGCATCACCAAGACCGGCACGATGGAGTTCGACGGCACCAAGTTTGCCGCCGCCCTTGCCGCCGATCCCGCCGGAACAACGGCCAAGGTGCAGGAACTCGCTGGACGCATCGCCACGGCGGCAACTGGCGCCTCAGACAGGTACACCGGAACGCTGACCACCAAGATCACCGGGCAGCAGTCCGAGGTCCGTGACCTTGCTGACCGGATCAGCGACTGGGACCTCCGGCTCGCCTCGCGCAAGGCCACCCTCCAGCGCACGTACTCCGGCCTGGAGACAGCGCTCAGCGGCATGAAGGCACAGCAGTCCTGGCTCACCGCGCAACTGGCGGGCCTTTCCGGCGGGGGCGCCAAGTAATGACCGGCACCCCCTACGGCAACAGTTTCGGTTACAGCGGCGCCGCCCAGCGCAACCAGTACCTGGCGGATTCCGTGCTCTCGGCGCCGCCGGCACGGCTGCTGACCATGCTCTACGACCGGCTCCTGCTGGACCTGGGCCGCGCTGAGACAGCGCAGCAGGCCGCCAACTGGCCGGTCGCCTCGGAGAACCTCCTGCACGGCCAGGCGATCATCGCAGAGCTCATCTCATCGCTCAAGACGGACGCCTGGGACGGCGCGGACGGGCTGCTGGGCCTCTACAACTACGCCTTCACCGCACTGGTCAATGCCAACATCCAGCGCGACGCCGCCCTGACCCGCGAGGCGATCGATCTCCTGGAACCCCTGCGCCAGGCGTGGCACGAGGCCGCGGCATCCATCCCGGTGACCCAGCCCGGGCAGGCGACAGGCACGCCGGCCCCGACGGCCGCGACGAAGCCGGCGGCGTCAACGTTCGCGGGCGCCGGCGCCTGGGCTACGCAGCCGGGCGCTTCCGGCGGGAGCCTTGGCTTTGGCTGAGCAGGCCCATTGGGGGGACCAGAAGGCCGAGCCATCCGGGGCGGACCCGGCCCTCGCCGCGTGGCTGCTGGTGCTGGATGTGCTGGAGATGGCAGTCGTGGCTGCAGAGAAAACGCTGAAGGACCCGCTGGGACCGTTGTCCGCTCCGGAGCAGCCGGTGGCCGCCCTTCCCATGCAGCGCTGGTCCCCGCCGTCGCTGAGCGGGCCCCTGCCCCCGGAGGCGCGGCGGCGGGCCGTGGCGCTGTCGGAGGCCCAGGAGCGCGTGGCACGGCGCCTGGAAGCGGCCAAGCATGACGTGGCCCGGCAACTCCAGGCGGTCAGCTCGGTACCCGGCGTCGGCGACCCGTCCGGCGCTATCTACCTCGACGTCAACGGGTAAACCGGGCGCCGGCCGGTGACCTAAAAAGAACCCGAATAAACGTTTCACACTTTTCGCTAACGCGGCGCTGAACAGTGCCGATAACCACAGTAAGAGCACGGATCGCTCGTTTACCGGCCACGGATCGGCCTCCCGCAATTTCCCAGGCAGGACTCTGTGCTCGAATCCGTGACTTCCGCAGCCCTGGCCAGCGCCATGGACGGGCTGGCGCTGCGCCAACGCGCCATCGCGAACAACATCGCGAACGTCAACACCCCGAACTACCACGCCAAGCGCGTCAGCTTTGAAGCTGCCCTCGCCGCGTCGGTGAAGTCCGGCGACGGCCACGCCGATGCCACCACCGGGACGTCGCTCGAGCCCACCCAACTCAACGGCAACAACGTCAACCTGGACACGGAAACGCTGTCGAACATCGACACTGTGCTGCGCTTCCAGTTCGCGGCCCGGGCCATCGGCGGGGAATTCACTGCCGTGCGCGCCGCGATGAGGACCAACTAATGACTTTCGACGCAATCGGCATCGCCGGCTCCGCCCTCACCGTGCACCGCAAGTGGCTCGACGCCGTCTCGGACAACTTGGCGAACATGAACAACGCCTCGGCGACCTCAGGTCCCGCGTTCCGGGCCAAGTACGTGGAGGCCGCCGAAGGCGCCGAGGGGACCGGTGTCTATGTCAAGAGCACGCAGCTGGGCGACGGCGCGGGCCGCATCGTCTACCAGCCGGACCACCCCCTCGCCGACGCCAACGGCAACGTGAAGTACCCGGACATCGACATGGCGGAGCAGATGGGTGCCCTGATCATTGCCCAGCGCGGCTACCAGGCCAACGCCCAGGTTGTGGACCGCGCCCGCGAGACCTACCTCGCCGCCCTTGAGATTGGAAGATCCTGATGCCCGTTTCCCCCATCGCACCGGTGCAGGGCGTCGTTCCCACCGATTACCTCTCCGGCGCCTCGTCGGTGCCCGGCACCGACGGTTCCGGCTTTGCATCGTCCCTCACCGGGGCCGTGGACAACCTCCAGCAGTTGCAGTCGACGTCGAAGCAGCTGGCGGTCTCCGCCGTGACCGGCAACCTGGACGACATCCACAACGCCACGATCGCGGCCAGCCGGGCACAGATCACGCTCGAACTCGTGGCCACTGTCCGCAACAAGGGCGTTGACGCGTTCAACGAGATCATGAGGATGCAGGCCTGATGCCTCCGCAGATTACCGTCTTCTTCCAGCGCTTCGGCGCCGGCCTCAAGAACTTCACCACCGGACAGCGCACGCTCGCCGTGATCGGCACCGCGCTGCTCGTGGTGGGCATCATCGCGCTGTCCGCCTGGCTGTCCAAGCCCACCATGACGCCGCTGTTCTCCGGGCTGAAAAACACGGACGCGAACGGCATCGTGGAGCAGCTGCGCAAGGACAACGTGCCCTACGAACTCAGCGACGGCGGCGCCACCATCCTCGTCCCGCAGGACAAGGTCTACGACGAGCGCCTCAAGGCCGCGGCCGCCGGCCTCCCGACCGCCGCCGCCACCGGGTACTCGCTGCTGGACAAGATGGGCGTCACGTCCTCGGAATTCCAGCAGTCCGTCACCTACAAGCGCGCGCTCGAAGGCGAACTGGCCAGCACCATTTCCGCCATGGAAGGCGTGAAGACCGCCGCCGTCCGGCTCGCGATCCCGGAGAAGACCGTTTTCGTCTCCAAGACCCCGGACACCACGGCCTCGGTCTTCGTCGAGACCGCCCCCGGTGTGACGCTCTCCGGCGACAAAGTCCAGGCCATTGTGCACCTGACCTCGGCCGCGATCGAGAACCTCAAGCCCGCCAACGTCTCGGTGGTCGACTCGCACGGCAACGTCCTCTCCACCGTGGGGGGCGGGGCCGCCGGATCCTCCTCCAAGCAGGCCGCCGACTACCAGCAGCGCACCGGCGACGCCGTCCGCGCCGTCCTGGACCGTGTAGTAGGCCCCGGTAACTCCACCGTCGCGGTCGCCGCGGACGTCACCGGCGAATCCGCCCAGCAGAAGAGCGAAACGTTCTCCAACACCCCCGGTGCGCTGCCGCTGAGCGAGTCCTCCAAAACCGAGAAGTACACCGGAACCGGGGGAGGGGCCGCCGGCGTCCTCGGCCCGGACAACATTGCCGTGCCCGGCGGGACCAGCGGCAACGGCAACTTCGACTCCTCAACGGCGACCAAGAACAACGCGGTCAACAAGGTGACCGAGGACCGGACCATCCCGCCGGGTGCCGTCAAGCGCCAGACCATCTCGGTGGCCGTCAGCCAGTCCGCGGCAGGCGGGCTGAACATCGGCTCGCTGACCGCGCTGGTCACCTCCGCCGCCGGCGTCGACCGCGCCCGCGGCGACGTCGTCACCGTCGAGGTGATCCCGTTCAGCACGGCCGCCGCGGACCAGGCCAACGCGTCCCTCGACGCAGCCAAAGCCGAGATCGAGGCGCAGAAACAGGCGGCGTTCTTCGGGACCCTCGTCACCGCCGGCAGCATCCTGCTCGGCCTGCTGATCCTGGCCCTGATCATCACCATCATTCTGCGCCGCCGGCAGAAGCGCGAACCCGTGGACCTCGGCGAACGCCTGGACCTGCTGCCCTCGCTGCCCGCCGTTACGGCCTTCGACCCGGAGCCCGCGACGTCGGCCATCCCGCTGACCGCGCTGCCGCTGCAGCCGCTGCCGGCACCGCCGATGGAAGTGCTCGAAGCCGAACGCCGGATGCAGGAAATTGACAACATGGTCGCCGCCAACCCGGAGAAGGCCGCCGACTACCTCCGCGGCCTGATGGATGACAGGCAGCCCGCATGAAACTCGCCGACGCGACCCTCACCGGCACCCAGCGCGCCGCCGTCGTCCTGATGCAGATGAGCCCCGCCAACGCGGCGCGGGTGATGGCGCAGTTCACCGACGCCGAGGCGGAGGAAATTGCCGCCGAGATTGTCCGGCTCCGCAAGGTGGACCCCGACGTCGCCGAACAGATCATGAAGGACTTCCACGAGGCCGCCCTGAGCAGCCCGCGGCAGGCCCGCGGCGGCCGGGAGCTCGCCGAGGGCCTGCTGGAGGCCTCCTTCGGCTCGGAGAAGGCCGCCGGCCTGATCAACAGGCTGACGGTCAACATGGCCGGCAAGTCCTTTGAGTTCCTCGAAGACATCGAACCGGTGCAGATCCTGGCCCTGATCGACGGCGAACTGCCGCAGACCATCGCCCTGGTCCTGGCCCACCTGAGCCCGCGCAAGGCCTCGGCCGTGATGTCCGGGCTCCCCGGCTCGCTCCGGGCCGACGTCGCCCTGAGCATCGCCACGATGGGCTCCGGCGCGCCAGAAGCCATCGGCATCGTGGCGGACACGCTGAAGCTGCGCGGCGGCGCCGCCGTGTCGCAACAGGCCTCCAAGGTGGTGGGCGGCATCGCGCCGCTGCTGGAAATCATCAACCGCACCGACGCCGGCACCGAACGGTCCGTCCTGGACGGCCTGGACCTGCTCGATCCGGACCTCGCCGTGGAGATCCGCGCCCAGATGGTGACCTTCGACGACATCGTGAAGCTGGAACGCCGCGACGTGCAGCTGGTGCTCCGCGGCCTGGACGCCTCCGTCCTCGCCGTGGCCATGAAGGGCGCCACGGAACCGGTGCTGGAGACCATCACCACCAACGTTTCGGGGCGCAACCTCGAAATCCTCGAATCCGAAATGGCCGCGCTGGGACCGCTGCGCGCCTCGCAGATCGAGGAGGCGCGCGCCGCCGTCGTCCGCTCCATCCGCGAACTCGAGGCCGAAGGCCAGATCACGATCCAGCGCGGGGACGAAGAAGACTATGTCTACTGAGGGGGCCGCGCCGGCCCGCATCGTCTTCCCCTCGCTGCGTTCATCCGGCCCCGCCAGCGAGCAGGCCGGCTACACCGAGGGCCACGCCGCCGGCTATGCCGCGGGCGTGCGCGCCGCCGCGAAGGAACAGCGCCGCTGGCGCGACCGGATGGCGGCCGAGCAGGCCGCCTCCCTGGCCGCCGGGCAGCAGGACCTGGACCGTGCCGTCCGCGCCCTCGCGGTGGCCCGCACCGACTTCGCGCACCGCAACGTCCAGGCCCTGCACGACGCCGAGGAGGTCCTGGCCCGCACCGCGCTGGAACTCGCCGAGGCCATCCTGGGCTACGAACTGGCCGAGGGGACCCGGACCGCCCGCGCCGCCCTGGACCGCGCCCTTTCCGGCAACGACGCCGCCACCGTGCTGGCCATCCGCCTGCACCCGGCGGACATCGACGTGCTCGCCAAGGAAGGCCAGGACCTTCCGGCCGGCCTGCCGCTGCTCGCGGACGCGTCCCTGCAGCGCGGCGACGCCAAGGTGGAATACCAGCAGGGCTGGCTCGACGCCAGCCTCGGCAGCGCACTCGCCCGCGCCAAGGCGGCACTGCTGGGGGACCAGCAGTGGTCCCCGAACGCCTCCGACGATTCGCCCGGCGGCCAGCCGTGATCGCCCAGTGGCGCCCCAAGGGCGACGACTTCGCCGCCGCCCTCGCCGCGGCCGCGCCGCAGCGGGTCGGGACCGTCACCTCCGTGATGGGCCTGGGCCTGGAGGTATCCGGCCTGGACTGCGCGCTCGGCGACCTGCTCACCGTGGGGGAGAACCCCGGGCTCGACGCCGAAGTTGTGGCGGCCCTCGACGGCTCCGTGCGCTGCATGCCGCTGGGACGACTCGCCGGGGTCGCCGCCGGAGACCCCGTCCGCGCCAAGGGCGGCACCGTGCTGGTCCCCACCGGCGCGGGGCTCTTCGGCCGCGTCCTCGACGGCCTCGGCCGTCCGATCGACGGCAAGGGTCCGCTGCTCAGCGGACCCCGGGTCCCGATCGACAATGAGGCGCCGAACGCCATGAAGCGTGCGAGGATCGACACCGCCCTGCAGACCGGTGTCCGCGTGCTGGACACCATGACGACCCTGGGCAAGGGCCAGCGCATGGGTCTCTTCGCCGGATCCGGCGTCGGCAAGTCTTCGCTGCTGTCTATGATCGCCCGCGGCACCGACGCCGAAGTATCCGTGATTGCCCTGGTGGGGGAGCGCGGACGCGAAGTCCGCGAGTTCCTTGAGGACGACCTCGGCCCGGCCGGGCTGGCCCGCTCCGTCGTCGTCGTCGCCACCTCCGACGAACCCGCGCTGATGCGCATGCGCGCCGCGTTCACGGCCACCCGGATCGCCGAGTCCTTCCGCGACAACGGCCAGGACGTTGTCCTGATGATGGACTCGCTCACCCGCGTGGCCATGGCCCAGCGCGAGATCGGCCTCTCGGCCGGGGAGCCGCCCGCCACCCGCGGCTATCCGCCGTCGACCTTCTCCATCCTGGCCCGGCTGCTGGAGCGCGCCGGCACCGCCGAGACCGGCTCCGTGACCGGCATCTACACCGTGCTGGTGGACGGCGACGACCACAACGAACCGATCGCCGACGCCGCCCGCTCGATCCTCGACGGCCACGTGGTGCTGGACCGGAAACTCGCCGTGACCGGGCATTTCCCCTCCGTGGACGTGCTCGGCTCGGTCTCCCGCGTCGCCTCCAAGGTCAACGCCCGCCCCCACCTGGAAGCGGCATCCACCCTGCGCCGGGTCCTCGCGGCCCGTAAATCCGCGCAGGACCTGATCGACGTCGGCGCCTACCAGGCGGGAACCAACCCGCTGGTGGACGCCGCCCTGGCGCACGAGGACTCCGTCAGCGGTTTCCTGCAGCAGCCGATGGACGAGTCCACCCCCCACCCTGAGTCCTGGCGACAGCTGGAGACCCTCACTTCGATCCTGGGAGCCGCGGCATGAGCCGGCAATTTTCACTGGCGGGGCTGTTGCGCCTCCGCCAGATCCAGCAGGACCAGGCTGCCACCGGGCTGGCCCGCGCCCGGTCCCGGTCCAGCTCCGTCCGCGCCCGGGAAGCCTCGGCACGCCGGCAACTGACCGCCACCGACGAGGAGATCAGCAGCTCGGCGTCGCTGCGCGCCGTGGCCGCCGCCCGGTCCGCCTCGCACAGTATGCTCGCGGACCTGCAGAGCCTCGCCCGCATCGCCGAGACCGACGAGGCCGCGGCCCGCGAGGAATTCATCGCCGCCCGCACCCGCTCCGTGGGCCTGGAGAAGCTGCAGGACCGGCACCACGCCGAGGTCAACACCGCCGAGCTGCGGGCCGAACAGTCCGTGCTGGACGAGATCTCCTCCACGATCTGGCATCGGGACGAGCAGCAGGTGCGCTCATGAGCATGACCGAGGCGCTGGGCCGAATGCAGGGCATCCAGTCGATGATCGCGGAACTGAGCCGCCCCGCCCAGACCGAAAGCACCGCCACGGCCCAGAAGTCCGCCGCCGCGACCTCGCTGGCCACCGGCACGGGAACCGGCGACGCCGCCTCATTCACCGACGCGCTGACCGCGGCGCTCGGCGGGACCGGCCTGGCATCCGGAACGGACCTGACCTCGCTGGCCAACGGGCTGGGCCTGGGCGGCACCACCGGGCTGGGGGCGCTGAAGGGGCTTACCCCGCCGGGCACCGCCACCCCGGTCTCCATGCCGGCCGATGCCGCGACGGGCACGGACGTGGTCGCCATGGCCAAGAAGTACATCGGGGTGCCCTACGTGTGGGGCGGCACCAACCCCGCCACCGGGATGGACTGCTCCGGGTTCACCCAGCGGGTCTTCAAGGACCTCGGCGTCGAGCTTCCCCGCGTGGTCAGCGACCAGATGAAGCAGGGAACCCCGGTGGCTTCGCTCGCGCAGGCCAAGCCCGGCGATCTGCTGATCAGCTTCGGCGGGAACCACATCTCCATCTACCTCGGCAACGGCAAGGCCATCGACGCGCCCGTCCCGGGCAAGACCATCCAGATCCGCGACGCCTGGGAGCAGCAGTCCAACCTGACCTCCATCCGCCGGATCGTCCCCGCGGGAGGAACCTCATGAAGGGCATGACTTCGGCGGACCTGGCCTCGGCGCTCGCCCCGGCGCAGGCACGCGGCACCCAGCCGGGGAACCGCACCCGCTCCGACGCCGGAGCATCCGGCGGCTTCGGGACCGTGCTGGAGGACGCCGTGACCCAGGAGTCCTCCGCCGGCCCGGCCGCCCCGGTTGGCGCCGACGCCCCGGCACGCCGCGAGAGGGCCGAAGCCACCCCGACGGACACCGCGACGGACACCGCTGCCGCCGTTCCGGCCGGGTCTCCCGGCGCTGCCGGCACTGCCCAGACCGCCGACGCCGGCATCCTGGCCGCCTCCGCGCTGTTCGCGGCACAGCTTCAGCCTGCTGCGGCCGCGGTGCTCAGCGCGCCCGTCGCCGCGGGGCAACAGCCCGCCCTGCCCGCGGGCAGCCAGGCCATCGCCGCTTCCATCCCGGCACCCGCCGGCCCGGGCACGGCTGTGCCGGCTCCGGTTGAGCCGGGCGCCGCTGGGACCAGCCTGGCGCTCCCGGCGGGCGCACCCACGACCACCGCAGCGGTTGCCGCCCCGGCCGCCGGCGACGGCGCTGCGGCCGCACTGTCCGTTTCGGGCGCTGCGGCTGCCCCCCGTGAACCGGGAACCGGCGCAGCCGCGGGCGTCGCGGCGGCGCCGCCGGGCGCCCCGCTTCCGGGCGCCGTCGGGCTTGCGTCCACAGCTGGCCAGAGCGGGAATGGCCAGAGCGGGAATGGCCAGGGGGCCGGTGGCCGGGCATCCGACCAGCCCGCCCCGGGCACCTTTGCCGCCGCCCCGGGACAGCCGGTTGCCGCCGCGGCAGCAGGCCAGGGCCTGGCCGCGGCACCGGCACTCCCCGCAGCATCGGCGACGGCGGCGTCCGCCGCAGCCGTCGCGACGGCACCCGGCGCGGCCGGCGTCGTCGCAGCCGCCGGTCCGGTTTCCGGCCGGGCATCGTCCGGTCCGGCGGAGAGCCTCCCCTCTGCGACGCCGGCCGCGCCCGTTGACGGCCTGGCAGCGTCCGGCGTCGCGGGCTCCGCGGCACCGGCGCCCGCTCCGGCACCGGCGGCGGCAGCCCCCCAGGCCGCCGGCCCGGCGCCGGCCCCGCAACCTGCCCTCCAGCCGCAGCTGGCCAAACCACTCTTCACCCTCGCGGGGGCACCGCACGGCCAGCACATCATGACCCTGAAGGTCACGCCGGAGGATCTGGGACCGCTGACGGTGCGCGCCCACATCGACGCCGCCGGCGTACGGATCGAACTGTTCGCCCCGGGGGACACCGGCCGGGAGGCGTTGCGGGGGATCCTGCCCGAACTGCGGAAGGAACTGGCGGACGCCGGCTTCGGCGCCAGCCTGGACGTCTCCGACCACGGCGGGCCGCCGCCCGGCCGTGGCCAGGACGCGGGCCAGAACGCCGGGCAGGACGCCGGACGCGGCGGCTTCGGAGCGGGCAGCGGCGCCGGTCCCGGCGACCGTAACGGTCCCGGCGGCCCGAGGCCCGGCCACCGCTGGGACGCCTTGGCGGACGAAGCCTCGCTGCGCTCCGCCCGGATCCAGAACGGCCCCCAAACCACCCTCGACATTCTCGTCTGACACAAAGGAACCCCAGCTATGACTATCCAGCCCATCGCCCCCCAGCCGGTCACGGCCACGGGGACGACCCCGCAGGCTGCAGCCGTCCGGGCCCCCGTGCAGACCATGGATGCCAACGTGTTCATGTCGCTCCTGGTGGCGCAGCTCAAGAACCAGAACCCGAGCGCCCCGATGGACACCAACCAGATGATGGCGCAGACCATCCAGCTCTCCATGATGGAAAAAATGACCGAGCTGACCACCAACAGCAAGGAAGGTTTCTCACTCCAGATGCGCTCCGCAGCCTCCCAGCTGATTGGCCACTCCGTGGGCTACACCCTGGCCGACGGCACCACCGGCACCGGCATCGCCAGCTCGGTGTCCTTCGCCGGCGCCGTGCCGACCGTCAAAGTCGGCGACCTTTCCATCCCCCTCGACTCCATCACCGGCCTGACCGCGCCGGCCGCTTCCTAACCAGTTTCCTCCCGAAGAAAGGCAGTTCCCATGCTCCGCTCGCTGTACTCCGGAATCTCCGGCCTCCGTGCCCACCAGACCATGCTGGACGTCACCGGCAACAACATCGCCAACGTCAACACGGCCGGCTTCAAGGCGTCCTCCACCCAGTTCCAGGACACCCTCTCGCAGATGACCCAGGGCGCCTCCGCGCCGCAGGGCGAGTCCGGCGGCAGCAACCCGGCGCAGATCGGCCTCGGCGTCCGCGTCGCCGGCGTCAGCACCAACTTCGCCCAGGGCTCCTCGCAGAGCACGGGCCGCGCCACGGACATGATGATCTCCGGCGACGGCTTCTTCGTCACCAGCAAGGGCGGCCAGCAGCTCTTCACCCGCGCCGGTTCCATGACGTTCGACGCCGCCAGCCAGCTCGTCAGCCCCGACGGCGGCATCCTTCAGGGCTGGACCGCGAACGCCAGCGGCGTGGTCGACCAGGCGGGTGCCATCGGCGACATCACGCTCAACCCCAACACGATGATCGCGACCCCCACCACCAAGGTCACCCTCGACGGCAACCTGCCCAGCGACGCGGCCGTGGGCAGCCCCGCGCTGCAGCGCGTCGTCAAGGTCTACGACGCCACCGGCGCCGAGAGCAGCGTGACGCTCACCTTCAGCAAATCCGCTTTGGGCTGGGACGTTTCCGACGCTGGCGGACCGATCGGCTCCCTCACGTTCACCAACGGGAAGCAGAACCCCGGTCCCGCAATCGCTACCAGCGGGGGCATCGCCGTGGACCTCTCGAAGGTCTCCGGCTACGCGACCATGAGCTCCCTCACGGTTGCCGGCCAGAACGGTTCGGCGGCCGGCAAGCTGGAGTCCTTCACCCTCGGCAACGACGGGTCCCTGATCGGGTCCTTCAGCAACGGCACCAAGCAGGTCCTGGCCAAGATTGCACTGGCCAAGTTCACCAACCCGGCCGGCCTGGAGAAGGCCGGCGGCTCCTCCTACGTCGCCACCGCCAACTCCGGCAACGTGCAGCTGGGCGCTGCGGGTGACCCGGGCATCGGCACCCTGGCCGGCGGCTCGCTGGAAATGTCCAACGTGGACCTCTCCCAGGAGTTCACCAACCTGATCGTCGCCCAGCGCGGCTTCCAAGCCAACGCCCGCATCATCACCACCTCCGACGAGGTCCTGCAGGAACTCGGCAACCTCAAGCGCTAGTACCGGCCCCCACCCCCGGGTTGCCCTGTCGGGCGGCCCGGGGACAGCCTGCGGCGCTCAGGCGGGCTGCCAGCACACGGGAAGGTTTTTCACTCCGAAGACGATTGTGCTGTCCATCCGTTCCAGCCGCGCCCCGGGTTCCAGGGCAAGCCCGGGCAGCCGGGAGAGCACGGCCTGCAGGGCGATTTTCGCCTCCAGCCGGGCCAGCGGTGCCCCGAGGCAAAAATGAATGCCCTGCCCGAAGGCCAGATGGCGGTTCGGTGAGCGGCCGACGTCGAACTGGTCAGGGTGCGGAAACTGGTGCCCGTCGCGGTTTGCCGAGCCGATCCAGGCCACGATGGGGGATCCCGCCGGGATCGGCCGGCCGTGCAGTTCAGTGTCCACGGCGGCCACCCGGTACATCGACTGGACGGGGGAGCGGTAGCGGAGCACCTCCTCGATCGCCTGGGGAAGCAGCTCCGGCTCTTCAGCCAGCCGCTCCGCCGTGCCCGGCTCATCGGTGAAGCACAGCACGGCGTTGCCGATCAGGTTGGTGGTGGTTTCGTTGCCCGCGACGAGCAGGAGGGTGCAGAACCCAAGCAGCTCCATGATGCTGAGCTTCTGCCCATCGATCTCAGCCTTGAGGAGGCTGCTGATCAGGTCATCGCCGGGCCGGTGCCGCCGCTGTTCTATCATGGCCAGGAAATACTCGGCCATCTCCCGGTTGCCGGAGGAATGGTCCTCCCCGGCCTCCGGGCTTTGGCTAACGATCGCGTCGGACCACTGCTTGAACCGGTCCCTGTCCTCGGCCGGGATGCCCATGAGTTCGGCGATCACGATCACCGGGAGCGGATAGGCCAGTTGTTCGATCAGGTCGGTGCTGCCGGCGGGAACCAAGGGGTCCAGCAGCTCCGCCGTGAGCGCCGAGATGCGCGGGGCGAGAGCTTCGACCGCCCGCGGTGTGAACGCCTGGGCCACAAGGGAACGCAGCTGGCGGTGCCGCGGCGGATCCGTGTTGATCAGGCTCGCCGCGAAGAGCTGTCCGGTTTCGGTGGGGTTGTCCCCGCCGAACCGGGAGGAAAACGCGGCATGGTCGGACAGGACACGCTGCACGTCCTGATAGCCGAATACGTGCCAGGCTCCGGTGACCGGATCCTGAAAGACAGGATCGCTGCGGCGCATCGCTTCGTATTGCGGAAACGGGTTCAGTGGCTGTTCGAGAGCCGGAAATGACGCCATGGCGCGCCCTCCTCCTGGGGCAGGCGGCCGTGGTCGTGGCAGGGAGCGGTGCCTGTGGCCCGGCGGCCAGCCAACCGCGTCGGGCCAAGGTGAAACGGGGCGGGCCGCGCGGCCCCGCTGACTTCCACCCTAGTCCTGTGCAACGGGCCCCGCACCGGGAATCTTCCTAACGAAAGCGCGCGGGCGGCCGACAGTAAGGGGAGAACACCCGTCCCCGCCGCCCGGCCCACAGCCGGGCAGTCCCCAGAGCAGAATCGGCCCATGATCGTTGTCACACGCCTCAACGGAACGCGCTTCGCGGTCAATCCGGACCTGATCGAACGGATCCACGAGAGCCCGGACACCCACCTGGTCACGCTCGACGGCGCCGCCTACGTGGTGCTTGAAAGCCTCGCCGAGGTGGTCGAGATGATCGCCGACTACCGCGCCTATGTGCTGAGCAAGGCGCGGGACTTTCCCGCGGTCACCGGGTACCCGTTGAGCTTGGTCCCGCCGGCCGGACCGGACGACGAGTCCGGCGCCCCTGCACCTGAATCACCTAGGAAGTAAGCCATGGATCCCGCAACAATCATTGGACTGCTCCTGGCCTTTGGGTCCGTCATCACCATGGTGCTCATTGAAGGCGGCAGCATCACCTCCCTGCTGCTGCCCGGGCCCCTGGTCCTGGTCTTCGGGGCAACCCTGGCCATCGGGCTGGCCGGCAACACCCTCAAGGACGTCATTCAGGCGTTCAAGTCCGTGCCGGCAATGTTTATGGGCAAAACCTCGAAGCCGCAGGAAAGCATCGACCAGATGGTCCGCTTTGCTGAAAAGGCCCGCGCCGAGGGTCTACTCTCGCTCGAGGAGGAAGCGGCCAGCGTCAAAGACCCCTTCCTCGCCCGCGCCCTGCAAAACATCGCCGACGGCACGGACGCCGAGGACCTCCGGATGCAGATGGAGGACGAGATCGACACAAAGTCCCGCAGCGACCACGCCTCCTCAAAGTTCTTCGCCAGCCTCGGCGGCTACGCCCCCACCGTCGGCATTGTCGGAACCGTCGTCTCCCTGACCCACGTCCTGGAAAACCTCTCAAAGCCGGACGAGCTGGGGCACATGATCGCCGCCGCGTTCGTCGCCACCCTGTGGGGCCTGCTCTCAGCCAACTTCATCTGGCTGCCGTTCAGTTCGCGCCTGGCCAGGCTCTCCGAGCTGGACATCGAACGCATGACACTCGTGATGGAGGGTATGCTCGCCGTGCAGTCCGGCGCCCAGCCGCTGCTGCTGGCCGAGCGGCTCCGCTCCATGGTCCCCGAACACCAGCTCAAGAGCTCCGCCGACAAGGGCCGCAAGGCGCCCGGCGGGGACGACTCTGCGGAGCCGATGGACGCAGCCGCGTGAGCGGCCGTCGCCGGCCGCGTAAGAAACCCGAAGCGCACCACGTCGACGAACGCTGGATGGCCTCCTACATGGACATGGTCACCGTGCTCATGTGCCTGTTCATCGTGCTCTACGCGATGTCTACGGTCGACGCGAACAAGTTCGAAAAACTGCGCAACTCACTGGCCACCGGCTTCGGTGCCGTGGCCTCGGAGACCGTGGACACGGCGTCGGGCACGGTGGTCCCGCCCGAACTCGTGGACAAAAACCTCGAAGCCTTCGCCGCCGTCCCGGCTCCGGGAAACCCGGCCACGCAGGCAGCCCTGGAGGAAGCCAAAAAGGAGGTCGACCGGCTCCGGGCCCTCGAAGCGAAGATGAGGGCCGGCCTCGCCGAAGCCGGGCTCACCGCCAACGTCGAATTCCAGATCGACCAGCGCGGCCTGACGGTCAAACTGGTCGGTTCCCAGGCGTTCTTCGCCGCGGACCGGCCCGAGCTCACCGACCGGGCCTCCCACGTGCTGCAGATCATCTCGCCCATCCTTGGCCCGGCGGCCCTGGAAATCATGGTGGAGGGCCACGCCGCCAACGGCATCACCGCCTACCCGTCCACCTGGGAGCTGTCCTCGGCCCGGGCGGTCAACGTGCTGCGCTACATGGTGGACCGCGGCGGGATCCCGCCGGGGCAGATCGGCGCCGTCGCGTTCGGCTCCGCACGGCAGGTCAACGACGATTCCACCCCGGAACTGATGGAACGGAACCGGCGGGTGGACATCGTGGTCATTTCGGACAAGCCCGACGTCGTCCGGGCCCTCATTCCCGAGGCGCTGAAGCTCAGCCAGAAATAGGCTGGTATTGCCTCGGGCGGACGCCTTACGGCGGCGGATCCCTTGCCGATAGTGGCAACCGTGAGTGTTCTGGATGAGCGGGAAGTGGTACGGGAGCGGACCGTCAGCGTCTATGACTTCCGGCGTCCCGCGACGCTGGCGCGAGAGCATAGCCGCGTCCTGGAACTCGCTTTCGAAACCTTCGCCCGGCAGTGGGGAACCCAGCTGACCGCGAAGGTCCGGGTAAAATCCGTGGTCCGGCTCGAAGACGTCAGCATGCAGAGCTACGACGAGTACGCAGCCTCCCTGCCGGCCGTGACCGCGATGGTCCTGTGCACCGTCGAGGCCCACGATTCCAAGCTCGTGGTGCAGTTCCCCGCCCCCTCGGCCCTCGGCTGGATCAACCGGATGCTCGGCGCCTCGAACGATACGGCGATGCCGGACCGGAAGTTCACCCAGATCGAACAGGCCCTGGTAAAAGGGCTCATGGACGAGGCCCTCGAAGACCTCGGCTACTCGCTCGGGCCGCTGTTGAGCGAAACCATCCGGGTGGACACCGTCCAGTACAACTCCCAGTTCGCGCAGGCCGCAGCGCCGAGCGAACTGATGATCGTCGCCGCGTTCACCATCAATGTCGGCAACATCAGCGCCCCCGCCACCCTGGCGGTCCCCGCGGGTATCCTGCTGGGACGCCTGAAGAAGGTCAACCCGACGGACAACCGCGGCGACGCGGCCGCCCGCGTCAGCTCCCAGCTGGAGCGCGTCCCGGTGGAACTCTCGGTCCGGCTCTCGACGTCGTACGTCACCCCCAGCCAGGTACTGGGCCTTGCGGTCGGGGACGTCCTGACCCTCCCGCACCTGGAAAACCGGCCCTTCGACCTCACCCTGGACGGCACGAGGCTGGCCACCGCCGCCCCGGCCCGCAACGGGTCCCGGGCCGCTGCCGTCATTGTCACAATCGAGGAGAACAACCAATGAGCATCACCCTGACCAAGCACGAATCGTCGGCGGAACGGCTTGTTGAGGAGCTGCCGAGCCCGGTGGCCCTGAAGGTTGTTGCCCTGGTCCCGGCCCGCGCCGCGGCCCCCTACGCCCGGCAGGCCGTCACCGCGACCTTCGTCGGTTCCGTCACCGCCGACCTGGCCTTGATGCTCAGCGACCGCACCTTCCTGGACGAGGCGGCAGGCGGCATGGCCGGCGGCCAGCTCGGCGTCGTCTCCGTCACCGACGTGCTCCGCCCGGCGATGGAAAGCGCCAGCTCCGTCTTCGGCGCCGGCGTGCTCTCCGACCTGCGTGAATCCGACGCCTCCGGGCTGCTCTCGGATCCGGACACCGCCGTCTTCGAACTCTCCGACGGCACGGCCCCGGCGGCCTGGTTTGCCGTCCGGCTGCGCGAACACGGCAGCAGCCAGGACCGCGCCGGCGACCTGTTCGGCGGCGGCGACACCGTGGCCGGCCGGCTGGGCCGCATCAACAACATCGAGATGGCCCTGACCGTGGAGATCGGCCGCACCCGCATGTCCGTCCGCGACGTGCTCTCGCTCGAACCCGGCAAAATCATCGAACTCGACCGCTCCGCCGGCGCCCCGGCCGACGTGCTGCTCAACGGCCGCCTGATCGCCCACGGCGAGGTTGTGGTCCTGGACCAGGACTACGCCGTGCGGATCACCCGGATCCTCGACGTGGCCGAGGGGCTCAGCTGAATGGACTCGCTGATCCTTGGGCTGCGGGTAGCCGTAGCCCTGGGCGCGGTGCTCGGCCTGATCTGGTTGCTCCAACGCCGTCTCGGCAAGGGCCCGGGACGCCGCCGCGCTGACGCTGCGCTGAGCGTCGTCAGCCGCCAAAGCCTCGGCCAGCGCGCCTCGGTCGTGGTGGTCGACGCCGGCGGCCACCGCTTCCTGCTCGGCGTCACCGACCACGCCGTCAATGTCCTCCACACCGGCGACATCCCCGAAGAAGCCCTTGAAGACCTGGCCCCGGAGCCCCGCCGCGGCGGGGCCGCCGGCGCGTTCGCCCAGATCCTCGCCGGCGCCTCCGCCTCCGCCCCCGCTTCCGCTTCCGCCTCCGCTTCCGCGAACGACGCCGACGACGCCGGCGCCGCCCGGCCGGCAGGCGGCCAGCCCGCGGCCGGCGCGTCGCCGGAGCTGCCGCTGTCACGCCGCAGCTCGATCCACCGCGACTCCCACACCCGGACCTCCCCGGGGCGGACCACCCCGGGACGGGATACCGGGTCCGGGAACCCGGTGCACCCGCCGCTGCACGGGTCGATCCTGGCCGGTTCCACTTGGAAGCAGGCCGCTGCCGCTCTCAGGAGCGGACGCCGCAATTGATCCGCCCCATCACCGCCCGCCGACCCGGCAGGATCCTGGCGCTCGGCCTCGCCGCCGCGCTGCTCGCTGTCCTGCTCCTGTGGCTGACTGCCTCCGCCGGGCACGCCGCCCCCGTCCCGCCGGTTCCGCCCACCCCGCCGGCCAGCCCGGACACCGGCAGCGTCAACATTGAGATCAACGGCATGGACGGGAAGCCCTCCACCGCGGTCCTGACCCTGATCGGGATCACACTGCTGTCCGTCGCGCCGGCGCTGCTGCTGATGATGACCTCGTTCACCAAGATCTTCGTGGTGCTCGCCATGACGCGCAACGCGCTCTCACTGCCTTCCATCCCGCCCAACCAGGTACTGGCGGGCCTTGCCCTGTTCCTGTCCATCTTTGTGATGTGGCCGGTCATCAACGAGATGAACACCATCGGCGTGCAGCCCTACCTGAACGGCACCCTCGACTTCAACGCCGCGCTCAGCGCCGGCTCGGGGCCGCTGCAGCACTTTATGCTGGCGCACACCCGCGAGGAAGACATCGCCCTGATGACCCGCGCCGCCGGCATGGAGAACCCGGACACCCCGGAGTCGGTGCCGCTGCAGACACTGATCCCGGCATTTATGATCTCCGAACTCCGCGCGGCGTTCATCATCGGTTTCGTCATCTTCATCCCGTTCCTCGTGATCGACCTCGTCGTCTCCGCGGCCCTGATGTCCATGGGCATGATGATGCTGCCGCCGGTCATGATCTCGCTGCCGTTCAAGATCCTGCTCTTTATCCTCGTGGACGGCTGGGGCCTGATCATCACCTCGCTGATCCAGAGTTACGCAGGCACGGGATGAACGCCAACGCCGTCCTGGACATCTGCCTCCAGGCCATGATCGTGGCCGCCAAGCTCTCGGCCCCTGTGCTGGTAACCGCGCTGGTGGTGGGCCTGGCGATCTCCCTGCTGCAGTCCATCACCCAGCTCCAGGAAGCCACCCTCTCCTTCGTGCCCAAACTCGCCGCCGTGGCGGTGGCCCTGGTGGTCTGCGGGCACTGGATGATCACGGAGATGGTCGCCTTCACCAACGACCTCTTCGCCAAGATCCCGTCCCTGCTCGGGGGCCTGTGAGGTGGGCATCCCCATCGACCAGACGTGGCTGGAAGTCCTCCTCCTGGCCACCGTCCGGATGACGGCATTCCTGATCGTGGCGCCGCCCTTCGCGCACCAGGCGTTTCCCGGGCGGATCAAAGCCATGCTGGGCGTCGGCCTGGGCCTGGCCGTCTCGCAGCGCCTTTCCGCCGGCTACGTTGCCCGTGACACGGCGGGATTCCTCACCGGGGTGGTCCTGGAACTCGTCACCGGGCTGGTCCTGGGCTTCCTGATCATGCTGGTCTTCGCCGCGGTCCAGTCCGCAGGCTCCCTGGTGGACCTCTTCAGCGGCTTCCAGATGGCCCAGGCGTTCGATCCACAAATGATGGTCAACGGCGCCCAGTTCACCCGGCTGCTGCAGATGGCCGCGCTGGCCCTGTTGTTCTCCTCGGACGGCTACCAGCTCGTGATCGGGGGCCTGACCGGAAGCTTCACCGCGCTGCCCCTGGCCGGCGGCCTTGACCTCGCCCAGCCGGTCCAGGCCATGACGTCCGCGGTGACCGGCATGTTCCTCGCCGCCGTCCAGATCGCCGGCCCGCTGCTGGTGGTGCTCTTCCTCGCCGACGTCGGCCTCGGCCTGCTGACCCGCGTGGCCCCCGCGCTGAACGCCTTCTCGCTCGGCTTCCCGCTCAAGATCATGCTGACCCTCGCGCTGGCCGGATTCCTCTTCCTTGCGCTGCCCAGGATCGTCTCCACCCTCGCCGGGCAGGCCGCCAAGACAGTGCTGGGGGTGGGCTGATGTCGGATTCACAGGAAAAGACCGAACAAGCCACCGACAAACGCATGCGGGAGGTCCGCTCCAAGGGCCAGCTCTCCCGCTCCCAGGACCTCACGGCGTGGCTGGCGGTCGGCGCCGCCGCGGTCATGATTCCCGCCACCGTGGAACGCGGGGCCAGCGCGGCCACGGACCAGGTCTTCAGCGTCAAAGGCGTGATGGCGCAGCCGGACCCGGCGAAGGCCCTCAAAGCCCTGGAAGCGGGCCTCGGCTCGCTGGCCGGAATCCTCGGCCCCATGCTGATCGTGGTCCTCGTCGTCGTGCTGGTCGGCTCCGCGCTGCAGGGCGGAATCCACCTGAAAAAATTCCGGCTGGACTTCGAGAACTTCAAACTCCTCAGCGGGCTGAAGCGCATTTTCGGGACCCAGGCTCTCTGGGGCGGCGTCAAGGCCCTGCTGAAAGCCAGCGTCGTGGGCCTGGTGCTCTACTCCGTGGTGCAGGGCCTGATCCCGGTGCTGCTCACGGCGGGCGGGCTCCCGGTGTCCGGCGTCGTCGCGGCGGCCGGCGGCGGTATCTCGCAGTTGGTCCAGTTCGCCGTCTTCGCCGGAATCGCACTGGCGGCCGTGGACTTCTTCGTGGTGATGCGCAGGAACCGGAAGAAGACCCGGATGTCCAAAAAGGAAGTCCAGGACGAGAACAAGAGCAGCGAAGGCGACCCGCTGATCCGCTCCCAGCGCCGCGCCCGGCAGCTGGCCATGAGCCGGAACCGCATGATCGCGGCGATCGGCGACGCCGACGTCGTCCTCGTCAACCCCACGCACGTGGCCGTCGCGCTGAAATACGAACCGGGAAAATCCGCCCCGCGGGTAGTGGCCAAGGGCGCCGGCCACGTCGCGGCACGCATCCGGCAGGAAGCGGAGGAACGAAACGTGCCGATGGTCCAGGACATCCCGCTCGCCCGGGCGCTGCACGGCGCCTGCGAGCTGGGGCAGGAGATCCCGGTGGATTTCTACCACGCCGTGGCCGGGGTCCTCGCCTTCGTGATGTCCCTCAAGGCCCGCGGCGCCGGCGCCGGGCTGCACCGCATGGCCGGGGCCGCGCTGTGAACACTTTTGGCCGCACTCACCGAACCAGCGTCTGTGAAAGGACCGCATCATGAACAACAGGCTCGCTCGGCTGGCGGTGCCCATCGGCATCGTCGGCATCGTGCTGCTGCTGGTGGTTCCCGTGCCCGCGCCGCTGCTGGACTTCCTGATCGTGTGCAACATCCTGCTCGCGCTGCTGGTGCTGCTGACCAGCATGTTCGTGAAGAAGCCGCTGGACTTCTCCGTGTTCCCCTCGCTGCTGCTGGTGGCCACCCTGTTCCGGCTGGGCCTGAACGTCGCCTCCACCCGCCTGGTGCTGGGCAACGGCTATGCCGGGCAGGTCATTGAGGCGTTCGGCAAGGTGACCGTGGGCGGCTCCATGATCATCGGCGCCGTCGTCTTCCTGATCCTGGTGGTCATCCAGTTCGTGGTGGTCACCAAGGGCGCCGAGCGCGTCGCCGAAGTGGGCGCGCGCTTCACCCTGGACGCCATGCCGGGCAAGCAGATGGCGATCGACGCCGACCTCAACGGCGGGCTGATCACGGACACCCAGGCCCGGGAGCGGCGCGCGGAGGTCTCGGCCGAGGCCGACTTCTACGGCGCCATGGACGGTGCGTCCAAGTTCGTCAAGGGCGATGCCATCGCCGGCATCATCATCATCATCATCAACTTCATCGGCGGCATCGCCATCGGCATGCTGCAGCGCGGCATGGAAATCGGCGACGCCCTCAACACCTACGGCCTGCTGACCATGGGCGATGGGCTCGTCACGCAGATCCCGGCGCTGCTGATGGCGGTCTCCACCGGCATGATCGTGACCCGGTCCAACGCCGAAGCGGACATGGGCCGGACAGCCTCCACCCAGCTGCTGCAATCGCCCAACGCCCTCCTGATCGCCGGCGTGGCCGCCCTCGCCATGGCCCTGATCCCGGGCATGCCGCCCATCCCATTCGTCCTGGTCGGGGCCGGGCTGATTCTGGCCTCGCGCCGAACCGCCGCCAGCCAGCAGGAGGCCGAGCGGACCCGCGACGCCGAAGCCGCCGCGCTGAACTCCCCGGAACTGGACCCGAACGAGAAGCTGCTTGAGGACATGCGCATCCACCCTGTGGAGATCCTGCTGGCCCCGGACCTGGTCGACATGGTCTCCGGCGCCTCGGACGACCTGCTGGCCCGGGTCCGGTCGCTCCGGCACAAGATTGCCATGGAACTGGGCCTGGTCATCCCGCCGGTCCGCACCAGGGACAGCGTGGACCTGCCGCCGGCCACCTACGCCATCCGGATCGCGGGCGTGGAGGCCGGCCGTGGCACCGCCCCGGCCGGCCAGATGCTGGCCCTCGGCGACTCGCTGGACTCGCTGCCGGGCGCCGCGATGATCGAACCGGTCTTCGGCCTCGCTGGGAAGTGGATTCCGGCCGAGATGCGGCACAACGCCGAAATGACCGGGGCCACCGTGATCGACCGGGTCTCGGTGCTCGTCACCCACCTATCCTCGATCGTCACGGCCAACGCCGCCCGGCTGCTCTCCCGCGAGGATGTCC
The DNA here is from genome assembly GCF_040137805.1 of Pseudarthrobacter sp. B907. NCBI lineage: Bacteria > Bacillati > Actinomycetota > Actinomycetes > Micrococcales > Micrococcaceae > Pseudarthrobacter > Pseudarthrobacter sp. B907. The sequence goes on along the minus strand of NZ_JBEEQE010000022.1, from coordinate 8,750 downwards.
GGGTGCTGACCGAGGGAGTCCGGAAACAGAGCCCCTCCGCCGTCGACGAGCTCACCCCGGCCCTGCTCTCGCTCGCGGAGCTGCAGCGGGTGCTCCAGGGCCTGCTCGACGAACAGGTCCCGATCAACGACCTCGCCCGGATCTACGAGGCGCTGACCCTCCGGGCCAAGATTTCCACCGACCCGGAGTCCCTCGTGGAGGCGGCCCGCCAGGCCCTGGGGCCGGCGCTGACCGCCAAGTTCATGGAAGGCCCCGTGCTCAACGTGATCATGATCGATCCGCTGCTGGAGCAGTCCATGCTCGAGGACATGCGCCCGGCCGAGGGCGGCAGCCAGATTGTGATGGGGCAGGACCGGCTCGACGCCGTGCTCCGCTCGGTGCGCAACGCGGTGGATTCCGCGGCCGCCGCCAACCGGCAGGCAGTCCTGGTCTGCGCCCCTGCGCTGCGCCCGGCCATCCACCGGCTCGTCGGAGCGCAGCCGGGTTCGCTGCCGGTGCTGTCCTACCGCGAGGTCACCTCCGCCAACGTCCGGATCGAAACCGTAGGAGTCGTGCGCCATGCCGAACCGCTATCGGCTTAAGGGAGCCTCGCTGGAGGAAATCCGCAGCAAAGCGGAAGCCCAGTACGGCCCCGCGGCCCGCATCATTTCCGCGGAGCGCGTCATCAGCCCCGGCATTGCCGGACTCTTCGCCGCCAACCGCTACGAAGCCATCATCGAGGTCCAGCCCAAGCACGACGTCGTGACCGGCGAGGTGGTCCCGGACGCCGACATCCTGGCCGAGGGCGAGATCGTGGACACGCCGCGGGACGCCGTCCGCGACACGCAACGGGACACCCCCCGCGACACGCCGCGGCCGGGGGTGCCGGGCGGACTGCGGGCCGCCGCCGCGCCCGGCCACGAACTGCAGGGCGACGCGATCGCCGCCCTGCTGGCCGAAGCCGACGCCGCCGAACTGACCCTGCACCGCACGGCCAGCCCGGGAGTCTCCACCGAATCGCCGGGCTTCGCCGAACTGCTGGACCAGCTCGGTTCCGGCCTCCGCCCGCCGGCGCCCGAACCGGCACGCTCCGGCCCAAGGGTTTCGGCGCAGCCGGGGAGCGGCACAGGGGAACCACCCGCCCCGGCACCCGGCCATCCAGTGTCCGCGGTCCCGTCTGCGCCGTCGCCGTCGTCGTCGCCGTCGCCGGCGGTGCGGGCCGCCGCGCCGGCACGCGAGACGGTCCCCTTCCCGCTCAGCGGCACCGGCGACCTGGTGGTCCTGGTGGGTCTCGACGACGACGCGATGGACACCGCCCTGGCCATGTCCAGCGCCGCGGGCGGCGCGGACGTCCGCACCGCGGGGGAGCTCAGCGCCTACGGGCACCTGCATTTGGACGGGCGCCAGAGCGCGACGGCGGCCCGCGCCCACGCCGTCGAGACGGAGCAGACCGTGCTGGCGGCCTTCGGACTGGGCAAGGCGCGCAACACCCTGGCCCGGCTCCAGGCGATCGCGGCGCTCTCGCCGGACCAACTCTGGGTAGTCGTGGACGCCGGACGCAAACACGAGGACACCGCCCGCTGGGTCGGCCTGCTGAGGGCGCGGCTCGACGTTGCCGCGGTGGCTGTCGTGGGCGCTGCGGACACCGCCACGCCCGAAAGCGTTGACGCCCTCGGCCTGCCCGTGGGTTGGATCGACGGCCGGCCGGCGACCCGGCCGCTGCCGTGGGACGCAGCGCCCGGCCACGAAGGGTAGATTGAGAGAATGCTGGTACTTACACGCAAGCCGGGCGAACAGATCATGATCGGCGACGGCATCGTCATCACTGTTCTGGAAGGCCGCGGAGACGGCGTCCGGATCGGCATCGAGGCGCCCCGCGGGGTCCCGATCCAGCGCCGGGAAGTCATCGAGGCCATCGCCGCGGCGAACCTGGCGGCGGCCGAAGCCGGTGCGCAAGCGGGGTCCCGAACCGAGGACGCCCTGCGCGGGTTGCTGCCCCCGGCGGCCGTCCGCCCCGTCGACTAACGGCGGTTAGTGGGAATTCGCGTCGTCGCCGAGGTACTGGGCCATCAGCGGCTGGGCGGCGCGGCGCGTAATGGCCAAGGCCCGGTCAATGTTTCCCGCCATCGTCAGCTGCTCCAGCATCTCGGCCGGATCGCCGGTAGCGGCGGGCAGTTGCAGGCTCGCAAGCATCTCCTCGCTGGCGCGGGCCGTGTCGCCGAGGCGGCCCAGAAGTTCCCGCAGGCCGTCCAGATGCTCCCGCAGGACCGTCGGCCACGAACCCTGCGGGGCGGCGGCAATAAGTTCAACCAGCGTCGCCTGCGCCGGAAGACCCCATTCGGCCGCCACGGCCGCCGATTCGACGTTCCGGGCCAGCGCCTCGAACCGCAGCCGGTCCAGTACCGACTCCACCTCGGACGCGGTAAAGATCAGCCATTGGGTGTTGCCGGCAGCCACGTGCAGGCGCTGGGTTTCCAGCCTGAACAACAGCAGTTCCAACTGCCGCCGCTCCTGCCACAGCGCCGCCGAAAGATCCCCTGCACCCATGGGCCCCATTCCCTTGCCATCCCGGCCAAATTACGGCATTCCGCATTTTCCGCCAAGCTTTTCCCTGAGGCTACACGCAGATTCCAGATCAGGTGATAGGTTTCGTTCTGGGTGCTGCGCCCGAGCTTCGAACACCGCCTCCCATGGGGGGAGCGCGGGACCGTTTGCGGGTGCGGCTCTCAGGGTTTTTAAGCTCCTGATCCGGTCTCATGGGGGGACACACTATTGAATCGCGTGGAACGCAACGAGATGGTCACCCAGCACCTTCCGCTGGTGGGTTATCTCGTCTCAGATTTGTGCTCGAAGGCGTCCCACCTCTCGCGCGATGACCTGGCGTCGGCTGGCGCCGTTGCCTTGATTACGTCGGCAGACTCCTTCGACCCCGACCTTGGCGTGCCCTTCGGCGCCTTCGCCCGGCGCCGCATCCTGGGCGCCTTCGCGGACGAAATGCGGGCCAGCGACTGGGCCACCCGCTCCGCGCGCCGTCGGATCAAAGAGACCATGTCCGTCCAGGAGACCCTCGCCGCCGCCCTCGGCCGCACGCCCTCGGTGGACGAGATTGCCTCCGCCCTCGGTGTCCAGCAAAGCGTGGTGGAGGCGGCGCTCGCAGACGCGTCCCGCACCCTCACGCCGCTCGACGACGCCGTTGTGGACACGCTGGCGGCGGAAACCCTGTCTCCGGAGCACTCGGTGCTCGCGGACGAACGGCTCCAGTACCTGCGGGCCGCCGTGAAGTCCCTCCCGGAGCGGATGCGCTATGTGGTCGAGGAGATCTACTTCGGGGACCGCACCGTCAAGGACCTGGCCGCCGAGCTGGGTTCCACGCACGCCGCGGTGTCGCAGCAGCGCGCCGAAGCGATCCGGCTGATGCGCGACGGCCTCACCGCCCACTACGCCGACGACCCGGACCAGAGCTTCGAGCCGCAGTCGCGGATCACGCCGCGCCGCCGGAACGATTACCTGGCCCAGCTCTCCGAAGCGACTGCCGGCGGGATCACCCGGGCCATCTTCCCGCAGGGGCCGATGCTCAACCAGGCCGTCTAAAGCCGCTCGGAACGCTTACTAAGCTCACTTAGTAAGCTGACCGTGAAATTCACCCGCGGCCATCGCGGGCCGCGTCCTCCCTGGGGTACCGTCTGAGGCATAACGCCGTACCAGCCGTTCCGATCAAGGAGGATGCATGAAAGCAACACCCACCCTGACAAGCAACCTGCAGGCCGTTCTCGTGGACCTGATTGAACTCCACGTCCAGGGCAAACAGGCGCACTGGAACATCGTGGGAACCAACTTCCGCGACCTCCACCTCCAGCTCGACGAGATCATCGAAGCCGCCCGCGGATTCGCCGACGACCTGGCCGAGCGGATGCGCGCCCTGCACGCCCTGCCGGACGGCCGCAGTTCCACCGTCTCCAAGTCCACCGCCCTTGCGGAATTCCCTGCCGGGCTCATCAACACCAAGGACGCGATCGACAAGATCGTCGCCGCGCTCGAGGCCGCCGTCGGCACCATGCGCAAGGTGCACGACGAGGTGGACGAGGAAGACCCCACCACCGCGGACCTGCTGCACGAATTCATTGCCAAGTTCGAGCAGTTCGCCTGGATGGTGAACGCTGAGACCATGCGGGCCTCCGCCAGCGTCACCACCCCTGACGCCAAGAAATAGACGCAACCTTCCACGCGCCTTTCCAAGCGTCCGGCGCCGGGTTTCCCTCCCGGCGTCGGGCGTCCGGCGTTTAACGCGGTTTACCCCCCGGGTAAGCCTGTTCAGGCGGCCCTCGGCACTTTACGCAGTACGACGGCGGCGAGGACGGCCGCGCCCGCCATCAGCACCAGGGCAATCGTGGCCGTGATGTGGACGCCGGAGTCGAAGGCGGTCCTGGCGGCGGCCGTCACGGCCTCGGCCAGCGGGGCCGGGAGGCTCCGGGCCAGCTCGGTTGCCCCGGCAAGGGTCTCGCCGGCCTGGTGGGCCGCCCCGGGGCCGGCGCCGGCGACGTCGGCGGGCAACCTGAGGTTCCGCTGGTAGGACGCGGTAAGGATCGAGCCGAGGATGGCGGTGCCGAGCAGGGAGCCGATCTCGTAACCGGTTTCCGAAATGGCGGCCGCCGCGCCGGATTTCGCGGCCGGGACGGCACCCAAGATCAGGTCGTTGGAGATGGTCTCGGCCGCGCCGACGCCCAGGCAGAGCACCAGCAGCGCCGCCAGCAACATGCCGGGACCGGCGCCGTGGTCGCCCCCGGCCACCAGGGCATAGCCCGTGGCGCTCAACAGCAGCCCGCCGGCGACCACAAAGCCCGGGCGGACCTTGCGCACCAGCGGCACCGCGAGCAGGCCCGCGACAACCGTGGCGGCCAGGGCCGGAACCATCGCCAGGCCGGACTCCGACGGCGACTGGCCCTCGAGCAGCTGCAGGTGCTGGGCGAGGAAGAGAATAAAGCCGTTGTAGGAAAACAGCGCCAGCACGTTCGCCGTGATGGCGGTGCTGAAGACCGGGTTGCCAAAGAGGCTGAGGTCCAGCAGGGGAGCCGTCGCCGGCGAGGCTGCCAGCCGGCGCTGGCGGCGGACGAAGGCGTACCCCATCAGGAGACCGACGCCGATGGCGGCCAGCGCCTCCGGTTCCGGGCCGTGGGTCGCCAGGATCTTGATGCCGTACACTGCCGGGACCATGGCCAGCAGGGACAGGACGATGCTGGGTACGTCCACGGGGCCGGGCTTCGGGTCGCAGGATTCCGGGATCAGCGCCGGACCGAGGGCCAGCAGCGGCAGGATGATGGGCACCGCGACGAGGAGGACCGCACCCCACCAGAGGTGCTCCACCAGCCAGCCGCCCAGGATCGGGCCCAGCGCCGCGCCGCCGGAGAAGCCGGCGGCCCAGATCGCCACCGCGAGCCGCCGCCGGTTGGGCTCCGGAAAGATGTTCCGGATCAGCGACAGCGTGGATGGCATCAGCATGGCGCCGAAGAAACCGAGCCCGGCCCGGCCGGCGATCAGCCACTCCGCGCCGGGTGCAAAGGCCGTCACCGCGGAGACGGCCGCAAAGCCCGTGCTGCCGACCAGCAGCAGCCGCCGGCGGCCAATCCTGTCACCGAGGCTGCCCATCGCCACGAGCAGGCCGGCCAGGACCAGCGGGTAAGAGTCAACAATCCAGAGCAGTTCCACCCCGGTGGCATCCAGGCTTCGGGCAATCGCGGGCAGCGCGAACGTCAGGGCCGTGTTATCCACGGCCACCAGCAGCACCGGGAACATCAGCAGGGTGAGCGCCAGCCAGTCCCGCCAGGGCGCTCGCGGCTCCGGGGCTGCGGCCGTGCGGTCAGTTGCCGGCTGGAATACGGTGCTCATGAGAGATAACTGTACCGTCTGGACGGTATAGTTAAGAAATGCGCGTCCCGGCAGGCATGATGTAATCCATGGCCAGAAAACCCGTTGCCCGCGAAGCCGTCCTCGACGCCTTCGAATCGCTGCTCATCGCCGAAGGGGAACGCGCCGCGACGCTGGATGCGGTGGCCAGGCTGGCAGGTGTCTCCAAGGGCGGCCTGCTGTACCACTTCCCGAACAAGGAAGCCATGATCGCGGTGTTGCTCGAGCGCCTGGACCGGCTGCTCGCCGAAGACCTGGATGCCATGGCCGCCGCGCCGGAGGGGGCGGCGGCGTACTTCATCAAATCCTCCGTGTGGGCCGACACCCCGCTGGACCGGGTGTTTGTGGCCGCTACCCGGCTGGCCGAAGTGGCGCACGCTGAGACCCTGCAGCGGATGGCCGGGGTCCAGGCCAGCTGGCTGGCACTGCTCGCTGCCGACGTCGGACCTGCGATGGCCAAGGCTGTGCTGTACATGGGGGATGGGCTGTACTTCAACGCGATGCTCGCGCGGGCTCCCGGCGGGGCGCCGCCGGAGGTGGCCGGCGACGTCGACGGCCTGCTCGCCGCCGTCGAACGGCTGCGCGGCTGAGTGGGCGCTCCAACCCGGGGAGGCTCCCGCAGGTGTGGCGGGTTGGTGCGGGAGCGTCCCATCAGGGGGCCTGCGGCGGCACCCGAAGCGTGACCCGAACCGCTCCGTGCGCCGGAGTTTGCGGACGTGCCTCCGGCATAGGACAATGGGACTTGTGACTGCGGTCACGAGCAATTGAATATGCCTTTGATCTGCGGCGGGAGAGTTCTGCAAGTAGGTACAAGCAGGCGCCGTAGGAGCAAACCCTCCCCAGGAATCTCTCAGGCCCATGTACCGCCGCGGCAAGGCAACTCTGGAAAGCAGCAGGCACGCCCCGGGCGCGCCGTGCTCACCGACGGTGCAAGCGGAGCCTCGCGAAAGCGGTTGCGCGGAAACTCTCAGGTCCAATACAGAGCGGGGAGGAACCCGAATCAATGTGGCGTACCCTGCGCCGCCTTAGTTATGGAGTTCCTTGTGACTGTTACCTCAGCCTCCACGTCCTTCGTTGACCGGCACATCGGCGCCCGCCGCCAGGCCGACGTCGACACCATGCTGAAGGCTGTCGGCCACGACACCGTCGACGCGCTGGTGGACACCGCCGTTCCGAAGGACATCCGCCAGGACTCCGACCTGGCGCTCGCCGCGGCACTGAGCGAAGTCGAAGTCCTCGCCGAGCTGCGCAAGCTGGCCGCCAAGAACAAGACCGCCGTGCAGATGATCGGCCAGGGCTCCTACGACACCGTCACCCCGGCCGTGATCCGTCGCAATATCCTCGAAGCCCCGGCCTGGTACACCGCGTACACGCCGTACCAGCCCGAAATCTCGCAGGGCCGGCTCGAGGCGCTGCTGAACTTCCAGACCATGGTCCAGGACCTCGTGGGCCTGCCGATCGCCAACGCCTCGCTGCTGGACGAAGCCACCGCCGTCGCCGAGGCCGTGCTGATGATGCGCCGGGCCAACAAGAACAAGACGGCCCACGACGGCAAAACCGTCCTCGACGCCGACTGCCTGCCGCAGACCATCGCCATCGTCCAGGGCCGCGCCGAGGCCCTCGGCTTCGAAGTTGAGGTCGCAGACCTGTCCAAAGGCCTGCCCGAGGGCGTCATCAACGGCGTTGTGCTGCAGCAGCCGGGCGCTTCCGGCCGCGTGTTCGACCACACCGCCGTGATCGCCGAGGCCAAGGAACGCGGCGCGCTCGTCACGGTGGCGGCGGACCTGCTGTCCCTGACCCTCATCACCTCCCCGGGCGAGCAGGGTGCGGACATCGCCGTCGGCTCCGCCCAGCGCTTCGGCGTCCCGCTGTTCTTCGGCGGCCCGCACGCCGCCTACATGGCCGTAGCCAAGGGCCTCGAGCGCTCCATGCCCGGCCGCCTCGTCGGTGTCTCCAAGGACAACGCCGGCATGCCCGCCTACCGCCTGGCGCTGCAGACCCGCGAGCAGCACATCCGCCGCGAGAAGGCCACCTCCAACATCTGCACGGCCCAGGCGCTGCTGGCCATCGTGGCCTCGTTCTACGCCGTCTACCACGGCCCGGACGGGCTGAAGGCGATCGCCGAGACCGTCCACAACAACGCCCGCACCATCGCCGCCTCGCTCAAGGGCGCCGGCCTTAACGTGCTGCACACCTCGTTCTTCGACACTGTCACCGTCTCGGTTCCGGGCAAGGCCGCGGAGATCATCGCCGCCGCCGATGCCAAGGGCATCAACCTGCGTTCCATCGATGCCGACACGGTCGGCATCTCCGCCGATGAGGCGACGACGGCGGCAAACGTTGCCGACGTCGTCGCCGCCTTCGGCGCCACGGTGGTTGATTCCGTGGAAGGCTTCGCCCTGGACGCCGCCGTCGAGCGCACCTCCGACTACCTGCAGCACCCGGTCTTCAACACGCACCGTTCCGAGACCCAGCTGCTGCGCTACATCCGCCGTCTCTCGGACCGGGACCTCGCGCTGGACCGGACCATGATTCCGTTGGGTTCGTGCACCATGAAGCTGAACGCCACGGCCGAGATGGAAGCGATCTCCTGGCCGGAATTCGCCTCCATCCACCCCTTCGCCCCCGACTCCCAGACCGCCGGCTGGCGCGAACTGATCGAGGACCTCGAAGCCCAGCTGACCGAAATCACCGGCTACGACCAGGTCTCCATCCAGCCCAACGCCGGCTCCCAGGGCGAGCTCGCCGGCCTGCTCGCGATCCGCGGCTACCACCACTCCCGCGGCGACGCTCAGCGCAACGTCTGCCTGATCCCGGCCTCCGCGCACGGCACCAACGCCGCCTCCGCGGTGCTGGCCGGCATGAAGGTC